>PMON01000025.1 GCA_003162395.1 Acidimicrobiaceae bacterium
CCGATCGATCGGTCACCAGCCCTGCAGCGCTCGACGATCTCAGCTTTGAACTCCGGGGTGAACGACCGGCGTGGTCGTGTCTTTCGCTTTGCCATGGTCTCCATGATGGACTCCCTCCCAGGTGCTCTGCACCTGATGTCGGTTGTCCGTCAAATCGGGAGAAGCCCAGGATGAGCTCACGGATCGAGAACTACCTGGGATTTCCCATGGGAATCTCTGGTGCGGAGCTCACCCAGCGGGCGATCATCCAAGCCGAGAAATTCGAGGCCAGTCTCACTGCGCCCTGCACGGTCGTCTCGCTCGGCAGCTGCGCCGGGCATCTGGTGGTGCGACTGAGCGACGGAAGCGAGGTCGCAGGACGAGCCGTCATCGCCGCCACCGGCGCCTCTTACCGCCGGCTGGAGGCCTCACGACTGAGCGACTTCGAAGGCAACGGCGTGTACTACGCCGCCACCGACATGGAGGCAGGCATCTGCGGCCCGTCGCCCGTGGTCGTCGTCGGAGGTGGCAACTCGGCCGGCCAAGCGGCCATCTTCTTGCGCCAGGGCGGCTGCCGGGTCACGCTCGTCATCCGGGGCGACGATCTCGGAAAGGACATGTCGCGCTATCTGGTCGAACGTATCGAGGCCGACTCCCAGATCACGGTTCGGGCACGCACGACCGTCGTCGCGTTGGACGGACACGAGACCCTCGGAGCCGTGCGGCTCAATGGCCCCGACGGCAACGTCGACCTCCCGTGTGCAGGACTGTTCTCCTTCATCGGAGCGGAGCCTTCCTCGGGTTGGCTGAACGGCTGCGCTGCTCTTGATGACCAAGGCTTCGTGCTGACCGATCTTTCCCTTACCGCCGAGCAACTCGGCCAGAGTTGGCAAACCCTGGCCCGATCGCCGCTGCCGTTCGAGACCAGCCATCCCGGTCTCTTTGCCGTCGGCGACGTGCGATCGGGATCCACCAAGCGAGTGGCGGCTGCCGTGGGTGAGGGATCGTCGTCAGTGCGATCCGTCCACCAGTTCCTGGCCTTCTCATCACGCCCCAACGGTTGACCGATTCGTAGCAAGCGGTGCACACATGACGCCGCCGACGAGGCACGCACATAAGGTTCTTCAGCAGCATGCGGGTGCGTCAACTGGTGGATGTCTCGACCGATCGAGCTCCCGCCGACGTGTGGGACCGAAGGTTCGCATGCCGAAGCCCGCACTGTCGTCCTATGGTGACGCCAGGCACGTCGTGTCTCAAGGATGCTGGAGAGATCACCTATGTCTCGGGAACTGGTCCGTACGCGTCGTGTCGCTCGCCCGACTATGTCTTCGATGTTGCTCCGGCTAACGGGGGCCGTCGCCATCGCCGGTGGTCTCGCGCTCGCGCCAACCCTCGCGAGTGCGAGCTCTGGTGGTCGGATTGCGATCACAGGGTTCCACGCGTCCTCACTGAACCTCCAGCCAGTGGGCGGCAAGGTCACGCTCACAGCCGTTGTCACGAACGCCGCGACGTGCACGTTCTCGGTGAGTCCATCAGTGGCCGGCTTCCCGCTGACGCTCAACTGCGCAAACGCGTCCGGCAAGACCAACCGGACCTTGCACGTCGCGACGATTCTCCCGTCGAACGCGAAGAGCGCCGCGATTCACTACAGCTGGTCCCTGCTCGCAAAACCGCAGGGAAGCTCGGCCTCGGTGAAGAAGTCGATCAAGGTGACTGTCGACGGGTACAGCTGGCGTGCCGTGCAGCAGAACCTGGCGACGCAGACCCTTGTGGCGGGGCTGAGCTGCCCGACGACGTCGATGTGCGTCATGGTTGCGAGCGGCGGCTACGCCGGGACGCTGACCTCGACGGGATCCCACTGGCAAAAGGTCGACAACTCGACCGCGTTGCTGTCCGTCTCGTGCGCCCCGGGCACGCCGGTGTTCTGCGTGGCAGGTGACATCGCTGGCAACTACCTCGTGCTCAACGGGACCACGTGGTCCTCCCCGTTCGCCATGCCACCCGCCCCAGGCTCGGGGGGCAAGCCGGACAAAGTCGGCAAGCTCGGCTGGACGGATTGCATCCGCAACGCGCCCAAGTCGTCGGCCAAGACGTGCCTCCTCGGGGATGACACGGGCCACACGTACCTGTTGTCCGTGGCCGGGAAAATCACGATTTACCCGGAGCGCCACGACATCGCGAGAGTCGCAGGAGTCTCGTGCACGTCCCCGACCGCGTGCGTGGCTGTCGCCCAGAACGGGGACGCGATGTTCTTCGAGGGGGCCACTTGGTCAGCGCCGCACTCGCTGGACGCGTTCGGCGGCGTGACCGGCGTGTCGTGTGCGCCGAACGGCACCTGCCTGCTGGTGGACAACACCGGATCGGTCGTGACGTTCCCGTCGAGCGGTGCTTCGACCACGATCAGCCACAGTCGGCACGGCGTCAACATCCGGGGGTCCTCGTGCGTCGACGGCTACTGCCTGGTCGCTGGCGCCGACGGGTCGTTCTACCAGGTCGTTGGCAGCGCATGGGCCCGCTCACCCAAGAGTTACCTCAATCTCTACGGGGCCGTCGTCGTCGGCGTGTCGTGCGCGCTCGACAAGGCGAGCCCGCTGCTCCTTTCGTGCACCTCGATCATCCAGGCACAGGCGTCCAGCAAGAAGGGAAAGGACTTCAAGGGGCACGTGACGCTGCTGAAATAGCCGCCGGACTCGAATTGCGAGACCACGGCGGGTGCCGCTAGGTGCCGACCTCTTGGTCGGCGGCGTGTCTGTCCTACCGACTGGCTGGGGACCACCTTTGATCAGGGACTCATGACCGATCGGCGGGATCGGTCGGTGTCAGTGCAGCTCACGGTGCATGGAGCAGCATCTCGTGGAGTTGTAGCACGACAGTCGCGTCCGGCAGCCGTGGCTCGCGCATACTCTTCCTCTCGCGAATGTGCGGAGCGGGCGTCCAGTGATCAATTTCGACGCGCGAACCCACTCGAATTCTTCGAAGCTGTCTCTCATACTGATCGATTCTCTTCATCCGGTGTGGTGATCGGTCTCATGGTCTGTCGAGGAGCGGTCGCGAGTCGTGCGCCGAGCTGCGATCCAGCGGCGCGAGAGGAGCTCGGCTCGCAGTAGCCGACCACGCGTGGCCGGTGGCTCCCTTGTTGCGGACGGTCAGGTGGCCACGAGGCGCTGCGAGACGTGATGAGCGAGGCGCGCCACATCGCACCGACCGTTCGGCTGACGTCCGTTCCTCGGTCGGCGAGCCCGCTGGCGTGCAGTAGCCGAAGAGAGATCAGCCCAAGCAGCGTCGCGATTGGAATCTCGGCCGCGACTGCTGTGGTGATGCTCACTGCGAGGCAGCGGCCCCCGTGGGCTGTCACGATGTCGAACCATGCGTCGCACAGCAGCAAGACGGCCGTGATCATGGATGCCGGGATGGCCACGAGTCGGCGTCTCCAAAGTCCCCAGGCGGTCGTGCCGAGGCAGCACAGCAAGATGGCGTCGAATCCGGTCCACGCGAGTGGCCAGTTCCCAACCAGGTAGCTGCGTGGCAACGTCAGCGCCAGGCCGATGGTCCACGGGATAAGACCCAGACAGCAAGCTGCCAGCAGCCGCACGATCCAGCGGCTGACGTTCCCCTCCGAGATCGCGGCCTGAGCCAGCGGGAGCACGGCGTCTCGCAGCCGATCCCGTACCTGGGGTTGGTGGGCGGCCGCCAGCGCCTCGGTCGACTCGGATCGAGTCGACCGAGGCTCTCTGGCGGCGAGATTGCCGGCTTGCATCTTCGGACCGTCCAGCTCGCTTGGTCTGGCCGAACTCAGTAGCCGGGAACGCTGACGGAGGGTGTCGGCGTTGGTGGGGTCCCCGAGGGAGTTGCCGACGTGATGGTCGGTGTCGTCGGGGTGGCCACGAAGAAGTTCTGCACGCCTTGACCGGTGACGATTCCCGGGCTGTCCTCGGCGAAGGTGTAGAGGAAGTGTCCGTTGTAGGTCACCTGGCGACCGCTCGCCGTCGTCACCGTTGCCAGCGTGCCCGCAGCACCGCGGGCAGTCGGCCCGTTGGCGAGGAGCGGTGGCCACAGCGCGGCGAGCTCTCCGGTGACCCTTGACGTGGTGGCCGTGTCGGGCTCGTAGAAGTAGAGGGGAAGTCCCGAACCACTGACGAGAATTGTCTCCGTGACGCCTCCCACCGTTGCTGAGGCCGCGCGGACGGTGGCCATGGGCGCTGAACGTGCGACGGCACCTGCGGACGCAGTCGTCGTCGGGGCCGACTGACCGGAAGTCGTCACCGAGGTCGGGGCCCGAGTGCTCATGGATGCCGCGGTCGTTGAACTGCCCATGGTGACAAGGACAGCGCCGACGACGACGGTTGCTGCGGCCAGCCCGACCATGGGGACCAGTCTGTGAGGGCGTCTCATGAGCCCGCACGTCGCAGTGGCTTGAATTGCGAGGCTCCTGTTATCACCGTGCGATCGGGTGGCGCTCGCAGCGCAGACGACTCGCGCGCAGCGCCACTGGGCGTCAGCGTCCTCGTGAGCCGATGCTCGAGCCACACGCCGGTCAGGAGCAGGTTGCCGACCAGGTTGATCGCGTGACGGTCCACGGCGGACCGTGGACCTCGATGTGTCGAGACCTCATAATTGGGATCGTGCACGTGACGTCCTTTCTGTGTATTGGACCGCTGCTGCCGATGGTTAATACGGCGATGGGTTACACGAGGGACGGCGACGTGATTCGGACCGGAACCAGGTGCTCGCGTGACCGGGCAACGTCAGCCAGACCACAATGGCAACGGTGAGACGTGCGTGCCTGCGGTTTACTTGCGTGCCGCGTACTCGCCGCGGGTGAGGTGACCTCGTCCCACGTTGCGTGGGGCCGTTGCGCGAGTGAGTCGGCTCAGCTGAGGGTGGCCGACGCCACGACGTCACCCGATGAGTTGACGAGCGTCGCACCTCGAAGCCGACCGATGTCGACGTGAATGGCCTTCGTCCACTCGCCCTTGCCCGCGTGGAGCATGAAGGCGCCGGTGGCCACCGTCGAGCCGTTGTCGACCTGGAGCTTGCACACGATCGAGCCGGTGTAGTTCGAGTCACCCACATTCATGTAGACCCATGAGGGCGAGCCCTTATAGGCGACGATCTGTCCCATCACCTGCCCATCCGTGGTCTCGAACGTCCCGGTCCGCAACGACGTGGCACGAGGCGCACCTAAGGCGACTTGCGTGGCCGGGCCTTGGCTCAGGGCCTCCGTGGCCGCCGCCGTTGCACCGACGAGCACGAAGCTCGCGGCGATGGCGGCCACTGCCGTGCTTCGACGTCGCCGCTTGACCGGTTGGGAGATCGACGCGGGCCCGGATCGCGCCTGTGCGGACAGCTCGTGGTGCAGCCTCGAGACGAATGCCGCATCGGGCTGCGCGTCGCCGGGGCGGGCCGCGCGAAGCTCAATCGCGGTGCGAAGCACCTCGACGTCCTCGGGAGCGGCGTCGAAGTCCTTGGGACGCCTGCCGTCGGCCAGCGAATCGAGGAACGCGGGCAAGCGTCGATTGTTCATGGCTCCAACTCCAGCGACAGTTTTGCGGCCATGCGGAGGGCACGATGCTGCAGGACCTTGGCGTTGCTGACGGTCACGCCCAAGGTCGCTGCCGCCTCCTTGATCGAGCACGCCTCGAGGAAACGGAGCTCGAGAATGCGTCGATACCGATCGGGCAGCGCGTCCAGGATCTTGCCCGCACGCTGGGGAGCATCGCTCAGTGGTTCTGGACCCGACGGCTCGGCGAGATAGCCGGCATCGGCCTCCTCATCGATCGAGGTGACGGGGAGCCCGAGGTGACGGCGCCAGTGGGCGGCGAGGACAGTCTTTGCGGTGGCCAGCAAATAGGCGCGCACCTCCCCTTTGGAAGACGCCATCCCAAGTGGGGGAAGCGCCGTCCGGAAGACCTCAGAGGTGAGATCTTCGGCATCGGGTCGGTTGCCCACTCTCGCGTACATCAATCGATAGAGGCGATCGACGTTGTCCCGATACACCGCCTCCCAGTCTGCGTAGGCGTCGGCGTCGACCACGCGGAGGTACGTAATCCCGGCGTCTTCTGGGCGCGGGTCCTGACTCGAGTCGGTGTCGGAGGGATGAACGGTGGACAGCATCTCACCTCTACATAGGACGACGGGTTACACGCGCTTCCTGAGGGTCGACGATCGCCATCGACCCCGCGCCCCCCGGTCAGGTGGACCGCCGGCTCCCGGTTGGCTGGGGGGACCAACCGGGAGCCGGTGACGGAGCACGGTTCGCTAGGAGGTGCTCACGGAGAGATAGCGGCGGGGGTTACACCCCAGCGGCGTGCGCGTGCCGAGGGAAGCGTCGCGAGCGATCGACGCGCGGAACCTGGCCCGGAGCAGTGCGCTGCGACCTCGTCTGATGCCAGCTGGATCACCTAGCCGTCCGCGGGAGGCTGGCGCGCAGGTCGGGTCTGGCCAGGCTCTCGGAGAACACGATCACGCCAAAGATCGAGAGCGCCAAGGCGTGAGCGAACGTGCACCACAGGCAGATGGCGTGGAGGGTGAGCAGCTCGGTGTAGATGAGGTAGAGGACGAAGGCGACGCCCCCTGACGCCAGGGTCAGCCGGACGAGGCGGAGTGTCCGAGTCGCGCGGGTCCACGTGCGCGGCAGGTTGACGATGACCATCACCGCGAAGAACACGAGCCCGATGAGTGCGACCGGGACGCCAAGGATGGCCGATTGCGGACTCGTGGTGACCTTCTCGCAATTGATCGCCGCAGTCTCGGGGCATGCGAGCAACGTCGAGCTCGAGAAGTGGGCAATGGTCAGGTACGTCGAGACGCCGACACCTGCGACGGCCAGCAGCACCGACGTTGGTGCAGCCCAACGGGGCGGAGCCCACGCAGAGTCCTCGTGCGGCTGGGACGGTTCGAGCTCAGTCGAGGCAACGCTGGCCATGGCGTCACGCACTCACTGTCGGGCTTCAGGGACGTGGAGCACGTTGTCGAGAGCGGCTATCAAGGTTGCCGCGGACTGGTCGATGGCGACGGCTGCCGCGCTCGACGGATCCTTCAGCCGTGCCGCGATCTGGCGCATGCTCAATCCCGCGAGCACGCCGGGGCTGTATTGGGCTCCAGCCAAGACGTAGCGGTCGTCGATGTCCAAGAACGGGACGGCACCGGACTGGGCGGCAGAGTTCACGTACGGGGGCACGTCAAACTGGCTGATCAGACTCTGGTCGAGTGGCGTGAGTGGCTGCAGCGCCCGGCCCGCGTTGTCCGCAAGCTCCGTCGTGCGGAGCGCCAGGCGCTGACTGGTGAACGTCGCGTGCCGGAATGAGAACGAGGCGGTGCTCGGGTAGACGTCCATCGCTGACGACGTCGTGGCGCCGAGGTTGTGCCACGCACCAAACTGCGACAAGGCGATCACGAGCGCCCACCGCTCCGCGGCGCAGTACGGGCAGGACTCCTCGCTGACGAACACGATCGTCGGCTTACTGTCGATGCTGAGTTGCGCTCCGCCGACGACCTGATGGAGCGACGTTGGAGCCGGTGCCCCACCGACGCTGGCCAACTCGCTTGGTGTCAACGCCGTCACCTCATGCACGACGGAGGTGGGCGCGGTGCTCTCGCTCGCAGCGGTGCCACTTGACACCAGTGATGCCACCACGAGTCCGGCGACGACCACGAGCACGGCTCCCACCAGTGCGGCAGGGAGAGCGAGTCGTCGGCGACGCGTGCCGGGGCGACTTCGGGTACGTGGTCGAGACCTCGTCGACTGCACCGGGACACGGGCCCGGCGAGGGCCTGAGGACTTGCGCGTCTCTCTCGTCGGTGCGCGCTCTGGCATTCCACCTCCCGTCACCGTGCCGCCCGTGTGCCCCGGCGAATCGAGGCAGTCGCCTTACCGATAGGGGAGCGGGTTACGCAGCCCTCCTCCGGGCGAAGGAGCCGGGCGTTGGATTCGCACTGACTGGCCTCGCTGCGACGACAGCCACCGAGGGACGGCCCGACAAGGCCGTCTCGCGGTAGACCGCACGGCCAACCAACCCGGCGAGACCTTCGTGTCGGACTGTCAGGCCTCATGCGACGCCGCCACCAACTCAGCGAGGTCGCCGGGCTCCAACATGGATGGCGGTACGCCGGGCCCCCACGCACATACAGAGCCCCGCGCACCTCGTGACGATGTGTGGCCATCCCTCTCGCCCGGCGAGTCCCGCTCGCACTTGTCATGCTGAACTCGGCAACGAAACACGGACACCCAACGCTTCGTCAACAGTCACACAAGCACCTAGCGTTGGAACGCTCTTACACCTACGTTGGCAACCAGTCGCTCCGGCGGGACCCGTCAAGGCTGGCGATGAGCGAGAGGCGTGCATGAGCACAATCACGGAGTTCCCAGGGCGTCCTCAGGCGCTGCTCGACGTCAGCCCGAATGAGACCCTCGCCGCATGGATGGCCGACGATCCCGACGCCTTCGTTGGTGCGGTCACCCCTGCCGGGGCGCCGGCCGAGATCCCGCCTGGCATCGTGCTCGGTCCAGAGCATCAGACCGATCTGCGCTCGTTGCTTGAGCTCGTCGTGCCCGAGGACACCAAAGCCGTCGCGGATGCCTTCGTCGCCGCCCTTACGCGCGGCATCGGTGTCACGAAGATTCACATGGCGAGCGAGCCAACGCGACCTCTGCTGCTGCGGTATGTCGACCTTCGAGAGACGCACGGTGTCCTCTTCCGCCTCGTCGTGGCAGCGGACAGCCACGCTGAGCCCGAACGAGCTTTCCGAGCGAGCACTCTCGCACCGTCGAGGCCCCGTCTCGGCGTCATGACGAAAGACCAGGTCGCCAAGATCCTGTCGATCGACACCGCGCTCAGCCTCATGCTCGGTTGGGGCGAGACGGAGATGGCCGGACACCAGAACCTTGAGTTCATCCATCCTGACGATCACATCCGAGCGATCGACAACTGGATGAGCCGGGTGAACGCTGACCGTGTGTCGACCATCCAGACCGTGCGACTGCGCTACCTCTGCAAAGACGGCCGCTGGCTGTGGCTTGAGACGTCCAACGAGTCGCACCTTGAGGCCGACGGGACAACCGTTGTCGTCGCGAGGCTCTTCGACGTGTCAGAGGAGATGGCTGCCGTCGAAGCGCTTCGACACAACGAGAGCTTCCTGCGTCGACTCACCGACACCGTCCCCGTCGGTCTCTTCCACGTCGCCTCAGGCGGAGCGATTGCGTTCGTGAATCCGGTGCTCCAAGCCCTGATCGGCGACCGGGAAGTGGAGTCTCAGGTCGATCTCGCCGACGCGCTGCTCTCCGGGCAGGGCTCACTCCTTCAGGAAGCCATCGAGAAGGTCATGGTCGACGGGATCGACGCTGATCTCGACATCTCTCTCACCGAGCACGATCGGCGCTCCCGCTCCGCGTGTCGGATCAATCTCCGGGCGATCACTGATGATCAGACCGTGCTCGGGGTCCTTGGATGCGTGGTCGATGTCACCGAGCTGCGGAGCATGGCCGATACCGATGCGTTGACCGGGCTCCAGAACCGTCGATCCATCATGGAGGCGCTCGCGTCCAACCTGATCACTCACGGCGGACGGGTGGCCGGGATCTACCTCGATCTGGACCACTTCAAGCCCATTAACGACCAATACGGCCATCATGTGGGCGACCAGCTCCTCATGGCGGTTGCCGAGCGTCTTCGTGATCGCATCCGAACGACGGATCAGGCCGGGCGACACGGTGGTGACGAGTTCCTTGTCGTGTGCCCCGGCATTGGCGATCCAAGGTCTGCCCTCGCGCTGGCACGCCGAGTGCAGAGCGTCTTCGAGGCCCCGTTCAACCTCTCGGGAATGTCCGTCGCCATGACCGCGAGCGTGGGCGTCGCCTGCGGCGGGCCAGGCGTCACCGCAGATGAGCTCGTGTCGTGTGCCGACAGCGCGATGTACGACGCCAAGAAGACCAAAGGTGGACCGCCCACCTTTCACGAGCTGCCCCAAGTGGTCAGAGACGGGTCCTGACTCCCCAGACCCCACGTCGAGCGAACGGCGCGTGTGTGCGCGGGTCCCCCGTGCTTCGAAGGACCTCCAACTGCGGCGAGCCGAGGTCCCGCAACCGGCTGGACCCCGCGAGTTCTGAGGAAGGAGGATCGCGGCCTGCGAGGCACCGCGCGCAACCATCGCGGAGTCGATTCGGTTGCACTTGGCAATGGCGTCAGTGTTCATTGTCGACGCGCCACTTCTCAGGGCGATCGACGTCTATGAGAACGGGAGGATCGAGTTTGCTGCGGCATATTCGTTGCATCCGCCGAGACCACCGGAGTTGTCAGGGTTGCTTCGTTCGACAGATTGCTCGAATCGGAACTGTCGAGCGCGTCGAGCCGCAGATCGACACGATTCATCGAGCAAGTTCGGCCGTGGGGGGCGGTAGAGTCAGCGCGCGTCGCCGGTGTCGTGCGGTGATCCTTAGGAGTGACAGTGACGGACCGACTCGAGCGCCGACTTGTCGCAGTCATGTTCACTGACATGGTGGGGTTCACGGCGCTCATGCAGGCCGACGAACTCCTTGCTCGCGAGAAGCGGGGGCGCTACATCCGGGCCGTCGAAGACCAGCATGACGCGTTCGGCGGAACCATCGTCCAACGCCTGGGCGATGGCACCATGAGTGCCTTTGCGAGCTCGCTCGACGCTTCGAAGGCAGCGGTGAACATCCAGCGAGAGCTCGCTGGTCACGACGTCCCCGTTCGCATCGGCATCCACGTCGGGGAGGTGACCGTCGAGCCGGAAGGTCTTGTCGGTGATGCGGTCAATATCGCCTCTCGCATCGAGTCCTTCGCAGTTCCGGGCGGGGTGATGCTCTCTGACACCGCCTACGACCAGATCCGCAACCGGAGCGACGTCAGAGTGGTTGCATTGGGGAGGTTTCGCCTCAAGAACGTCGGTCGCCCCTTCGAGCTCTTCGCGGTCGACGCCGAAGGGATCGTGGTCCCGGATCCGCGCGACCTCGAGGGCAAGGGCGAGCGTTACGCGAGCCTTCCGAGCAATCTGCCGGCTCCCGAGACACCCTTGCTCGGGAGGCATGTCGAGCTGCAGGCCCTGATCGAAGTCGTCCGTGCTCACCGCGTCGTCACTGTCACTGGTGCCGGCGGCGTGGGAAAGACCCGGTTGGCTATCGAGCTCGCCCGTCTGATCTCGCCGGAGTTCCTCGATGGCGTCGCATTCGTCTCAATGTCCGAGGTCTCCGATCCTGAAGAGTTCGTTCCCGCCCTCGCCGCAGCACTCGATGTCAAGGAGTCCGAGGAACGCACACTTGGCGACGGGGTGGCCTCTCTGATTGGGGACAAGCGCGCCCTCGTGCTGCTTGACAACCTCGAGCAGGTTGTCGCCGCCGCGCCTGACGTGGCGATGCTTGTCGAGCGTTGCCCCCATCTGCACGTCATCGCCACGAGCCGCGCGCCGCTGCGGATCGCCGGGGAGCGTGAGTTCCCACTCGACACGCTGGAGCTTCCCTCGGAGAGCTCCGAACCGGCCCTCCTGTCGATCCTCGCATCACCCGCGATCGCACTCTTTGTCGATCGCGCCCGCAGTGCAGTGACTGATTTCGAGCTCACTGAGGAGAACTCAGAAGCAGTCGTCGCAATCTGCCGCCGTCTCGACGGGTTGCCGCTGGCGCTTGAGCTCGCGGCGCCGCGGCTGCGTCTCTTGTCGCCTCACGCGCTCTCCGAACGCCTGAGTCACGCCCTCGACGGCCTCGGAGTTGGGCCCCGCGACACGCCCGAACGCCAGCGGACGCTGCGAGCGACCATTGGTTGGAGCTACTCGCTACTCGGAGACGCCGAGCAACGCCTCTTCCGGAAGATGGCCGTCTTCGTCGGGGGTTGCCGGCTCGACGATCTCGAAGCCGTCTGCGCCGATCCGGGTGACTCCGTCCTCGACCAGCTCGAGTCGCTTGTGGATCACGCGCTCGTCCGCGTGGATCATCGACGCGACCGTTTCGGCATGCTCAAGACGATCTCGTCGTACGCGAGCGAGCTTCTCGGCGCCTCGGATGAGGCGGACGGCACATCGATGAGCCACGCACGTCGGTTCGTCGCACTCACTGAGGAGTTGCGCGGGGACATGGAGGGCGACGGATTGGTTCGCGCGCTGGAGAGGGGCATTGTCGAGGACGAGAATGTCCGTGCCGCTCTCGACACCCTGCTCGCCGCAGCGCGGGGCGGAGATGCGGTCGCACTCGAACTCGGTCTGCAGGCGTGCGGCAACCTGCTCATCTACTGGCACGTCCGCGGACAGAACCTGAGTGCCCGCGAGCGTGCCGTCGCATTCCTCGGAGAGGACCACAGGATCGTGGCGACGGTGGGGCGCAGTCGCGCGCTCATCACCGCCGGCCTCGCGTTGTGGATGCTCGGGAAGTTCGACGAGGCGATCGTCGAATGGACCGAGGCGTACGAGATCGCGACGGCACTCGATTCCACGAGGGAGAGGTGCATGACGCCATTCCTGCTCGGCCTCGGGCTGCTCGGGAAGGGCGACACGACAGGTCGCACCTGGACGAATGAGGGAATCGAGCGGAGCCATGCCGCGGAGTTCCCCTGGGCGGAGGGATTCGCACGAACGGCCGACGGCTTGTTGCAGATGCTCGCCGGCGACCTGGCCGCAGCTGGCGAGCAGCTCACCGCCGCGCTCGCCATCCAGCAGCGCCTCGGCGACCACGACGGCGCAGGCGTCTCGCTCAGCGGGCTCGCTGCGCTCGCCACAGGCCGTGGCGACCTCGCCCACGCCGTCGATCTCTATGAGCAGGCGCTCGCTCAGTTCGAAGCGTGCGGCGATCGAGCGGAAGAGGCGAGGGTGCTTGGTGAAGTGGCATGGGTTCGACTTCGACACGGGGACACTGGCCTTGCACGCCGACGGTTCTTCGACTCCGTCCACGCCTACACGGACGTCGGCAGCATCCGCGGCGTTGGAATCGCACTGACTGGTTTGGCTGCGACGGCGGCCACCGAGGGGCGGCCCGAGAATGCGATTCAGCTTGCGGCGGCTGCAGAGATGTACACCCGTGAAGAAGGGATCGTGAACGTCTACTCGGACGAGACCCCCGGGCGCGAGGTCGTCGGTCGGGCCCGGGACGCGCTGTCGGCGGAGGCCGTTGCTCGAGCCACTGCAGTCGGGCAGGGCCTGTCCTTGCGGGAGGCGCTTGACCTCGCACGACCGGGCTGACCGAAACGCCACGCGAGGACGCGATGCAGAGAGCGAAAGCCCGCTCTCGTCACTGGGCTCGTCGTCTTCGGCTCAGCGGGCGTCGAGCCCGCCACGCGCATCGTGCACCCGGAACTCTGCCTGGAGCCGGGCACCGGGGGCGGCGCTTTCGCCCGACAAGCATCTCGTCGCGCCCGTGGGTACGATCGGCCCGAGCCGTGCGTCGGCGGAGCGTGGCTGGGGGTTGCGATGAAGCGAATCGTTCAGATCTCCTTGGTGTGCCTGGCCTCCGCGGTCATGGCGGCGATGCCCCTTGCCTCGGAGGCGGGCGCCGGGGCGCCCATCAAGGCGGGGCAGCACTTCGTCGGACTCGTCAACGCGACACACAAGGAGCCCGTCGTGAAGACCGTCTGCCCGGGTCCCGTTGGGTCGTCGCGCATGGGACCGGTCGCCGGCAAGCAGACCATGTCGGTCGTGCGGGTCCGCAAGGGCCATGGCTACACCGGGCTCTTCAGCTCGGTCTACGCCTGGTTCCAGCCGACGACAGGCGGCGCGAAGCCGACACAGCTGCACTTCAAGCACTACTCAACGCCGAGGACCATCCCGACGTCGATCCGTGTGCCCTGCGGGGGCACGGGCACCGTCGTGTTCAGCTCGTGCCCCTACCTCGCGCCCTGCGCCGCGGGCTGGGTTACCGACGACGTGAAGGTGAAATTCGAGGACATCGCGGACTAGCGCTCGACCACCAGGGGCGCTCAGCTCACGGCGCGGCTCAGAGAGCTCCGCCAGCCATGCGTGTCCGGCGTGCACTCGCTCGAGGCTCGCGCCAAGCCAGTGAACCTGTGCGACCTTGAGTAGTGGGAGGACCTCTGCGACGTCGGCGACGTCGATCACTTTGTCGCGGGACCACAAGGGAAGCGCCGGCGATGCGGCACGATCGCTCATTCCGCATGGAGGAGCACGGCCGGTGGGGTGCGGGCGGCTTGGAGTCCGGGGATTGCGGCGACGACGTTGGCGAGTACGAGCGCGCCGACCGCGATGAGAACAATCGTAAGTGTGGGGACGGTCGATTCGGGGACGACCTGGAGGGCGTCTGCGAATCGGATCCACAGCGCGCGTCCGGCAGTGACGCCGAGCGGCACACCGATGAGTACGCCGACCCCGACGGCGACGCTGGATTGCCAGGCGACGATCGCCGCGAGCTGTTGGCGGGTGAAACCAAGCGTCTTGAGTATGGCGAGCTCACGTCGGCGGCGACGGACTGCGATGAGCAGGGTGAGGCCGAGCGCGACGATTGCGCCTGCGGCAAGAGCGGCGCCGAGTAGGGCCGGTGTATTGCCCATGGTGCGGTAGTTGACAATCTCGGCGGGGCGCTGCACAGGGACGACGGCAGGTGGGCCATGGCCCTTGATGTTTTGGACGTCGATTGCGATCTGATCGAGCGAACGACGGGCCGCGACGGGATTCGCGCCGGCGTGGAAGCGAACGAACACGGCTTCGGGGCTGGAGGGAAGGTCGCCGAATCCTCGGTCGCGCTCGGGGATGAGCTGTTCGGAGAGCACCGCTCCGGTTCCGATCTCAAGGTGCAGGCTCTGACCGGCACCGATGGCGGGCAGGGTGGCAGTCCCGACGATGATGAGCCGCATCGGCTTGGTCACACCGTTGTCCAGGGTGACGGTGTCACCGAGGTGCTTATGAAGTTGGGCGAGTGAGGTTGGGCCGAAGACGATTTGGTTGGCTGCTTCGAGCCCATGACCTGAGAGCACGGGTGGTGCGACCGCGGCGTTGGGCGTGGTTCCGAGCACGGGCACGTCCTGGTCGTCGATGCGAAGGTCGTCGAAAGATGCTCGAGTCCAGGCGGCGACGTAGGGGTCGCGGTTGAGCAGCTGTCCGGTCTGCGGAAGTGGGACGTCGGCGAGACCGCCGTAGTTGCCCAATAACTCATAGTTCCAGTTCCACCCGTAGAGGGCGGGATGCGACACGAGGGTGTTGAGACTCGAACCGAATACGACCGTGGCGACGACGACGGCGATCGCGAGGACCGCGCCCAGGATCGCCGAGCGGACCGGCACGGCGCGGCTGTCGCGCTCGAGCGCGAGGCGTATTCCTACAACGCCCGATACCGTCAGCCCCGAGGTTGCGGCAAGCGTCGCGACGCGCGAAGGATTCCGAGAGCGAAGTGCCGCCCGTCGCACAGCTTGCTGCGGCGCCTGCCGGTAGGCGAGCACGACCGCAGTGGTGCCAAGCACGACGAGCAGGCCCAGGACGCCGGTGGCGAGCACCGTCCAGTCGAACGCGATCCCGGAGTGCGGATACACCGGCCGCACCGGTCCGAGCGGTGACAACGGAGAGAGCACGACCGCGACCACGGCTGCGAGGATCGCCCCGGCCACGACGGCACCGAGGATGCCGATCAACCCATCGGTCGACGTCACCATTGGACTCGCTCCCAGCGCTCGCAAGGTGTCGAGGTCGTCGGCACCGGCGCGGAGTTGGCGACCGATCGCCTGACCCGCGATGAGCAACGCCGCCAGCGCCGCGATCGCCCCGAAGACGCCGAGCGCGATCGACTGCGGAGCAATCGACCGCTCGGCTGTCGCTTCCTCCACCGCCGTGACCTGAATCACTGACGAGTTCGCCAGCGCCTGCTTGATCTCGGCCTCGACCGCGGCGTCATCGCGACTGCCGTTGAGGAGTGTGACCCCGGCCTGCACGCCGTTGGCGCAGCATCGGTCCAGCGGCCGCGTGAGCGCTGGGGTGAGCAGCACGAGCCGAAACCCTGTGTCGAAGTCGTCTCGAACGATCTCGAAGGGGAAGCGCACGATCCCCACCAACTTCACCCCGATCCGCAGCCGCGGTCGCAGGGCTGGGGTCCCGTACCCGTTCTCGAGAGTCTGCGCGTTGGTGTAGAAGCCGAAGTGCACGATGTCACCCACGTGCAGGTGCAGCAGTTGGGCCGCGTCGGCGCTCATGACCATCTCATCGGCACGCCGCGGGTTGGCGAGGCGGCCCTGGATCACCGTCGGGCGGTCCTGGCTGTAGAACTCGCCGCTGACGTCGGCGAGGACATGCGCCGACGAGTCGAACGTCCGATCCGCCGCGTCCTGACCAGGAGAGCCGTTCGCGCCCAGCACGAGCCGGCTCGGGTCGGTCGCGCTCTCGACCCGAGTCACCTGCGGCAGCGCAGCAAGCGCGCGCAGGAAGCTCGGATCGGTCTGGTTGCTGTCGTTGATGCTGTCGTTGTGCGTGACGAGCAGATCGGAGGGATTCGTGCTCGCCAAGAACGTGGAAAACGACGACTGTGTGCGCCGCGCTCCTGCCACCGCGCCCATCGCCAATCCGCCGATCAACCCGACCAAGAGCGTGACTGCGAGCAAGCCGAGCCACCGACGGCCAAATGTCACCCGGAGCCGATACCAACCAACGCGCAGTGTTCGTCTCACGATGACCCGCCGTCCCCGGACCCGAGTCTCACAACCCTGCTGCCTCTCTGACGAAGTGAACGCTCACGCCGTCTCAATGTGAGAGTTACCTCGCCGCAGACGAGCGACAAGGTGGCCAGCCCCGCCCGGGCCAGTCGTGCTACCACGACAATCGGCCATCGAGCACGGTGAGTCGTGCCTTCCACATCCTCGGGGACGAAGGCCCTCTCGACGACATACGTGGTCGAGGAAGTCGGTTGTGGCACGCGCACTAGAGCGCGTGGTGACGCGCATCGACGAGCTCCTCGACGTTGCGCGGAGGGGTACGAGCGAGATGAGATGTCAACCTCGTGCAGGTCGGGGACTGGAGACCAGCCGGCTGCCCTCTTGATGTTCGCCATCGTCCGGGACGCGTAGTTGCATGCAGGGGGGTCGTGGGATCGAGTCCACCTCGTTTCCCCTTCTGTGAACCGGGCTGATGCCCTTGGTCACGTCACGAGGCGAGTTCTGATACATCGGGTTGGAGACCAAGGAATGTCAAGATTGCTCACGAGCCCTGTAAAGAGCCGAGGCTGCCGAACAAGAGGTGAGCGTGGCGTCAGCAGGCGAGGACCGGCTGCGGACCCTGATTGACAACTTCACTCCCGACGTTGGCGCCTATCTTCGTCGGCGCTCGTACCCCCTAGAAGATGCCGACGTCGAGGAACTCGTGCAGTCCGTCTTCGTCGTCGCCTGGCGCCGAATCGACGACGTTCCCGCAGGTGCGGAACTGCCATGGCTCATCGGCGTGGCGAGAAATGTTCTCAGCAATGCGCGGAGGAGCCACTCCAGACGTCGTGCGCTGCTCTCGAGAATCCTTCCAAGTCGCGACGATCCCTCCGCTGAAGACCTCGTCACTGCCAGTGAAGATCTGAAGAGGGCATTCGGTTGCCTCAGCCGCTCTGACCGCGAAATTCTCCTGCTCCACTTCTGGGAAGGGCTCGAAGCCGCGAACCTGGCAGTTGTGCTTGGAATTCGACAGGGTGCAGCTTCAACTCGCCTGTCTCGGGCGAGCGCACGCCTTCGAGCGAATTTTGAACTTGCGGTGACGACGCGGTGAAAACGGACGCCGCCCGTACATGAGCAGTATGGAAGGGAGTCGACGATGCCTGAACTGACGGATCCATTTGAACCTCTCCGACGTGCAAACCCGATCGAGGCCTTTGCGATGGATGCGGCGCACCGAGACCGCATGTATGCATCGATCGTTGCCGCACCGGCGGCGATCCATCGTGCTCCCGTGTTCCATGGACGGCGAGTGAAGGTGGCCGTCGTTGCGGTTGCAGTTACGTTGATCCTGCTCGGTGTGCTCGTGGTTCGAGGGGGCGGAACGAGGGGACCCCTACGGACGCTCTCTGTGAGCTCGGTGCAGAGCTCGACGTTCGGAAGCACTGTCGGCGGCTCGACCCACGGGGGATTACCTGGACACGGCCACAGGGGCCATGGAGCTTCACCTGTCACCTTTGTGCCAGGTCCGCTGCTGTCAAATGCGACGTCGTCCGGCGACGTCTACTCCTTCATGACCGACCCCACGACCGAACTCTCGACCGTGGCGAGCGCGCTGGGGATCATGAACCCACAAGTGGTCACAGGAGGCAACAACGGGTGCGGCATCGGTCTCTCCGGTGAGAGCGCGAAGCTGTTTACGGACTGCAATCCGACACTCGAGTGGTACTACAACATCGATCTGCCAAGCTGCCAAGGCGTCACGACTACGGCGTCCGGCCAGGTCGTCCCGTGCCCGGTAGCCGAAGGGTTCCTCGACTCGGGTGCCTCGCAAGGTCAACTCGACGACTGGTCCTCGCCAGCGGCAGCGGCTCTCACGCCCAGGGGACTCACGCTTGGGAGCGAGAACCGCGCGAGCACCCTGAACCACGTCACGTACCAGTGCGAACTCAGTGGAACCCCCATTGTCGGCTGCGACCTGGACTTCGAGTTCTCGAACTCGGGCAAATTGCTGTACGCGTCCGGGCCGTTGGCACCTGCCAGTCCGATTGCAGACGTAGGCAGCTACCCACTCAGCTCTCCACGAGACGCCGTCTCCGAGGTCGAAAGCAGTACCCCCGTCTACCACGGTCCCCAGCCCTCATCGTCGCCTGTCACCGTCATCTTGACCTCCTCCTCGGCGGTCTACGAGGTGGCGACGCTCAGCGACGGGACCAACGTCGTGCTTCCCGCGTTCTCCTACGCTGGAAGTGACGGGGGGACCTACACGGCCATCGCCGTCAGCCCGTCGCTCGTGACCTTGAGTGCGCACAAGTAATCGCGATCGCCCGACCGATCATCCGTTCACCATCACCATCACCATCAGCCGCTGCGATGCGTCCTCGACGCAAGCACCACGTCACCGAGCGGGCTCTCCCATTCGTCGCGCCTGTGGCCGTGTGCACGCACTGGGTCGACGATTCGGCTCCCAACGTCGCAAACCACACGTGCCGTAAAGGGCTGATGCACTCGGTCCCGAGTGACAGGGTTGTACCCAGGCCTCACAAGCGGACAGGAACCAAGCATGGGAGCGCTCGGACATGAACGTCTGGCGAGCCTGATCGATGCGCATGCCGGCGTGGTCGGCAACTACCTCCGACGACGGGTCTACCCACTCTCGCCGTCCGACCTGGATGACCTCATCGAAGAGACCTTTGTCGTCATCTGGCGTCGACTCGGTGACGTCCCCAGTGGCGATGGCGAGCGTCCATGGATCATCGGCGTCGCGCGCAACGTTCTACACAACGCTCAGAGGGCCAATCGGAGGCGTCGCCGCCACGAATCATCGATCCTCTCTCGTGGTGAAGCGCCATCCGCCGAGGATGAAGCGATCGCCGACATCTCAGGTCGTGCGGCGCTCATCGCGCTCCGCGCTGCCGATCGCGAGATCCTTGCCCTGCATTACTGGGATGGCCTCGATCTGGGCGACCTCTCGTTGGTGTTGGGGGTCTCTCAGAACGCTGCTGGAACACGCCTCTCGCGTGCCAAGGCCCGATTCGTCGAGCAGGTCAGAACGCTGGACGAGCTTGGTACCTCTGCCACCGCAGCGGACATGGAGCGAATGGAACAGGAAAAGAGGTCACCATGACGGATCCCGGCGGACGCATTCGCGCTCTCGACCCGTGCAGGGACTCGAACTACGTCCTCAACGACGTGGAGGGCATGGCCGGACGAGTCGTGTCAGGCACGCCACGCGTGCCCCGTCGCCGCGTGTCGATGCTGGTCGCCTCCGCCTCGCTTGCAGTCGGACTCGCTGTTGCAGGAATCGCGGCGTCCGATGCTGCCTCGACTCCGCCTCCGAACGCGAACGACACGCCACCGCAGCTGCCGGCGTCCGCAGGGTTGAGCCCTGGTGCGCCGGGTTGGACGTTGGTGTCGACTGGCTCATCGAGGATCTACGGAGGGAAGGGGGAAAGTCCAGTTGATTCGCGCGAGATGGGACTCGACGGCGGGCTTCTCCAGCTGTGGGTCTCGACTTCGACCGCGCAGGAATACGGGACCGGGCAAGGCCTGCCCCTGCCGGTGCCCCTGGTCTTTGCACAGGCGCATCCGGGTCCCATCGAGGCCACCGTCGACGTCCTGTCGTTCTCAAAGCCGAGCAGCCCGTCACGTCTCCTGGCGAATCCGCAGTTCTCACAGATCGGAGAGGGAATTCCTGGCGACACCGTGGTGAGCGGCGCGGGTCTCAATGGAGGCACGGCGATGCAGATCTTGAGCGACGGCAACGGCGGGCTTACCGAGTACCTCTTCCAATGGGCGTCTGGCTCCAGTTGGTACCAAGTCGCGGAGCTTGGAGCGGGAATGAGTGTGCAGCAAGCACAGCGCTTTGCTCAACAGGTGGGGAACTGAGCGCGGATCCTCCAAGTCGCGGTCGCCGCTCTCGTGTTCACATTGGGCTGCTTGTCACCGACCAAGCCCTGTCACCTCGCGCAAAGGGCGCCGACGTGGTTCGGCCAGTTGTAGCGCGATCCAGTGAGTGGCAGTCGGCGCGCGCGAGCGTCCCCCTATGCCGTCGCGATCTCGGCAGCCGCAGTGCTCGTTGCGCTGCTCGCCGTTTCTCGCACCCACGTCCGTTGGTGGGGCGGCCCCTCGTCGCACCGAGCGGGTTCGCTCGAGACGGGTCGCGAGGTGCGTCGTGTCGGCCGGGCTGAGCAGCACGCGGTTGGCGAGGGTCGTGTTCGACGAGTACGACCCCGAGTCGGTCAAGACGATCGACCACGTCGTCACGTCGTCGGGCATCGGCCGCTCGGCTTGGTTCAAGGACCCTGACGGGAACACCATCGCCGTGTTCCAGCCCGAGTGAGAGCTGCCCGAGCCCGATGCGGCGAGGGCCGTGCTCCGCGGTCGCGGTACCGCGTCGCTCGTACTGGAGCCCACGGCCCCGACAGCCGATGCGAGGTCCACTCCAATCGAAGCTGCTTGGTGGACGACGGCGAGGCTCGTGCCAATGTTCTGGTAATGTCTAGGCATGCGAGGAACCATTGACAAGGCAGGACGATTGGTTATTCCCAAAGCACTGCGAGACCGGCTGGGGCTCCAGCCCGGCGACGTTGAGATCACTGCCGATGGCGCGTCACTGCGTGTTGAGCCGGTGTTCGACGACTCCCTCGTGGAGCGAGCTGGTCGCCTCGTCATTCCTCGTTCCAACTCGACGATTACCGACGACGCTGTGCGGGAGCTGAGGGATGCCGACCAGCGATAAGAGCGTGGACGTTCTTGCGGACACCAGCGTGGCAGTCGCCATTGTCGTTGGGGATCACGAACACCACGCATCGACCTTGCGCACCATTGGCGACCGCAGCGTTGGACTCGCGGGCCATGCTGCATTCGAGACCTTCTCTGTCCTGACACGTCTGCCCCCACCAGCCCGCCGATCTCCCGACGCGGTCATGCGGCTGATGAGCTCAAACTTCCCCACCATCAGGTTCCTCACGCCGCCAGCAGCCGAATCGCTCCTGTCGCAGTTGGCCAGCCTCGGAATCGCCGGTGGATCGGTCTACGACGCGCTCGTTGGGGCCGCAGCGGTCGAGAGCGGACTGGCCCTGCTCACTCGAGATGCGCGAGCCGTCCCCGTGTACCGAGCACTTCACGTCGACATCGAAGTGATTCGCGAGGCGTGACTTCGATTCGGTCGTTGGTGAGGACGTCCAAGAGGTCGCGTCCCATCGGAGCCACCACACCCTGCTGCCTGGTTCACGTCGACCGATGGCGTCTCGAGGGACACGCCCCTGGAGCCACATTCGAGGGCAACGGGACTCGCACAATGTCGAGGACGTTCGACCTCAGCGCCCCGACAGCGAATCATGACCACGTCGCAGACGCTCGGCTTAGAGTGATCCTCGAGTCGGGGGGGGTAGCAATGCTCATCGTCATCCTATTGAGCGCCTTCGTTATCCTTGGACTGCTCGCAGGTCTCTCGCAGCGACGAGCAAAGAGGATCCAGTCGGATCCAAACTTTGTGCCAACGGATCACGTTGAGATCAAACGCTTTAGCGCTCGCTGGGGTAGGGGGATCATGTCGACCGAGACGCATCACGACCAGGATCCGCCTGACTTCCAGCCAGGAGGCTGAGCTCAAACTGCGGCACTACTTGGGCGGCCGGCGCATCGATCGACGTCATCTTCAACGACCGGCTCGCCGATTCCTCAAATCTCGAGTCGTTCTGCGAGGCGCCGCGCCCGACGTTCTCGACGGCATTCCGGTCGCCCCTGGCGCTCTTCTTCCAGCTCTGCCGCCAGCGTATCCGGACTATATCGGTACACGATATAGTCGATCGACCACGATCGTGTTGGGGACGTTTTCACACCGCAAGCTGTCGAAAATGGGTGGCCAGCTTCGACTCACCTCTGTCGACCCACACGGGGCGACGAATGATGTCCGGGAGGTCCACGATGCCATCCATCACGCCGTTTCTATGGTTCGACACCGATCTGGTCGAGCCGATCGCGTTCTACGCGTCGATCTTCCCGGACGAATCGACACGGACCGAGCGCCCTGGCATTGACGACGGACCAATCGTCAGTGCGACCATCGAGCTGTGCGGCCAGAAGTTGATCTTGCTCAATGGGGGCCCTTACCACGCCGGCTTCAACGAGTCGATCTCGCTGCTCGTTAGCGTCGAGACCCAAAGCGAGATCGATGCGCTGTGGGAGCGGTTGACCGCAGACGGTGGGGAGCCCGGACGATGCGGTTGGCTGAAGGACCGCTACGGATTGTCGTGGCAGGTCGTGCCCATCGTCCTCGGGTCGCTGCTCGGCTCAACTGATCGGGCCCGTGCCCAGCAGGCCACCGATGCCATGATGCAGATGGGCAAGCTGGACATCTCCGCACTTCAAGCGGCCTACGACCGCTGATCCGAGGGCAACGAATGCGATTCATGCTGATGCAGTACTACCGTCAGGTGGACTCAGCGATGGGCCCGATGACCGAGTGGTCTCAGGCCGACATACAGGCGCACATCGAGTTCCAGATCGCACTCAACCGAGAGCTGTCCGAGCGCGGCGAGCTCGTGGACGCCCAAGGGCTGTCCGGGCCAGAAGCAGCGCGCTTCGTCTCCGCAGACGGTCGAGGGCCACCAGTGGTCACCGACGGCCCGTTCCCCGAGACGAAAGAGCTCGTCGCTGGCTACCGACTGATCGAGGTCGCCTCGCTGGACCGCGCGATCGAGATCGCCGCTCGGGCGTCCGCGGCGCCAGGTATCGCCGGCGAGCCGATCCGCCAGCCCATCGAGGTCCGAGAGGTGATGCGCCCACCGGAGCCCTCGTAGGCAGGCATGCCCCACCCTCGCACGACGTCGGACGTCGGACGCCTGCTCCGCGATGCCGCTCCAGATGCGCTGGGCGTCCTGTTAAGGCGAGGCGAGCGTTTTGCCGACGCCGAGGACGCGGTCCAAGAGGCGGTCCTCGTCGCTCTCGACTCCTGGCCGACGAGGGGCGTGCCGGATCGGCCGACCGGCTGGGTGGTTCGAGTGGCGCAACGCAGGCTGATCGACCAGCACCACCGCGACACCGCGCGACGCAATCGCGAAGCGCTCGTCGCCTCCTGGGCGACCCTCCCGAGCGAGCCTGCAGCATCAGCGGACGATTCCCTGGCGCTGCTCTTCCTCTGCTGCCATCGCTCGCTCGCCCCGAGCGCAGCGATCCCACTCACCCTGCGCGCCGTGTGCGGTCTCACCACTCGAGAGATCGCCCACGCCCTGTTGCTGCCCGACGCCACGATCGCACAGCGAATCAGTCGAGCGAAGGCGTCGATCACGCGTTCCGAGGAGTCGTTCCGCCGCCCGCCACCAGACCTCATCGACGACCGATTGCCAGCGGTGATGCACATCATCTACCTCATATTCAACGAGGGCCACGCCGCCACGAGCGGTCCGAGTGTCACTCGCGCGGACCTGGCCGACGAGGCGATTCGCTTGGCCCGCCAGCTGCACGCGCAGCTGTCAGGCCAGCCCGAGGCGACTGGGCTCCTCGCTCTGTTGTTGCTGACCGACGCCCGCCGACGGGCTCGCGTTGGACCCGATGGCGACCTCGTGCCACTCGATCAGCAGGATCGACGGCTGTGGAGCCGCGCGATGATCGTGGAGGGACTGGGTCTGCTGACCTCAGCGCTCTCGCAACATTCGATGGGCGAATATCAGCTCCAGGCGGCGATCGCGGCCGTGCACGACCAGGCCCCGTCCTACGAGGCAACCAACTGGACCCAACTTCGTGCGCTGTACAACCAGCTCGCCGAGCAAAGCGGCAGTCCCATCGTGCGGCTCAACCGAGCCGTCGTCATTGCGCACACCGATGGACCCGAAGCCGCCTTCGTGGAGATTGACGCCCTGGGCACCTCGTTGGCCGACTACCACCGCTTTCACGCCACCGTGGGCTATCTCCACGAACTGGCTGGGGAACAGGAAGCGGCGAGGAGCGCCTATGGCGATGCGGCGCGACTGGCAACGAACGGACTTGAACGTCGGTTCCTCCAGGGGAAGGCCGAGGCCCGAGACGGGCCACGGCCGACCGAGTGACCTGCCGGTCTCGAAGCCGAGTACGGCATCGTCGATGCTGCACGGGCCGGAGCAGGCACCAAAGGAGCGCATGGCTCGTGGGCGTCACGCGAGTTCGCGAGACGGGATGAGGGAGAGGGCGCTGACGGCAGGCTGAACGGCGACCAGGCAAGTGACGCCTCGAGATGCAGTAGTACTTCAGGTCGGGACATGGAAGGAGCACCTCGTGGCTGGAATGTGTGAGGGCCGGGTGGCGATCGTGACCGGCGCTGGGCGTGGGATCGGCCGGGAGTACGCGATAATGCTCGCGGCACACGGGGCCAAGGTGGTCGTGAACGACCTGGGCGGCGCACGTGACGGCACGGGGGCCGACGCCAGTCCCGCGCAACAAGTGGTCGACGAGATCACCGCGATGGGTGGTGAAGCCTCGGTCAACGGCGCGGACGTGAGCGACTTCGACGCAGCGAGCGAGATGATCGACCAAGCCGTGGACACCTACGGGGGACTCGACGTCATCGTCAACAACGCCGGCATCCTTCGTGATCGCATGCTCACCAACATGACCGAGGAGGAGTGGGATCTCGTTATCAAGGTCCACCTCAAGGGAACCTTTGGTCCCGCTCGTCACGGCGCTGCCTACTGGCGCAAGCGGTCAAAGGACGGCCACACAAACGACGCGCGGATCATCAACACGACGTCGGTGTCGGGCATCTACGGCAACATCGGCCAAACGAATTACGGCGCGGCGAAACAGGGCATCGCCGGCTTCACCTTCATCGCCGCGCTCGAGCTCGAGCGCTACGGCGTGACGGTGAACGCGATTGCACCCGGCGCCCTCACGCGTCTCACCGAGGATCTCGGCATGGGCCGGGCCAGCGACGAAGTCAAGGCGACCTTGTCGCCCCGATGGATCGCGCCGCTGTGTACGTGGCTCGCCAGCACGCAGTCGGCAGGGATCACCGGGCGCGTCTTCGAGGCGTCCGGCAGGATGCTCGCGGTCGCCGAAGGGTGGCACCGGGGGCCGAGCGCACCGGCCATCGATGATCCGGCGGCAATTGACGAGGTCGTCCGCGACCTCTTGGGGCGAACCCGCGCGCCTACGGGCATGGACGGCAACGAACTCGAAGGATGGGAGGGACGATGACCGGGTACGCGGACGCGACCGAAGGGGAGCTCGCCGAACCGATCGAGCTGATGGAGTTTCGGCTCAAGGTGCGGGCGTTCCTCGCCGAGCACGCACCGCGGCGCTCGACGCGCCGCGACGATGACGGGGTGGTGACTGCGTCAGCAGCCGAGGACCTCGCTACCCAAAAGGCGTTTCAGGCTGCGCTCGCCGACGCCGGCCTTGCCGGACTCACCTGGCCGAAGCCCTGGGGTCCCGGCGGCACTGCCGAGCAGCAGGGGATCTTCGGCGAGGAGGCGGCCAGCTACGACCTACCGATCACGACCTTCCTGATCGGACTCGGCATGGTCATTCCGACGATCATCGAGTTCGGCACCGACGCGCAACGCGCGCGCTATGTGGGCAAGGCACTGCGGGGGGAGGAGATCTGGTCGCAGCTCTTCTCCGAGCCGGGTGCAGGCTCCGACGTGGCCAGCCTGCAAATGCGCGCGGAGTGCGACGGCGACGAGTGGGTCCTCAATGGTCAGAAGGTGTGGACCACCGGTGCGCAGGTGTCCGACTTCGGTGCCGTCATTGCGCGAACGAGCCTTGAGAGACCCAAGCACCGGGGCATCACGATGTTCATCATCGACTTCACGGCGCCTGGCGTGGAGATCCGACCACTGCGCCAGATGAACGGCGGCTCCGGATTCAATGAGGTGTTCTTCACCGATGTACGCGTTCCGGACGCGAACCGGATCGGTGACGTCGACGATGGCTGGCGTTGTGCCGTCGCCATGCTGATGAACGAGCGCGTCGCAATCGGCTCTGGTGGCGGGGGACGAAGCATAGGTGTGGCGCCGCTCATCGAGCTCGCCCGTCGTCGCGGGCGGCTCGATGAACCCCTCGTGCGCGATGGAATCGTCGACGTCTACATTCGCACGAAGATTCTGGGTCTCATTGGACAGCGGACCCGGGCCGCGTCGAAGGCGGGCAAGGCGCCTGGCCCCGAGGGCTCCGTCGCCAAGCTCGTTGGCGCGCTACTCGCCAGACGGACGTCCGATCTCGGCATCGCCATCGCAGGCGTCGGCGGTCAAGCATGGATGGATGCACGTGACTCGCGCTGGGCCCTGGCCGTCTTGTCAGCACCTGCCTCGCGCATCGCCGGCGGCACCGACGAAGTGCAACGCAACATCATTGGAGAGCGCGTGCTCGGACTACCAAAGGAGCCTCAGGTTGACCGCGAGCTCCCATTCAAGGAGTTGCGGGTCGGAACCCAATCGCCCCGAGCGTGACGAATCTCGGCCTGAGGTCCTTCTTACGCACCGTGGCGATCGCGGGCACTGCCGCACGCACGACAGTGAAACAGCTTGTGCAGTATTCCGTGACTCAGTCTCATCCGTGCCGTGCCGTGGCGAAGCGTTGAGGTCTCCGGTCGTCTCCATCCGATTGGCCCATGGCTCGTCAGCTGCACCGATGCCGAACCCATCACTACGCAAACTGCCCAGAGAATCCGCCTGCCCTTCCGCGAATGTACCTTCCGGTAGGTAGGTCGACGACCTACCTGTCCGGCAGGAGCCGGACTTGCATTCGGCAGGTTCGATCAGTTGTAGCTGACTCCACCGTCGCGCGACGCGCCGTGCACGGCGACTGCGCCCGCGAGGTCGTCGAGGAACGCCGCAACGTGCGCGCCATGCAGTGGCGAGATCATCATGTGCAGCCCTGGGGGCCCGTCGACTCGATTGAGATGCCATCCGCGTTCGTCCATGACGTCGCCAATCGCGAAGATGTCGTTCGTCGTGGAAGTGAATGACAGCAGCGGCCCAGGTGGAGTCCCGAGGATCTCCATGCCTTCGATTGCCTCGATGCCGGAGCGAATCGCCTGGGTGATCTCCATCAGCTCACCCATGAGCTCGGTGTAGCCGGCCTCCCCGAGGTACGTCATGACCGCCCAGGCTGCAGCGATTGGGCTTGCTGCCCTTGCTCCGGCGAGCGAACTGGTTCGGTAGCGCCCCGACGGCCACGCGTCGTAGTCAAAGACCTGGTGTCGGAGCCACGCCGAGTCTCGGTAGACGATCGTCGACGCCCCCTTCGTCGAGTACCCGTATTTGTGGATGTCACACGACATCTGAGTGACACCGGGCAAGCGGAAGTCGAAGGGCGGCACGTCGTGGCCAAGCCGCTCCAAGAACGGGAGGACGAATGAGCCGATGCAGGTGTCGGAGTGAAACGGGATGCTCTTGCTCAGAGCGAGCGTGGAGAGCTCTTCGATCGGATCGACCACACCGTGCGGATAGCCATAGGCAGAACCCACCACGAGTGTCGTGCTCTTGTCAACGGCGTCACGTACGGCGCCTACGTCCGCGGTGAACTCGGTCGTAAGTGACGTCGTCCGCACTTCGAGACCGAGGTAGAACGCGGCCTTCGCGAAGGCCGGGTGTGCCGAGATCGGAAGCACGATGTTGCCGCGCTCGATGCCCCTCTCCACCTTGGCGCGTTCCCGGCTGACGAGTACGGACATCAGGATTGACTCCGTTCCCCCTGCCGTGAAGCCTGCACCGGAGCCGTCAGGCGCATTGACGAGTGACGACACCATGTTGACGACTTCTCGCTGCATCCGAGACACGCTCGGGAAGCGGAGTGGATTGAGGGCGTTCTCAAAGAGGTACGCGTTGTTCGCTTCGATGAGTACGTCGTCGATGTCGGAGCGACCCGTTGGATACACCAAGCTAAAGACCTTGCCGCCGAGCCAATCTGCGTCGAGGCCCTTGCGGTCATACATTTCTGAAAAGACTTCGCGAGCTGGCCGGCGCAGCTTGGGCATCTCGCTTCGCGCAGCGTTGGTGTGAGCTGCCGGATGCGTGCCGCCTTGTGACTTCGATGCCACGTGCCTCTGCCCCCTCATCACCAGGTGCCCACCAGATCACTGACACGCACCCCATGGGCTGGCGAGGGTATCTGAGGGCGGGATCTGGATCGGGATGAACGATCAATCTCCCGGTCCCTGTCTCCGGAGTGCCTACATAATCAGATCGCGACTGGGTCCAGTGGCGCGACGCGATCTCGCTGAGGTCCAATGCCTTCGCGGGGGGCCACAACGGGGTAGCTGCCGGCCTCTACAGCGGCATGGAATCATGGAAATCGGGGCGGATTGGCCCTGTCCGCAGGGGTTTGCCAAGTTCGTAGAAGGTGGTAGGTTCCCTCCGAAGGCGCCTAGACCCAGCTCCCCCTTCATCTGACGGTATGTCGGACCACCGAAAGAGGTAAGGCTCATGGGTCTTCAAATGATGCAGGTAGTTCGTACTCCTCGCTCCGCGAAATGTCGGCGCACTCTTGTGGTTCTCATGGTGGGCATGGCAACCACCATCGGACTGACCCTCGAGGCCACTCCGGCCTTTGCCGCCGTCACGATCACCCAGGTCGCGCCCACGACGGGCTCGTCGACGGTGACCGGGTCGTCCAGCTTCACCGACCAGCTGGCCGTGACCGGCAACACCGGCGCGGTCACCTACGACCGGACCAGTCCCGGCGCGCACCTGACCGTGTCCGCAAGCGGTGCGATCGCAACGACCGGGCTCCTCTTGCCGGGCACGTACACCGCGTCGGGCACCACGAGCGACCCCAGCGGCGACAGCGGGACGTTCACCTACTCCCTCACCGTCGGCACGATCACCCAGGCCGCGCCCACCGCGGGCTCGTCCACGGTGACCGCATCGTCGAGCTTCACCGACCAGCTGGCCGTCACCGGGAACAACGGCGCCGTGACCTACACCAAGACCGGCGGCAGCGCGTCGCTGACCGTGTCCGCGAGCGGCCTGGTCGCGACGACCGGCACCTTGGCGGCGGACCCCTACACCGCGACCGGGACGACGGCCGACCCCAACGGCGACAGCGGGACCTTCACCTTCACGCTCACCGTCTCCGCGGTCACGATCACCCAGGTCGCGCCCACGACGGGCTCGTCGACGGTGACCGGGTCGTCCAGCTTCACCGACCAGCTCGCCGTGACCGGCAACAACGGCGCCGTGACCTACGCCAAGACCGGCGGCAGCGCGTCATTGACCGTGTCCGCGAGCGGCGCGATCGCGACGACCGGCGCCTTGGCGGCCGGCCCCTACACCGCGACCGG
>PMON01000012.1 GCA_003162395.1 Acidimicrobiaceae bacterium
CGGTCGGGACCTCGGTCAGGTCACCGCACCACTTGGCGTTGATCGTGGCTGCGGTGAAGTCGCGATTCACGAGGTCCGGCAAGGGTTGTGCCGCCTTGTCGGGCCTCGTCAGGTTGTGACGCCGGCGCTTCGGGCGCCCGCAGAGTCCCTGGGCTGCCATGGAGTGCTCGACGGTCTTCTTGGACACCGCCCAGCCGTCTTCGACCAGGTCTTCTAAGACCCTCGGGGACCCATAGGTGCGCTCTGGGTCCTCGAAGGACTGCTTGACGGCTGCGTCAAGTTTTCGACGTCGGAGCTGTCGTTGGGTGGGAGCTCGGTCCTTCCACTTGTAGAACCACGACGTCGACACCGACAGGGCACGACAGCTGAGCACGTGGGGAACCTGGAAGTCAGTCCTCTGGCAGGCGATGAACGATGCCACGATCACCGCGTCGCCTCTTTGACCCAGAGGACCACTGATCGCTTGAGGACATCACGCTCCATCTTGAGCTCGGCGACCTCGGCCTCGAGCGCTCTCACGCGAGCTGGGTCGACCTTGTTCGGATCGAGCCGCTCGCCGCGTTCGAGCTTGTCCTTGGCCACCCAGCTGGCGAGCGTCCCGGAATTGATCCCGAGATCCTTCGCCACCTGGGCCACCGTCTTGTTCGTCTCTCTGACGATTCCCACCGCGCCTGCGCGGAAGTCGTCGTCATAGCGTCGTCGCTTCTCTGGGGGCATCACTTCTCCTTAGTTGATGCCTCCACAGTTTGGGGGGAACCTCAGCTGCACGTTCGAGGGCACGACCGGCGGGAACAGTCGCGCCTCGAGCCCGGCGTCGTCGAGGTCCGCGGGCAACGGCCAGCCGAGGCCCGCAGCGCGGGCACGGTTGACGTGGTCGGCCACCGTCGTGAACGGCACGCCCAGCGACAGGCTCACCTGGCGACGGCTCAGTCCCTCTCCGAAGGTGAGCCGCAGGATGTCTCTGATCCTTCTCATGGCGACGCGGGGTCTCGGCACGGCTGCTCCTCGGACGGGATGGTCCGAGGAGCGTGTCGATTCGGCCTACCTCACGCCAGCGCCAGCAGGCTCCTCACCGGGGTGTACGAAAACGTCGCAATGGGTGTACGAATTCGATCGGAACGGGTGTACGAAAACGATCGGAATCCCCACTTCTTCCTCGTCGCGTCAAATGGATGAACAGTCCGATTGGTGCTCAATCGGTCGTGTCACGGCGCACTCCAATGCTCCAAGGACGCGGCGTAGCCACCGTTCTCCGTCGCGCAAGAATGGCGGCGACATGAACACCTGAACATGCACGGTCTCAGGCTTCGTCTGGCCGGAGCGAAACCGAAGCGTTGCGATGAGTGGAGTACGGCCAGTGACGAAGTAGCGGCCAATGCCGGCCAGTGTCGGAGGGCCGACACGCTAGATCTGCCACCAACCAACCGTCATTGGCGACTTGATGCAAGCGGGCCCTAACCGGTGTCGGGGACGCGCGTGACGCGTCTGCCAAATACCGCTGGCAACTTGACCACGAGCCACCGGCTCATTCCACCGGCTCATTCGGGTCTCGTCGCTATAACGAACTCCGTATCGCCTGGCCAATCCCAATAGAGGCCAGAAGGTGAATGCTCGCGTAGGAGACGCCGTAGATCGGTCTCGAACTCGGCTCGGCGGTCTCCGAAAAGCCGCGGAGCGGCATAGGACATCGAAAAGTAGTTAGCCACCACGGTGTCGATATTTCTAACCAAGTCTGGACGTCCGGGTGCATAGATGGTTCGCGAGCCCCCGAAACGTGTCTGCAACAGCGTGTCTTCGAATCGCGCCGGCTGGCCCTCGTTCCAGGTAGCGAGATAGTGGCGCCTGCTCTCGCCGAGGTAAGCGACGATGAGATCCCTAGCCAAGGCGTGAGGAATGCTCGGATAACCCGGGCCATCCGGCCGCGGCCGTCCGTCGACTTCGTTGGAGATCAGGACCAGTGATCCGCCCGGCTCAAGGAGGTCGTAGACAATCTCGGCCACCTCCAGCCGCCGAACCCGGTGAAAGGATTGCCCGAACGTGACCACCCGACACGGCCCTAAGTCAAGTTCGGGGACATCCTCCGCCATTCCCACAACCCAACGCACATTGTCGACTCCCGCCTGTTGGCAGCGTCGCTGACCCTCTCGCAACATGCCAACTTCGGGATCGAGCGCCACCGCTTGACGGAACAACCCGGCCAGCTCTAGCACCAAGACGCCAGGTCCACATCCGACGTCGAGAAGCTGACCGCTGCAGTCCAGTGATAGTTCGTGCGTCAAGGTGTCGGCGAGTTGTTGGGAATACGGCGGACGCCCAATCGAGTAGTACGCAGCAGTGCCTTGGAATGCCTGCGGATCGAACTCCACGGTACGACTCTCGCACGGGCGCATGCGTCGGTGTCGGAGGACCCCTTGAACTCAAGGACGTCAACGTTCTCCGAGTGGCGGATCGAGCCTTGGGCGGCATAGCGAGCCCGACCTGACCGGCAAGGAAGCCCCGGTCCTCATGCATTCCGTAGCGTTCGAGCGTGAGCGAGGTCGCGCAAGCTCGATGGCGTTGGCAACGAGGCGAGATGCAGCGAGCGTTCGTAAGGTCCCTGCTGTTCCAAAGGTACCTAATTCTGTTCTTCGTCATCTGCTTTGGACTTCCCATTTCCGTCGCTGCAGCCGTCCGTCCAGGCATTTACCTACTGACGTACGTCGGTATCGCCCTGCTCCTGGCGATCTCGATCGGAGTCTTGACCGCGTCGGTCGCTACGTACGTGCTGAAGAAATTGCCCTCACTTGGGACTGAAATTTCGAAGTCGATTGACGACAGCGGCATGACGCTCTTTCTTGGCCAGGGGCAGATGCTCAGAACCTGGGATCAATTCAAGGTTCTCGTTGAGTCGCGGAACTTCTACTTCGCCCAACCAAGCGACAGGAGGCTTCGTGCCACTCTTTCCGAAGAGAGCGCTGCAGACTTCTGAGGACGAGCGTGCATTCCGACTCCTCGTCGGTAGCCACACGAAGTCAAGACTGAACCGGCAATAGCTACACACCTTCCAATCCGTGCGGGTGCGCCTCCTGTAACACGGCAGCCGCAAACTGCATCGGGCATCTCGAACAGTTTGTGCGTACCTCGTGCTGTCGGATTGATCGTTCGTGTCGGAGGACCGACGTGCGCCTTCTGCCACCAAGCGCTGCTCGGCCCTTAGTTGGTCCGCGGCGACCTCTGGATCAGCGGGTGCTGGCCGTGGTGGGGATGGCTCTAGAACCCGTGGTCAGGCAACCTCTTAGGACCATGGTTACGAGAGATCGGACGGATAGAGCTGGTCGCAGGGCAATGGAGCCAACGACCCTGTCTGTGACAACGGGATGGCGGAGAGGGCGGCATGAGCTCGTCGGAGGAGCATGGCGGCTGACTTCAGGAATCGTGGGCGCGGGAGTAAGGCCTGGGCCACTCGAAGATCCTCAGTTCTCTCCACGCCGGCGGTCACGTATCGGACCCTGAATCCAGCGATGGCTATTGCGCCCTGCTGAGGAACCTCGAAGGTGATGACGTCTTTAAAGCTGGGAGCCGACGGTGTGGCCGGGCGCAAGACCATGCCTCTGACCTCGGCCCTTGCAACCGTGAGGCCCCACACCTTGCTCCATTGCGAACGCGGGTCGTTGGCCGGGCCAAGTTCGACTCCTGCTCCTTTGAAGTGGAACATGCCCGTTGAGACGACCGAGATACGACAGCCCGTCGAAATCAACGCGATGCTCTGAAGGGTCAGAGGGGCTTTCCCGACGTTGACGAGTGGCGGGGTTCCGATCGAGTACGGTGCACCAACGACGTATCCGCCGTAGCCGGAGACCCCCGCATTCTGGTATTCGAGCACTCCCTGCGGTGAAGGTAGCGCTTGCTGAGCACGAGTGACCCAGACGATGGTTCCGGCTATTCCGATGAAGACGACGAGCGTTCCGATGATGAGAAGCCAGCGATGCTTCGGACCGGTGTCTAGCGCTGTCGCTGTGCGTGGATCGTGTGTGGGCGACAAAGGACCGGTCGACATCAATCCTGACCGTACTCGCGTGCCCAATCCCAGCGCTGGAGGCGAGCCACGGCATCGGCAACCGAGGTCCACGTGGAGACTGTCTCGGTCCGAATACCTGGTCGATCCTCGGTCGAAGAGCTGCTTGAGTGGGTGACCCGTGTACCCGGATCACTTGAAGGTCGCGGTCGCCGGTACTCCCCCGCTCAACGTCCATTTTGGGGAGGTTGGACTTAAGGAGTCGGAGAACGTGAGTGTCGGAGGGCCGACGCGCTAGGTCTGGTACCAACCAATCACTGGCGGCTCGGGCCCTGACATGACTGGGTGGCCGCGCGGGAGTTGGTTTGGTGAGCCCCCGCGACGCTGAATTGCCAGGTTCGAATTTCCACGCGAGGAGCTATTCCACTTCTTTGGTACGCCCAGCCTTCCCGGCAGACCGATCTCCAAACTTTCCGAGTGGAGGTTGCGCGGTAACTGACTGCCCGGTGCCGAACCGGTCCATTTGAAGCGGGCTTGAGACGAGTTCCTGATCGGAGGGCCGACGTCCACAATCCGACTGGAGGATTCACCCTTTGCGGCGATGACCCCGACTCGCCGGCAGGTTACGCGTCCAGGAAGCCGGGGCCATGCCACGCTCGATGTCACCCCAACGCTGCTCGCAAGAGGGTCAGCCGCTCGACGGCCTCATGCGCCGTTGTTGACGCAGGTAAGGCCATCAGCGTCGCTGTTGGTTCCGTCGGGACACGTCGTGTCACTCCAGGTGTTGCTGCCAAGAGTGGCCGCAGCCCAAGGCAGTGCAGAAAATGATGCTCCGAGGAGATCGGTCCCCGTGAAATCGGCTCCGACAAGGAGTGAGCCACCAGGGCAGTCGCTGCCCCCAAGGCAATGAGGGGCATAGAAGTAGGAGTGGGCAACATTGGCCCCTGACAGGTTCGCGCCCATGAAACTCACTTGAGAGAACGAAAGGTTCGACAGATTCGCATCCGAGAGATTCGCTCCAGTGAAATCAGCGATCTCCCCGAGGCAGTTGCAAAGTAAGGCACCCGGCTCATTTCCCACGCCTGTGAAGTTTGCGTCGGAGAGATTGGCATCAGTGAAGTTCCCGTTCAGCTCCTCTCCGGTGAGGTTCGCGCTTGCGAGATTTGCACCGGTGAAGTCCCCACCAAGCGACGTCGTGCCGCTGAAGACCGCACCGACGAAGTCGGCCCCGGTGAAGTTGCCGTCGAGCGCGGCGCCTGCGAGGTCCGCCCCGGAAAGGTTTGCATAGGTGAGATTGCTGCCGTCAATCATTGCGCCCGAGAGGTTCGCATTCGCGAAGTCACCGTATGAGAAGTCGGTACCGGAGAGGATTGCACCAGCGAACTCCGTGGAGAAATTCGCGCCAGCAAAGTCAGCGCCAGTCAGCGTTGCATCCACGAGGTACGCGCTTGTGAAGTTCGCCGCCCCGGCGACATCCGCAGCCGCAAGATCGGCGCCCGCGAGGTCTGCGTGATGTAGGTCGTAGGCATCGAGATCGGCACCTGCGAGGTTTGCGGCCGCGAGGTCAGCATTGGGTCCAATCAGGTAACCAAGTTGGAGCTTCCAGTTGCTCGGCAGGGCTGAGGGCGACCCGACGATGCGTCCGGAACTGACGTAGGAGAGATCGGCGTCAGCAAAGTCTGCGTTCATCAGCATCGCACCAGCCAGGCTCACTGCCCACAGATTCGCACCTGTGAAGTCGGCACCACGCAGGTTCGCGAGGTTGAGTGTCGCTCCGTAGAAGATGCTGTCGGCGAGGGAGGCATCTGAGAGGTTGGCACCGTAGAGATCGGCGTGCGCGAGGTCAGAGTGCACGAGGTTGGCGCTCGTGAGATCGGTGTGCGTGAGGTTGCCGAGAGCCAAGTCGGCGTGCGCGAGCTCCGTATCGGTGAGATTGGCGTTCTTGAGCGAGGCACTCTTGAGATCAGCTCTCGCGAAGTTGGCGCCCGTGAAGTTGCCCTGCGTCATCAGGGCACTCCTGAGGGCGGCATTCGCGAAGTTGGCGCTCGTGGCATTGGCACTGGCGAGCGTGGCACGGACGAGGTTCGTGCCAGTGAGGTTTGCCGTCGAGAGGTTCGCTCCTGAGAGGTTCGCCCTAGAGAGGTTCTTGCCGGCCAAGTTGGAACCGGCAAGGTCGCAGTGACTCAGGTTCGCATGTGGAGTGAAGTTGGTGCACCTGCTCACCGCGAGCGACGCGTGAGCGGCGCCCGTAGCGATGAAACTCCACGTGAGGGCCAAGACCGCTGCAGCGGCCAGCTTTTTTCGACGCGAGTGGGCCATGGCATGTCTCCTCAGCCTCGTTGAAGGCGGATTGAATGCTACCCCTTTTGTCTCGATCTGAGTCGATCAATCAAGCGAGGCGAAGTGCTGTTTCGGAGCGTTGAAATACAGCCTGGTGTCGGAGGGTCCTCGGGAAGTGGGTGCGTCCCTTGTATCGGTGGCACAGCACCTACAAGCCGCACAGCGCGTGATTCGTACCCGAATTGCGCTCGCATGGCGTACTCGGAGATCGTTGGTGTCGGAGGGCCGACGCAACAGATCTGCTACCAACCACTGGCGACTTGGCCCGTAGGTGGATGCGCTAGCCGAGCTTGACGAACTCCTCGGGCGTCATCTCAGCCTGGCGAAGGATGGGGCGGAGCGTCCCTGGGGCCAACTCGCGGTGGAGCGGCACGATCACGGTCAAGCGGTCTCGCCGAAGCTTCACGTGACTGCCTCGCGGGCTGATCTGGGCGAATCCGACACTGACCAAGGCGCGAACAGCGCTCGCGCCGCTGAGGACCGGAAGCGACGGACTCACGCAGAGAGCTGGAAGGTGGTGACCACCGGGTTCTCGAACGAGACAGGCTCAACCTGATCCTCGAAGTACAGCTCGAGGGCCTCCTTGAGGTTCTCGAGGGAGCCGTCGACCGAGTCCCCCTGGCTCGTTACCTCGACCTCGAGGCAGCGTGCAACGAACCAGTCGCCTTCATGGGTGATCGCGGCCGTGAACTGCATGCTCAAAGCATAGGTCCAGGCTGCGACGAGACGTCTCCATTGCCTCTGGCAATTGCCGGTGTCAAGTGGGGCGGCTTGTCGGTGCGTCTCCGAGCCGGCAGTTGGGGACGGTGAGCTGGGATCATCGAGCTCGTGTGCCTGGGTACTCGACTTCTCGGAGTCGCATACCCAAAAGTAAACTGCCGAAATGGACGCCCGAAGTGACGTCGAGTGCCGAGAATTCTCGATGACTGCCGCGGAGATTCGATCGGTTCTGTGGAAGATGTTCCGGCAGTCAAGCAGAATTTGGACGATCGCAGTCATCGGCGTGCTTTGCGTTCTTGTGGGCCTTGGAGGTCTGCTCGGCGGCTCGAGCCGGAGTATCTCGATGCTTCTTTTGATTCTCGGTTACCTCAATCTGTTCGTGGTCACTCGCGGCTGGTTCGTAGGCGTGAGAAAGGCACTTTCTCTTCCAGGGGCACTCGAGAATCGCAGCTACCGGTTCTCCGAGGAAGGCGTGGAGGTCAGTTCAAGGTCGATGGACTCCAGGATGTCGTGGACCAACTACGAAGAGTTGCGTGAGTGGGACGACGGGTTCCTTTTGAAGTCAACCGGAGTCAATCGCTTCATCTTTCTTCCGGTACGGGCATTCAACTCAGGCGAAGACCGCAACTCGTTCAGAACTATGGCTCGCCAGCATGTCCGCTATCTCAAGTTCACGCACAAGGTCCCCTCGTAGCACTCGTAAGGCCTGCGTTCAGTCTCCTTGCGAGTCTGTGGAGAATCCGCACGCTCGGGGGTGTCCTCCGAGGGGTGTGACAGAAGTGCCTGATTCGCTAGGGGATGCTTGAAGAACCGGCCTGGTGTCGGAGGGCCGACGTGGACGATCTCCGACTGGAGGATTCAGCCTTGGATGCCATGAAGACTCCGATCCGACGATTGAAAGCACCCGGAGCCCAGATCTCACCTCTATCAGATAATCTGATGTCATGACGGAAGTCAACGCAACCAGCGCCGCCCGAAACTTCGCCGAGTTGCTCGATGCCGTGGAGCACCGAGGCGAGCGATTCACGATCGTTCGTAGGGGCAAGGTCATCGCACAGCTCGAGCCGGTTTCGATTGGTCAAGGCGTCGACGTCAAGGCATTGCTTCGGCGCCGCAGGGCTGACAGCGCCTGGCTGGGCGATCTCGCCGAAACCCGCGAGCTGGTGGCCATCGAGGAGCGCTCCTGAGCCGCTTGATACTCGACACGACCTTCCTGGTCGACGCCGAGCGCTCGGGAGCCGACCTCGACCGCGTGATCCGAGATGAAGACGACGTCGCCATTGCCGCCGTTTCGGTCGCGGAGTTGACCGTGGGTGTCGAGCTCGCAGAGGGCAAGACCCGCCAGAGGCGGAGGCAGTTTCTTGACGGTGTCCTCGAGGTGATCCCGGTCATCGACTACGACCTCGCGGTGGCGAGCGCGCATGCAGGTCTGCTCGTGGCCATTCGCCGTCAGGGGCGACCGCGTGGAGCGCACGACCTGTTGATCGCCGCCACGGCCGTCGCATCGGACCGGGTCGTCGTCACCGCCGACGTCACCGCATTTGCCGATCTGCCGGGCGTCTCCGTGCAACACCATCGGAAGTGATCGCCATTGGGAAGCGCAGGTCTTCGAGTCAGGTCGGACTCAACACGAAAGCCTCGGCTGGTCTCGGAGGGCCGACGCGCTAGATCTGCTACCAACCACTGGCGACTGGGATCAGGCGACTCTGAGTGTCGAAGAGCCGACTAGTGGACTCCGCTACCTTCAGGCACTGGAGACGATCCGTTCTCGCCCTGATCTCGGCAGCTTCGGCTGCTCATTCGTAGGATGTAGACGTGTGTTGGAGACTTGCTAGGGCACTCGGGCTCGCCGCGGCGACCGCCCTGCTCGCAGGGTGCATCACCGGAGTCGGCCCTGGAAATGGGAATGCACTCTCGACAGGAGATGTCGCGTCACTGAAGAATCTCTGTCTGTCAATCATCAGGTCGGACACCAACCCGGTGCCCCCGGTGTTTTCACCTAAGAGTCGGCCATTCACGGAGGTGTTTGGAGCGTCTCTCGCGGTGGTTTACCGAACCGGAAGGCGGGTTGAGTGGTGCTTTGGGACTCAAGGTGGTGGAGGCCTGATGGGTTCCTACGAGACATGGCATCAGCGCAACGCGTTGGATGTGCTGTCCGCGGTCTATCTCAAAGGTCACATTTGGAGCCTCCTCCTGGTGTCGCCAAGAGTCTCTCGACTGCAGATCGTTGCTCCAGAGACGTTCGTACAGGTCTGGCGAGATGGCCCGAGAGTAGAACTGGTGTCGATCAACCATTCCAGTATCCCCGACGACGCGCAGGGCGCTATCGCCGCGGCCGAGGTCGTTGGATTCTCTGCCGATAAGACAGTCGTCGCGGCCGAGCCAATAAAGGTGTGTCCGATGAGCGCCGAGTCATTCTTCAACCTTTGCGGGGTGTCGCGAAAGGTAAGCCTGAGTCAGCTTTGGTCAACGCCTCTCTGACTGGCAAGTGTCGGAGGGCCGACGTCAACGTTCTCCGAGTGGCGGATCTTGCCTTGGACGGAATGACCTCGACCCGACAGGCAGGGGGCAGACGCAGATCGGAGGATCCACCCTGACGGCCTAATCCCCTTCGCACAACACTGAGACGGACGTCCTATGGCTCGCTGCAACTGTGATCGAGTGCGTCGATCCCTGGCATTGATACTTGTTGCCACCAAATTTGGGCGATCTCCCTGTAACAACCCAGGTGCCGAGCGGAATACGTGCGCTGAAGTGCCCGGAGCTGCTGACGCGAAGGATCCGCGTTGTTTGCGGTGCGTTCTGCTTTGTGAACGTAACGGTCCCGTTAGTTCCAGGAAGGTGCTGCATCACCCTCTGCACCCCGACGTCCATCAGGAGATTGCCGACGACAGCGCCGGTTCTGGGGGGTTGACTTGTCTGGGTGGCGGGGTCGTGCCGCAAGCGGAAAGAGCGACCGCCGCTAGAACGAGCGACAAGAGCGGAATTGTTCGATGCCTCACCGTTGCCTCCTCACTTGGAGTATCTCGTGGCGAAGGCCGAACTTTCACACCTCTGAGCAATCGGGTCCGTCCAAGGCAAGTAGGCCCGCGCCACCTGCGCTGGGCACCTTCGCGCAAGCGGCGGTCTGGGGCATCCTGGGAGGCGTCGGGTGCGGGACCTGTAACACAGCACCCGCAAACTGCATGGGACTCCCCCACCTGCCTTCGAGGGGTCGGAGGTGGCCCCCCCTTTCTGGCGTTGAGGGGCACAGACCCCAACTCCTTAGGACAGTGCGCGTCCCGAGGCCAACCAGTGCTCGAACAGCCAGTTCAGTGAGGCATAGCAAAGTGCGTGCATGGCCTCGGGCGCTGTGCAGGTCATGTGGAAACCACCATTGGGATTGCTTCCCCAGTAGGCATCGCCGATGGCGATCATCGACCCGCCAGAAGGCTGGTTGTTCCCCGCAACATGCGGGGGTCATCGACACCCTTGAGACCGGTCGTGACGGGAATCACCAATTCTCCGCGGGGAATTCGGCAGTCGGACGGCCGTGCCCAGGGTTGTCCTTGTAGAGCCAAGCTCTCGCTTGTCGGAAATATGGACAAGCGAGCAGGAGGTCAGCCACAGAGCCTCCGTTGTAACTGAGGAGATTGATCGCCTCGAGGCCGCTTCTTCTGCCCGAGCCAGCTTGGTGGAAGTAGAACCCAGGGTTCCTCTGATGTGGCGCAAAGATCGTCATGTCCAGAGGGCCGTTTTCGAGGCTAGCGACGCAGTTCCATCCGCGAGGCCCAACGACCCTCAAATACTGGCGTGAGTCGGTGTAGACGGCGACCTGGCCGGTCAGATCACCGGGGATCGCGACAACACGCCACCGTGGCACGGCGGGATAGGGCCTGCCCGTTCCAGTTGATGCGTACGTGGACCGACAGGCCCTCTGAGGAACAACCGCGAAGTGGACCCGAGAAACGACTCCTGACGCCTCCGTAGTTTGGAGTGGCACCAACAACGCGGCGAGTGCCGCCGCCGAGATGAGTGATACCGCTGCGCCCTTCACCCTCACTCTCGGGAGAATATGTCATGTCGTCTAAGAGCGTGGACACGCGCGTGAGTGCGTTGCAGAAGTGTCCGTCCGGGCGTTGACAGAACGGGAGCCTCGGCTCCTGAGTGGCCCCTTCGAGGGACTGTGCCCGGAACGCGGTGTTAGAGGTCTCTGGGATTCGCTGGCATCATGGCAAATTCCATGATCTTTAGATCCTTCTTGACGTCGGTGATTGCCTTCTCTACGGCGTCTGAGGCCTTTGCGACCGTGGCGACTCTGGACCTGACCGCGGGGTCCGCGAAAATCTGGGCAGGCGTATCCAGTTTTGGGAATGCCTCCCGGAACGCCGCCTGCTCTCTATAGGACGTCCTGACAGACTGCCGCGACCACTTGGCAACCTCCTCAACGGAATCGAGTGTCGGATCTACGACAAGACCGAGCAGCTGAAGGGGATCGTCGGTATCTGGGAGGACATCTGGGGCCACGCGTTCGATCGAACCGAACCGGTCATACGAGTCGAGTTCGAGATCATGCGAACCTGCCTTCGCGAGTTTGGGCTCCATCGCGCACCCGACGTCCTCAACGCCGCAGGCGCCATGTGGCTCTACCTCACGACGCAGTGGCTCACCTTCCGTGAGCGGACCGCCGACGAGACACGATCGCGTTGGCCGCTTTCGCCGGAGTGGCAAGTGATCCAGCGAGCGTCGTTGGCGTCCGGCGCGTACGGGATCGACCGGATGCGCAGCCTGCAGCAGCGAGCGACCCTCCAAGGACTTGCACCGAGCCTGAACGGCTACCTGGCGTCCTTCGCGGCAGTCGTCGGCACCAAGGACATCGAGGACACGGTCGCGGCGCTGCCGTTGCTGCTGCGCCAGTACGGGTCGCACAGTGGCACGACATTCGAGGAGCGCGTGCTCAAAAAGGCGAGCGGCGGGTAGTGGCCACGAGCGAGGAGCCAGACTTCGAACGCGTCGCGGCCGTGGTGATCCGCGTCGGGATAAGGCGAGTGCAGCGGGGTCTCAAGAATGGATGTGGGGCCGGGATCCTCCCGGCTCCTGAGTGCACAGCGGCTGACCAAGATGGCAAGGACGGAGGAGGCGACGATGCTGACGGTGGCGTACTGCCGGGTCTCGACTGAAGAGCAAGCCGAGGACGGGTTCTCGATCGAGGGACAGGCCGACAAGCTGAGCGCCTACGCGACGCTGCGCGACCTCGGCACGGTCACGCTGCTCACGGACCCCGGGCTCTCGGGCAAGGACATGAAGCGACCCGGGCTGCAGCAGCTGCTCGCAGCCGTCGAGTCTGGGTTCATGAGCCACGTGCTCGTGTGGCGACTGGACCGGCTCTCGCGGAACCTGAGCGACCTCATTCTGCTCGCCGACACGTTCGGCTCGCACGGCGTCGCGCTGCACTCGGTCTCGGAGAACCTCGACCTCTCGTCGGCGGCGGGTCGGATGTTCTACAACATCCTCGGCACGTTCGCGCAGTACTTCCGAGAGCAGCTCTCCGAGAACGTGCGCATGGGCAACGACCGTGCGATCAAGGAGGGCAAGCACATCAACCGCCCGAAGACCGGCTACGACCTCATCGACGGCGAGCTGGTGCCGAACGGGGACGCGATCCGCGTCCAGGAGATCTTCCGCCTTCGAGCCCAAGGTCTGAGCTACGCCGCTATCGAGGAGCGCACCGGGATCCGGTACTCGACGGTGATGTCGATCCTGCAGTCCAGGGTGTACCTCGGCGAGATCCCGCACAACGGTTCGTGGTTCCCAGGGCGCCATGAGGCGGTCGTGACCGAGGAGGAGTGGCGAGTCGCGAACCGCGGCTTCGTCCCTGGCCGACGCCGCTCAGGCGACCCGCTCTCGGGCAAGGTCCGCTGTGGGCTTTGCGATCGCCGCATGGCCGTCGCGCAGAACGGTCAGGGATCCGTGTCGTTCAAGTGCCGGCACCGAGGGACCGGCTGCGCGCTCCCGGCTCGGTCCAACCAGGGACTGGCACGCGCGGCACTGCTGGGCTTCGAGCTCCTGAGCCACGACGAGCGCCTCCAGGCGGCAGTGCGTCGGCAACTGAACGGCGGCCGCCGCGCGCACCCGCAGGGGGCGCCGCGGGGCCGCCGCCAGGATGCAGCGACGACGATGACCGCGTTGTCGGATCGACGTCGGAAGGTCCTGGACCTCTACGTCGCCGGCAAGATCAGCGCAGACGGCTTTCTGGAGGAAGAAGAGCGGATCTGTGCGTCAATCGAGGCCGCTCGTGCGCAGGCCTCTGAGGAGCACAAAGAGAGCCGGTCGAAGACGGACCTCGAGCAGCGATTCGAAGATGTTCTCGACACGATCCAGGAGCTCGATCTCCCGAGCGTCTGGGCCGAGGCGGATGACGCTGAACGTCGGGTCCTGATCGAAGAGCTGCTCGAGTGGGTGACCGTGTTCCCGGATCACCTGGAGGTCACGGTCGCCGGTACACCCCCGCTCAACGTCCTCTTTGGGGAGGTTGGACTTAAGGAGTCGGAGAACGTGAGTGTCGGAGGCGGGACTTGAACCCGCACGCCCCAAAGGGCACCAGCCCCTCAAGCTGGCGCGTCTGCCTATTCCGCCACTCCGACGCGGAGGTGCAGATTAGCGCAGCCTCCTCTACGGCTTCGTCGTCGCGAGGACCAGCGACGGGATCTGGTCGATGGTGCAGCTAACGGTGTCGCACTGGAGCAGGCCCGCGATCTGCGGCGACCAGCCCACGTACACGGAAGGCGAGTAGAGCGGCAGACCCACCATGAGGTTCCACAGCCTTGCGTCCATCGCGGTCCAGGTGGACACCGCGGTGACCGGGTTCAGCATGCCGGTCGCGGTGAGCGCCGCGGCATTGACGATCGGATCGTTGACGCCGGTCCACGTGAGGTCCGCGGGCAGTGGCGACGGCGGGACGAGCCAGCTCGCCGCCTCGTGCGTCGCGAAGCCGTCACCTGTTCGCGTCATCAGTCCCGCCGAGCACGACCCAGTGCGGAGCTCGTCGACGACCGAGCTGGTGGTCCCCACGCCATGCCACTCGACCCCGACGCCCTGTGCGAGCAGCTGGCGCCGGATCGTCTCGGCCGTCGGCACGAGCCGCCCGTCGACGGTCGGGACCGCGAGGCACACCGAGAACCGGCGACCCCTCGGGCGGAGCCACCCGTGGGTGGACTTCGCGAATCCAGCGGCGTGCAGGAGCGAGTCCGCGGTCGCGACGTCGGCAAGGTCGCCGTAGGCCGCGGACCCCGAGGCACCGGCGAGCGGCGCCGCCGGCACGACAGGATTGCCCACGGGTGCACCCGGGGTGCCGAGGTAGCCGGCGTCGCCCTGGCCGAACAGGTGCGAGACCGCCGGGGCGTCCGTGTCGTCGACGGGGGCAGCGAGCGCGTTCACGATCGCCGCGCGATCGATGAGCCTCGCGAGCGCCTCGCGGACGGTCTGTGGGAGCGCGTCGGGTCCTCGTACCGCGAAGTCGAGGCTCACGACCGTCGTGTCGTGCTGGATCCGCGAGTCGAAGGCACCGCTTGACGTGATCTCCTGGAGCTGGTCGAGCGTCGGCGACGGGAGGTAGACGAGGCGCGGTGCACCGCCTGCGGGCACGGGCTTCGAGGGATCAGTGGTCACGACGACGTGCGTGTAGAAGGGCACGGTGCCCATCCAGGTCGGGTTCGCGTCGAGCGTCAGTCGTGCCGGGGTCGCCGACGTGATCTTGTAGGGACCCATCGACGGGTCGAGCGCGGCGCTCGGCAGTGCGCACCTCGACGCCGCCGCCGCCCGCGGGACGACGAGGTTGAACAGCGACTCCCAGTCGGCGTACGGCGTCGCGAACACGACGGTGAGCGAGGTTCCCTCGGCCGTCGGCGTCATCGAGGCGACGTCTCGGTAGCCGAGGTCCGCGACCACCGTGTCGGCGCGGCGCTCCTGCCAGGTGCGCACGAGGTCCGCCGCGCCGTAGGGCGCGCCGTCAGGCCAGGCCGCCCCCGGGGCGATCGTGTAGACGACGGTCTGGGGGTTGAGTGAGACCACTTCGGCCTGGGACACGACCGGCGTGTCCCCGACGGGAGCCGACAGCGCCCCGGGCGTGAACGCCGAAGGGAGCACCAAGGAGAGCACCTCGTCGGTCGCGGCGGTCGTCGACGACGAGCCCGGGTTGCACCCGCCGAACGGCCCGGGGATGGCGACCGTGAGCGTCGGGGCGCGGGCCGGCAGGGCAGCGGTCGACGGCGACGTGACGACCAGGGCGCCGAGCATGGCGGCACCCGTCAGCGCAGCGGCGAGCCCTCTGCGCACCGGCGCGCAGTCACTGCAGTCGCAGGTCGAGGGTGAGCGTGGAGAACGCGAAGATGAGCGCGGCCACGATCGTGATCCGGTCGAGGTTGCGCTCGACGACCGTCGAGCCCTGGGCCGCCGCACCCATCGAGCCGCCAAACATGTCCGAGAGGCCTCCGCCCTTGCCGGAGTGCATGAGGATGACGAGGATCAGCCCGAACGCACTGGCTGCCTCGATCACGACAAATGCAGCGGTGAACACGACCTACCTCCGAGGTGAACGACGCGAGGAACGATAACAGTCCGTCACCGCGCCCAGGACGCCGGCGAACCCCGCCGGGGTCAGGCTCGCGCTGCCGACCAGCAGGCCGTCGACGTCGGGGGGCGTGACGAGCTCGGCGGCGTTGTCCGCGCTGACCGAGCCGCCGTAGAGGATGCGCAGGCTGGCAGCCGCCTCGCCGAGGTGCTGCTCGGCGAGCTTGCGCAGGTGCGCACAGGCGCTCCCGGCGTCCTCGGGGGTGGCGGCGGTCCCGCTGCCGATGGCCCAGACGGGCTCGTAGGCGACGCAGAGGCGCTCGGCGTCGACGCCGGCCAGCTCGCCGAGCACCGCGCCGAGCTGGCGGGCCAGCACCTCGTCGGTGGCCCCGTCGGCTCGCTCGTCCTCGCTCTCGCCCACGCAGATCATCGGGGTGAGCCCGCCGCGCAGCGCGGCCGCGGCCGTCCTCGCGACGGTGGCGTCGTCCATGTGAAAGAAGGTCCGGCGCTCTGAGTGCCCGACGAGCACGATCGTGACCCCGAGCCGCGAGAGCATCGCGGCGGCCACCTCACCGGTGTAGGCGCCCTGGTCGAACTCGCTCACGTGCTGGGCGCCGAGGCCGAGCTCCAGCTTCTCGGCCTCGATCACGCTCGAGACGGATCGCAGGTCCGTGAACGGCGGGACCACCACCACGTCGATCGACGCCACGTCCATCGCGCGCAGTCGCATCCCGAGCTCGGTGACGTGGTGCACCGCCTCGACGTGGTCGAGGTGCAGCTTCCAGTTGCCCGCGACGATCGGGCGTCGCTCGGTCATCGATGACCGCGCGCGTTGGGCGCGTGGCGCAGCGCGTCGAGGCCGGGCAGGTCGCCGTGCTCGAGGAACGCGAGGCTCGCTCCCCCGCCGGTCGAGAGGAAGGACACCTGGGACGCGCAGCCGCACTCGGCGAGCGCCCGCGCGCTGTCGCCGCCGCCCACGACGCTGAACGCGTCAGAGTTTGCCGTGGCGCTGGCGACCGCCTGGGTGCCGCCGGCGAACCGCTCGTCCTCGAAGGCGCCCATGGGCCCGTTCCACAGGATCGTGGCGGCGCCGGCGAGCCGCGCGGCGAACGCCTCGGCAGTCGCCTCGCCGATGTCGAGGCCGCACCAGCCGTCGGGCAGGTCGCCCGCGAAGGTGGCGACCTCGCCCTCGGTCGAGCCGCTGGCGAAGGTCGCCCCGGGCGAGAGGCACAGCAGGTCGCTCGGGAGCTCGATCGCGCTCGCCGAGTCGAGCAGCGAGCGGCAGTCCTCGATGCGCTCGGGATCAAAGAGCGACGCGCCGACGGCGCGACCGGTCGCGACGAGGAACGTGAAGGCCATGGCGCCGCCGACGAGGACGGTGTCGGCGACCTTCGCGAGCGAGGCGACGACCCCGAGCTTGTCGGCGATCTTGGCGCCACCGAGCACCGCGACGAAGGGACGCGCGGGCTCGGCGAGCAGCCCCGTGAGGACCTCCACCTCCCTCGCGAGGCGCAGGCCCGCGGCGCTCGGGAGCCGCGCGGGCGGCCCCACGATTGACGCATGGGCTCGGTGCGAGACCCCGAACGCCTCGTTCACGTAGGCGTCGAACCCAGCCGTGAGCCGGTCGACGAAGGCGGGGTCATTGGCCTTCTCGCCGGGCTCGAAACGCAGGTTGTCGAGCAGCTCGACGTCGGGGCAGAGGCTCGCGAGCGCGTCGCGCACCGGCCCCATCTGACACGCCGCGTCGTCGGGTCCGCTCGGCCGTCCGAGGTGCGAGCAGCACACGACCGTCGCGCCGCGGGCCTTGAGGGCCTCGAGGGTCCGGACCGCCGTGCGGATCCGGAAGTCGTCCGCCACGACGTAGCGCCCGTCGGCGCGCTCCAAGGGGACGTTGAAGTCGGTGCGCACGAGCACGCGGCGCCCGCGGAGGTCGCCCAGGTCCTCGAGGCGCGGGAGCCACTCGAGCGAGGCGTGCGGCCCCGGCACTCAGCGGCGCCCGACGAGGCGCACGACGTCGACGAGGCGGTTGGAGTAGCCCCACTCGTTGTCGTACCAGCCGAAGACCTTGACGAGCGAGCTGGCGTCGTCGATCCCCTGGACGAGCGTGAGCCCCGAGTCGAACGTGCACGAGGCCGGCGAGCCCACGACGTCCGAGGACACGATGGGCGCCTCGGTGTAGACGAGGATCCCCTTCAGCGTCCCGTCCGCGGCCGTCGCGAATGCCTCGTTCACCGCGGCCACGCTCGGGGTGCCGCGCACGACCGCGGTGAAGTCGGTGATGGAGCCCGTCGCGACGGGCACCCGAAGCGCCGTGCCGCCGAGCCGGCCGCCCATTGACTGGAGCACGAGACCCGTCGCGCGCGCCGCGCCCGTCGCGGCGGGCACGATGTTGATCGCCGCCGCCCGTGCGCGCCGCAGGTCGCGGTGGGCGAAGTCGACCAGGTTCTGGTCGTTCGTGTAGGCGTGGACGGTGGTCATGAGCCCCGAGACGACACCGAAGGCGTCGTCCAGTACCTTCACCATCGGCACGAAGCAGTTCGTGGTGCACGAGGCGTTCGACACCACCTGGTGGTGCGCGGGGTCGTAGGTGTCGTCGTTCACGCCCATCACGATGGTGGCGTCGGCGTCCGCGGCCGGCGCGGAGATCACGACGCGCGCGGCCCCCGCGGCGAGGTGCCCTGCGGCGGCGTCGCGGTCCGTGAACTTGCCCGTCGACTCGACCACGACGTCCACGCCGAGTTCGCCCCACGGCAACTCGCTCGGCGCACGGCCTGAAAAGACCGTGATCGGGCGCCCCGCGACCGCGAGCGAGTCGCCCTCGACGCGGACGTCCTCGTGCAGGGTACCCATCGTGGAGTCGTACTTGAGGAGGTGGGCGTTGACCTCCGCCGAGGTCATGTCGTTGAGGGCGACCACCTCGACGTCGGCCCCCTGGGCGAGGACGGCGCGAAGGAAGCCCTTGCCGATCCTGCCGAACCCGTTGATCCCGACACGCACGGTCACTGGCCCCCCCTTACCTTGATACTCGATTGTGCCAGAGCCGCGACGAGGGCTGCGGCGAGCAGGTCAGGGTCGTGCACGAGGCGGTTCCGCCCGATCAAAGGGGCGCGCAGGTAGTCGACACCCGGCTCGCCGAGGGACATGGGTGTGTCGGCGTCCACGATCACGAGGTCGACCGGCACGCCGTGGCGGGCCAGTGCGTCGACGTGGTCAGCGACCGTGAAGCCCTCGGTCTCGGGCCGCTGTGGCCGGAGGTTGCAGACGTAGACGCGCTGGGCGCGCGACTCGCGCATCGCCTCGATCACGCCTGGCACCGACGCGGCGGCGAGGACGCTCGTGAAGAGCGAGCCCGGCCCGATCGCGATCTGGTCCGCCTCGAGCAGCGCGTCGACCACGGTCGCGGGCGCCCGCACGTCGTCGCCCACGAGCTCGACGCGCTCGATCCTCGAGTGGCTCGCGACCGCGACCTGGCCGCGGACCGGGCCGTTGACCCCCGTCGCGCACAGCACGACCCTGGCGGTCGTGGCCGGCAGCACGCGGCCCCGCGCCCCGAGCAGGCGACCCGCCTCGTCGACGGCCGCCTCGAGGTCGCGGAGCGTGCCGATGAGCCCGGCGAGGAGGAGGTTGCCGAGCGGGTGCCCCGCGAGCTCGCCCTCGGTGAAGCGTCGCTCGAAGGCCACCGCCAGCGCGGACGCGGGGTCGGCGACCGCGACCAGGCACTTGCGCAGGTCCCCCACGGCGACGACGTCGAGCAGCTCGCGCAGGCGCCCCGAGGAGCCCCCGTCGTCGGCCACGGAGACGACGCCGGTGACCTGGCCGCCGTAGACGAGGGCCGCGCGCAGCGTCACGGCCGTGCCGTGCCCGCCCCCGACCGCGACGACGTTGGGCCGGCTCACCGTGCTACGTCGCGGTGCTGGACGGCGACGCCGGTCGCGAGGCGCCGGGCGACCTCCTCGGCGATCGCGACGGAGCGGTGTCGCCCCCCGGTGCAGCCGAACGCCACCGATAGGTACGACTTGCCCTCGCGCTGGAACGCGGGGAGCTGCCAGGCCAGCATGTCGACGAGCTCGTCGATGAACCGCACGGTCTCGTGGTTGCCGAGCACGAAGTCGCGCACCGGTCCGTCGAGGCCACTCAGGCTGCGCAGCCCCTCGACCCAGTGCGGGTTGGGGAGGAACCGGCAGTCGAACACGATGTCGACGTCACGAGGCATGCCGAACTTGTAGCCGAACGACACGATGGCGGTGCGCATCATCGGCGCGCCCGCGGAGGCCTCGAAGAGCTCGGCGATCCGGCGCCGCAGCTCGTTGGAGGTGAGGTCGCCCGTCTCGAGCAGCACGTCGGCGAGCTCGCGCAGCACGCTCAAGGACTCGCGCTCCTGGGCGATCGCCCCGGCCACCGAGGCCGCCGCCAGCGGGTGGCGGCGCCTCGTGCCCTCATAGCGGTGGATGAGGACCTCGTCAGAGGCGTCGAGGAAGAGGACCTGGATGGAGGTGCCCTCGGCGCGCAGGTCCCGGATGACCGACACCATCTCGGGGATCTCGGCGGTGCCGCTCCTGCCGATCACGACGGCCAGCCGGCGACGGTCCTCGGGTGCGGCGTCGGCCAGGGCCGCGACGCGAGTGACGAGCGCCGCGGGCACGTTGTCGATGACGAACCAGCCCAGGTCCTCGAGCGTCGCCGACGCCGTCGAGCGACCCGCGCCCGACATCCCGGCGACGATCACGAGATCAGCCATGGCTCCATCATCGTCGCTCGGCTCGCCGCTCGGACACTTTGGAGGATGGTCGAGCGGGGCGCACGGCAGCCCGACGTCACGTGGACGGCGCCCCGAGGACCTCAAAGAGCCGCTCTTCCATGCGCGCCCAGTCGCCAGCTGCCAGGCGCGAGCCGATCTCGGTGATCCCCACGAAGATCCCGAGCATGCAGAGTGGGATCAGCGCGAAGGCGAGCCCGACGGGTGGGTGCCCGGTCGCGAGCTGTGTCACCCCCGCGGCGATCGCGCCGAGTGCGAACAGCGACACGAAGCCGACGACGGCGACGCCGATGACGGGGATCATTGCTTGCGGGCCGACGGTGCCGAGCAGCACGGACCCCGGCTCCTCGGTGTAGATGCCGCCCTCGAAGGTCCACGTCCAGGAGTTCTGCATGCCTCCCTGGTAGGCGGCGCGGACACTCCAGTTCATGACCGAGCCCGTAAAGCGCGACCCAGGAGCTCCACGCGCGCCGAACCCGAGCGTCGAGGCACGCGTCCTGGGCGTGAGGGCACCGGTGAGCCGCGCGATCGCCTCTGCAGGGGGCAGCGGACTCTCGACGCGCAGCGGATGTCGAAGCATGCGGGTGGCCACCCACCCGCGGATCCCACGCGGTCGGGCCGCGGTGGCACCGGTCCTCGCCGTGCTCATGCCGAGGTGTGCGGCGGCGAGGCTGCGCAATGAGGGCTCGGGCGTAATCGTGACGACGAAGCCGGCGTGTCGTGCGGCGGTCACGAATCCGTCCACGTGGTCGAAGTCGCTGAACGCCAGCACCGCCGGTTCGCCTCGGCTTGCGCGCAGCCTGGTCGAGCCCACGGCCCAGAGCTCGGGGGCGAAGATCTCCTCGCCGCGGGTGACGCGCCCGACCTCGGTTGGCAGGGCGAACATCGCCGAGCCGTGGTGCGCGTCTCGCTGGCGGCGAACGACCACCGCTGAGGCGAGCGTCGCGGACTCCACGGTCCGTCCGTCGGTGACGACGACGGCTCGCGTGGTCGTGACCGCGAACAGCATGCGCCTCGAGCGGTAGCGCCGCCGAGTCGGTGCGACCACGAGCTGCCAGACCCACACCGCGACGATGCCGCCGAGTAAGGCTCGGAACACGAGCGGATCGTCACGCGAGGCGACGAGGAAGACCGCGCCGTAGGCGAGGAACGCGACGCTCAGGAGGCCCGCGGCCACGCCTCGCGAGTCGAGGCGCACGCGGTGCTCGGGGCGTCCGCGCCAGAGGATCTGCTCGTCAGGAGCGAGCCACCCGGCTGCGCGCGCCGCGTCGCCGCTGGAGTCGGACATCTCGTGTCACCGTAGACGGGGGTCGCTCGCCATCGCGCTGGAGGCGCCGGCGCGCCGATGGAGGACGACGCACCTAGTCATCGAATGCCTGGTGCGCTGCTCGTCCCCCGCGTCAGGCGATCGTGCACGCGTCTCGCGACGTCGTCAGGGAGCCACGACAGCGCCTGCAGCTCATCGAGCGTGGCGGCTCGCACGCCCGCGGCGGACCCGAATGCCTCGAGGAGGCGTGTGCGCCTCGTGGGGCCGAGCCCCTCGATGCCGTCGAGCAACGACGCGGTCATCGCCCGGCCCCGCGTCGAGCGGTGGAACGAGATCGCGAAGCGGTGCGCCTCGTCGCGCACCCGCTGGAGCAGGTAGAGCGCCTCGCTGCCGCGCGGCAGCATCACCGGTCGCGACGAGCCGGGGCGGAAGACCTCCTCCAGGCGCTTAGCGAGCGAGGCGACCTCGACCTCGCCCGCGACCCCTCGCGCCTCGACGGCTGCCTCCGCGGCGTGCAGCTGTCCCAAGCCGCCGTCGACCACCACGAGGTCGGGGTTCGCCCCGAACCGGTCCTTCGAGCCGTCGACGCGCCACCTCGCGAGGCGGCGGTCCAGGATCTCGCGCATCGCGCCCACGTCGTCGTTGCCCTGGACCGTCTTGACCGTGAAGTGCCGGTAGGCGCGCTTCGCGGGGAGCGCGTCTTCGAAGACGACCATCGAGCCCACGTAGCTCGTGCCCTGGAGGTGGCTCATGTCGTAGCACTCGATCCGGTACGGGGGCCGCTCGAGCCCGAGCGCGGACTGGAGCTCGACCAGCGCCTTGGATCGCGCGTTGTGGTCGGCGGCGCGGCGCAGCCCGCGCCGGCGCAGGTCCTCGTCGGCGTTGGCCGCGGCGAGGTCGACCACGCCGCGGCGCCGCCCGCGCTCGGGGGCGGCCAGCCGCACGGGACCACCGCGCAGCGAGGTGAGCCACCCCTCGATCGCCGGGGTCTCGCCCCCCGCGCGAGCGACCACGACCTCATGGGGCGGGGTGCGCTCCTGGTCGTCGTAGAGGTCGCCCAAGAACCGCTCGAGCAGCTCGTCTTGGTCGAGGTCGTCGACCAGGTCCGCGCTCAGCGACTCGCGGCCGACCACGCGGCCGCGCCGCACCTCGAGGCGCACGACGCAGGCCTGCAGCCCGTCGCTCGCGACACCCACCGCGTCGAGGTCGTCGCGGTCCGAGAGGACGATCTGCTGGGTGTCCGCGGCGCGCTCGACGTGCGCGAGTGCATCGCGGAGGCGAGCGGCCTGCTCGTAGTCCTGGGCCTCCGCGCAGCGCTGCATCCGATCGGCCAGATCCTTGGTCAGTGCCTCGGCGTCGCCGGCGAAGAACCGAAGGAACCCCTGGACGTGGGCGTCATAGGTCTCCTTGTCGACCCAGCCCACGCACGGCGCGGCGCAGCGGCCGATGTCCGCGAGCAGGCACGGGCGCCCGAGCCGCTCGTGGCGGACGAACTTCGGGTCGCTGCAGGTGCGAACGGGGAACGACGGGAGCAACAGGTCGATCGTGCTGCGGAGCGACTTCGCGTGCCCGAAGGGCCCGAAGTAGCGCACGCCACGGCGCCGGCGGCCACGGATCACGACCGGTCGTGCCCACGTCTCACGCAGGTCGACGGCCAGGTAGGGGTAGCTCTTGTCGTCCTTCAGGCGGATGTTGAAGCGGGGCTGCTCGGCCTTGATGAGCGAGTTCTCAAGCAGCAGCGCGTCGACCTCGCTGTGCGTCACGGTCCAGTCGACGGTCGCGGCCGCCGCGACGAGCTGGGCGGTGCGCTCCGGCAGCGTCGCGGGGTCCGCGAAGTAGTTGGCGAGCCGTGCGCGCAGGGAGCGTGCCTTGCCGACGTACAGCGTCGTGCCCGAGGGGTCGCGGAAGACGTAGACGCCGGGGACGTCGGGGATCGTCTCGGGCGAGTGGCGCACGCCTCCATCGTCGCAGGGCGGTGGATCGGTGCGTACACTGGAGGCGCTGGCCTGGATTCCAGCACCCACACATATCTCTCCCGAGGCCGACATACCCGCGGAAGGGCGACCAGGCTGTCCCCGCCGGCCGCGACGGGAGCCATCCCCCGAGGGGGCCAGCATGCTCACGATCACCACGGCGTTGCCGGAGGACTACCGGATCGCGTCGCCCGACGAGCTCGCCACGCGGATCAGCGCGGCGAAGGAGGCCCTCGGCACGCGCCTCTTGATCCTCGGGCACCACTACCAAAAGGACGAGGTGATGCGCTGGGCGGACGCCCGCGGCGACAGCTTCGGGCTGTCGCGCCTCGCGGCGGACCACCACGACGCCGACTTCATCGTCTTTTGCGGCGTGCACTTCATGGCCGAGTCGGCCGACATCCTCACCGCGCCCCACCAGCAGGTGCTCCTCCCCGACCTCGCGGCGGGCTGCTCGATGGCCGACATGGCCGACATCGACCAGGTGGAGTCCGCGTGGAGCGAGATCGCCGAGGTCACCGACGTCGAGCGCGTGGTGCCCATCACCTACATGAACTCGACCGCGGCCCTCAAGGCGTTCGTCGGTCGCCACGGTGGCGCGGTGTGCACCTCATCCAACGCGCGCCGGGTCCTCGAGTGGGCGCTCACCGTCCAGCCCGACCGCCCCGCCGCGGACAAGGTGCTCTTCTTCCCCGACCAGCACCTCGGTCGCAACACGGCGCTGTCGATGGGCTTCGAGTCGTCGTCCATGGTCGTCTGGGACCCCCGTCGTGGGCTCGGCGGGCTGGAGGACGTGGACGTCAAGCAGGCGACCTTCCTCTTGTGGAAGGGGCACTGCTCGGTGCACCAGCGCTTCCGCCCCGAGCACGTCGCGGCGTTCCGCCAGGCACATCGGGGCGGCCTGGTCGTCGTGCACCCGGAGTGCTCGCACGAGGTGGTCGCCGTCGCCGACCTCGTCGGCTCGACGGACTTCATCATCCGCGCCATCGAGGCCACCGAGCCGGGGTCAGCCATCGGGGTCGGAACCGAGATCCACCTCGTCAAGCGCCTCGCCGACGAGCACCCCGACCGCACGGTCGAGTGCCTGGACCCGAACGTGTGCCCGTGCACCACGATGTCGAGGATCGACGCGCCCCACCTCGCCTGGGTGCTCGAAGAGCTGGTCGAAGGACGCGTGCGCAACCAGATCAGCGTCGACGACGCCACCGCCGCGGACGCGAGGATCGCCCTCGAGCGGATGCTCTCGATCAGCTGACGCGACGCTCGCGCGACGGGGCCGCGGCGCGCTTGCGCTCGGCGGCCGCCGTCGCCGTCTTCTTGACGGGCGCTGTCGGCTTCGCCGCCTTGGACGCCGCGGCGCGGCGGCGCACCGGCGCTGTCGGCAGGACCCGGCGCAGCACGACGCCGGTGTGGCTGGCGGCGTCGGCCGCGACGTCCTCTGGCGTGCCCTCCGCGAGGAGCGTCCCCCCGCCCGCGCCGCCCTCGGGACCGAGGTCGATGAGCCAGTCCGCGCACTTCACGACGTCGAGGTTGTGCTCGA
>PMON01000010.1 GCA_003162395.1 Acidimicrobiaceae bacterium
TCGTGGCTCGGATCGCCCTGATCGCCAACGGCGCGGATCGGCCGATCTCCGAGGCAAGGGCGTGGGCGGCCGCACGGAGCGAGTCGGGCGCCACGACGCGATCGCACAGCCCGATCGCGTGTGCCTCGTCGCCGGCGATCCGGCGACCGGTGTACAAGAGCTCGAGGGCGTGCTGCTGGCCGACGATGGGCGGCAGCGTGACCGTGAGGCCGAAGCCATGGTGGAACCCGAGGCGTGCGAAGTTCGCGGAGAATCGCGCCTCGGTCGAGGCGACCCTGAAGTCTGCCGAGCAGGCCACGCCGAGCCCGCCGCCGACGGCGGCCCCTTGGATGGCGGCGATGACGGGCAGCTTGACGTCGAACAGCCTCGCCGCGGCTCGGTAGAGATACCTCGCGCTGAGGAGCGGGTCGAGGCCAGGGGTCCCGACCGACCGACCCGAGAAGTCGGCGCCCGCACAGAAGTGCTTGCCCGCCGAGCACAGCACGACCGCTCGGCATTGCGCCGTCGCGTCGAGCGCCTCGTAGGCGTCGGCCAGCGAGTCGATGAGGGCGGTGTCGAAGAAGTTGTTCGGCGGTCGTTGGATCTCGACGGTGGCGACGTGATCCGTCTCGAGCCGCACCTCGACGTCGCCGAATCGGCCGAACGGGAGGTTCGCTTCGGCTGCCTCTTGCACCACGACGGCAGGTTACGCGAGTCGGCGTGCCGCGCTGAGTGCGGCACCAGCGGCGCGAGACCGCGCGGCCGGCTCAGCCGAGGTGTTCGGCGTGCGCGTCCTCGAACGTGGGACGTATCGCCAGCTCGCCGGCGGGCATCGGGCGACTGATGTGGTAGCCCTGCGCGAGGTCGCAGCCGAGTTCGCGCAGCAGGCCGAGTGTCGCGTCGTCCTCGATCCCCTCGGCGACGACGCGCAGCCCCATCGCGTGTCCGAGGTCGATCGTCGCGCGAACGAGCTCGAGGTCGCGGTCATCGCGAACCGATCCGAGTCCGGTGATGAGCGTCCCGTCGAGCTTCAGCTCTCGGACAGCGAGGTTGCTCAGGTAGGCGAGCGACGTGTAGCCCGCGCCGAAGTCGTCGATCGACACGACCACGCCGAGGTCCCGGAGCCTGGCAATCACGTCCTGTGAGGCCTCGAAGTCGGTGATGATGCTCGTCTCGGTGATCTCGAGCACCAGTGCCCTCGCCGGGACGTCGTGGCGCGAGAGGAGCCCGGTGACCAGGCCGAGGAAGTCGTTGTTCAGCAGATTGGTCGATGAGACGTTGACGGACATCGCGAGGTAGCGGCCGTCTTCCCACCAGGCCGCGCACTGCGCGAGCGCCATGTCGAGCACAAGCGCCGTGAGCGTCCCCATGAGGCCGGCATCCTCGGCGAGCGGGATGAACTTCAGTGGTGGGACGAGGCCGAGTCTCGGATGCGGCCAGCGGACGAGTGCCTCAACCGCGACGATGCGGCTTGTCTTGAGATCCAGCTGCGGCTGGTAGTGCAGCACGAGGGACCTGGACTCGATCGCGTCTCGGAGCTCATCGACGAGGCGAATCTGGTGCTCACCGCCGTCGATGTCGTGGTTGTAGCACTCGAACGGGACGTTGCCAAGCTTCGCGCGATACATCGCGACGTCGGCGCACCACAGCAGTCCTGCCGCGTCGGTCGCGTCGGACGGCGCGAGCGCGATGCCGATGCTCACGCCGATGTGTGCCTTCGTCTCATGGATGGCGAACGGCTCGTCGAGACCGGCCGCGATGCGTTGCGCCACGGTCTCTGCGGTCTGCAAGTCCGCGCCCAGCAACACGACACCGAACTCGTCACCTCCGAAGCGAAGCACGACGTCCTTCCCGCGAACGGCGTCATTCAGTCGAGGGCCGACCTGTCGGAGCAGCTCGTCGCCAGCAGGATGGCCGAATGAGTCATTGATCTCCTTGAAGTGGTTGAGGTCGACGAAGAGGAACGCAAGCTCGTGGGGGCCCTCGTCGCCGTCGAAGGGCTGGCTGAAGAACGCGTCGAGGACCTGGAACAGCTGGCGTCGATTGCCGAGGCCGGTCAGCTCGTCGGTCAACGCCTGCCGCTGGCGCTGCTCGGTGAGGACCCGAAGGTCCCTCGCGGAGAGGAAGAGGCGCAGTCCCACCATCAGGAGCGTCGCCAGGGCGAGTCCGAGCGCGGTCTGGCCGACGGACCGCTGTGTCCCGACGACGAGGAGACCGAGGCCGCCGATCGCCGCGACGCCGGGAAGGAAGAAACCCGCGGTGTGAGGTCCGCGGAGGGGGTCCGTGACGCCACTTCGCACCCAGACCGCCATCGAGATGAAGAGGATTGAGACGGGCCAGGCGATGGCATTCACGTCGGAGCCAACCGCGGTCGAGCCCGCCGTCGACTGGAAGAGATTGAAGGTGTCGCCGACGACGTTCATGCCGATGCCTGCGGCAAGCAGGAGCCACGGCGCTCGTCGTGCGCCGCTCAGCAACGCCGTGCCGCCGACGACGAGGAACAGGAGCAAGACGTCCCCGATCGGGAACGCCAGGTTGACGGCTGCCGAGGCGGCCCCGCCGCCGGCGACCTGGGCGATGCTGTGGAACGCGAACGCCGCGCAGACCGCTGCAGCACCCAGACCCGCGACGACGCCGTCCAACCAGTTGGGCTTGGAGAGGATGCCGACTGTCCGGCGCAGTAAGAGGACCGTGGCTATGTAGGCAAGGGGGTAGAAGCCCAAGTAGAAGAGATCCGCCAACGACGGCGACGATGCCGTTGCCCCGCCCAGTGTCTCGATGGTGAGGATGACGTCGCCGATCGTCCACGACAGAAGTCCCAAGCCGAGGAAGATCGGCGCGCCGCGATGTTGCTTCGAGGTCAGCCCGCGTGACACGCACAGCATGCTCAGCGCAAACTCGATGCCGACCACGACCCACCCGTCGAGCCACGTCCGGTGCTGAGCGCTCGTGCGCAGCACGACCGAGACGGAGTAGGCGACGACCAGCAGCCCGAGGATCATGAAGCAGGTGCGGACAAGCCGAGGACCCGCTTGCAAGGGTTGCTTGCGCCGGCGGCGCATGGCCCTGCCCGCCTGACGGGCACTCGCCTCGAGAAGTGCGGCGGGCGTGCGGGTCTGTTGTGTTCGCGCTGAGACGGCGCTGTCGTCGGGCAGCGTCAAGTGGGACATGGCCAGAGCGTCGCATCGGGTTGACACACACGGGTCCATTTGCACCCAACGTCAGATCAACGGTGGCGACGCGACCCCGTCGCGTCGCTCAGCGAACGTGCCGGCTCAGGGGTCGCCAGCTCGAGCGAGATCGTCAGAGCCTCGAGGGGCAGCACCTCGGGCTGTCGGGTCCGCGGGCACGTGGACGCGGCGCAGCCCCTTCAAGCGTGGAGGCGACGACCACCCGAGAGCCGTCGAACATCCAGATGGCGCCCGGTCGCCCGGCGATGCTCGCTCGCTGGTGCGCCCAGTCGACCGGATCGGCGGTACCGAGCTGCTCTAGGGCGGCGGCACCAGCGAGACGAACGCCGAGCCGATCGGGCTTCCCCAGCCGCTCGCGGCGTCGAAGCCTGCCTTCGCCTTCGAGTAGCCCGGCACGTCGTAGGTCTCGTTGTTGCCTACGGTCACGTCGCTGAAGTACGTGCCTGGCTCGGCCTTCCCGACCGCGTAGAGCAGCGGGAGCACGAACCCGTAGGTCTCCGCGTTGGACTGGTTGGCAAGCCCCATGAGCGACGCGAACGTCGGCGCCGCGGCGCTCGTGCCGCCGACGGGGATCCATCCGTAGACGAGGGTGTAGATCATGTACCCGCTGGCGGGATCAGCGTCCAGGGCGACGTCGGGCACGGTTCGTCCGGCGCCCGACGCCCCCGCGATGGCGTGCTCGTACGTGGGTCTCGGCCAGATCGACGACACGCCCCCTCCGGTGCCCTCAACGTCGGCGGTGTCCCACACGACCTGGCTCGAGGGACTCGAGTCGATCGTGGCTGCGTCCGAGATGGTGGTGCCGCCGACGCCCGTCACGTAGGGCTGGCTCGCCGGGTCGTCGACGCCGATCGCGCCAGCCAGCGGGTTCGTCCTGGTCGCTCGGTACCCGAGGCAGTCCGAGGCGCCGCTGTCGCCTGCGGCCGCGGCCACTGTCTGTCCCTGGGCGGCCATCTCCTGGAACACACCGGACTCCGCCGCGACGGACGTCCGATCTGCCCTCTCACAGAGCCCCCAGCTCGTGCTCACGACCTTCGCCACGTCGTCCGTCGCGATGCGGTCGTAGGTGTCGACGACGCCCGCCTCTGAGTTCGGGCCCTGGTAGACGGCAATGTTGGCGTAGGGCGCGAGCGTCGCGACGATCTCGATGTCGAGGTCCGCCTCCACTTCGGCGTACGGGTTGATCCCGTTGCCCCCATCGACGATGACGCTCGAGATGACGTCGTGCTTGCCGGTGCAATCCTGGAAGTACTCGATGTCAGAGGGCAGGTAGTTGGTCAGCTCGAAGATCCCGACCGTCTGGCCCTGGCCCTCGGCGCCCTTGGCGGCGAACGCGCCAAACTTGTAGGCGTCGCCGATCTCGCTGATGGTGAACGGGCCCGAGGTCGCGTTGGTGCCCGCGCTCATCTGCGAGCACGTCGTGGTGCGGGGCCGTGCGTGCGGGACGACCGTGTAGGAGGCCCGGTATCGGGGGACGTCCGTCAGGCCCACGACCGCCCGCACGCTGCCCGTCAGCGCCGACGGCAGATGGACCGGCGTCACGCCTGCGTAGACACGGTGACCTTTGTCGTCATAGGCCCGGATGGTCGTGCGAAGGAGCCTCTCGACTGCGTGCACCGTGCCCGTCGCGTGCACGAACAGGTGGTCTGGCGAGGCTGCAACGGCACCAAGTCCGTGTGCGACGAGGTAGTCCGAGACTCGGTGGATCGCAGCGGGCGTCGCCCCGAAGTCGCTCGCGAACTCGCCCTTGGTGAGGTAGTGGTGGTACGCGGGGGATCCCGGCGACGAGACCGCGGCGATGAACCTCGCGAGCGCTGCGTGGTCTCGGACGGGCATGTAGAAGGAAAGTCCGATGGAAAGACCGGCCGTCGACACCGTGCGTCCGAGCGGCTGGCCGCCGAGTGCCTGGCCGCCGAGTGCGGTGGCGCGAGACGGGCTGGCACCCGCGACGGAGTTGGACGCGCTTGAGGCGCTGATCGCAATGCCCGCACACAGGGCGGTCGCGGCTATCAGCCTCGTTCCCACACGTCGCATCTCGGGTCCTTACCCCTTCGCCGTCAGGTCGACGATCGGATAGCTCGTGCCGACGACCACCGGCTTCGAGGGCCCGAGCTGCTGTGCGGTGCCCGTAAAGAACGTCGCGCCCACGGCTGCAAGTCGCCACGCGCCACTCGGGAGGTCGATCGCGTAGCCGACCTTGAACGAGCCGGTAGGGGGCGGGAAGAAGTTGTCGAAGTTGTTGACGGCCTGTGAGACGCCATCGGCGCACGAGACACCGAACGCCTCGGATGCCGGGCACGCTTGGATCCACAGAGAGAAGATCTCGAAGTCGTTGTCGCCTGACACCGTGACGTCTCCCCAGAACGAGGCAACTTGGTACGGCGCAGTGAGCGCGACGGTCCGCGTCGACGACGATGCCGGCAGCGTGACCGCAGGTCCCACGACGACGTTGCCCGCAAGATCGGTGTACACGAAGGCCATCGACACGACGCCCGTGATGCTGTAGAGCTTGAAACTGCCACCCAGCAGCTCGCTCGGGCTGACGAGGACCGCGTCGGAGCACTCGAGACTGAATGTCGAGGCGGGGCAGAGCTGCACGAACGAGAAGGGCTGGACGTTGTCCTGCCCGAGCGCGTTGGCGAGGTCGTAGAGGCCGTGGACCGAGGCGCGGCCCGAAATCGTCACGACGACCGGCTGGATCACGTAGCTCTCGATCAGCGGGGGCGTCGACACGCCGACGTTGAAGTCTGCCCCGAATTGCTTGAGCACGACCTGGGTGGCCGCGACCTGGGCGTACTGGTCCTGTGAGAAGGGGGTCTCCACCTCGGAGTACGCGGCGTACGTTCCCGCGTCGACAAAGGCGTCGAATTTGTCCGAGCCGCTGAACGGGTCCACGTACAGCGCGACTGCTTCTGCGTTTGTGGCGACGTCGACGAAGACGAGGGCGGCGAGGAAATCCTCGTTCAAGAGGTGCGCGTTTACCGAGCCCGACACGCTCGGCTCGAGGTACGCCCCCGCCACGTTGGCGACAGCCCGGCTGGACAGCGTGTTGAGCGAGACCTTGGGTCCTGTGATCGAGAAGTCCTTGGTGATGACGTCCGGGGAGGCGAGCATCTCCACGTTCCGCGCGATCGGCTCATAGATGTACCGCACCGTCCAGCTGCCGGGCGTGGCATAGATGCCGACCTGTTGGGTGTCCGATCCCTCGGTAATGCCGCAGTTGCCGTTCGACTCGAAGAACGTGAGCTGGTCGTCGGTCACCGAGGACGGGCAGACCACGGCAGCGAACTCGAACTGATAGCCCCTCGGTGCACCGCCCACGCGGAACGTCGCCAGGATCTCCGGTGCGACGAACCTCATCGAGACCGCTCTCTTCACGGACTTGTGGGATCCCTTCGCTGCCACGAGCACGCCGGGGCCCGACGGGTAGTACCCCGCATCCGAGATCCCGCTGAGGAGGATGATGCCGACCTTCCAGCCCGTGCCGCTCGCTGGGATCCGACCGAAGGTGTAGGTCCCCATAGCACTGGAGCCTGCCTTCGGGCGAGTGGATGCCTCCCATGCCGGGTGCGCCTGGCTGCCACAGAAGAAGCCGAACGACGTGTCGCCTTGGCATGCAACGACGATCAGGTACTCGGCCGGCCTGCGCGGCGTGCCCACGACGTCGTAGGTCCCTGAGATGGCGACGCCGGTCGTGCGTCGCGCAACAGCGTGCGCCGTGGTCGCGCCCGGCACGTCGACCTTTTGCAGGTAGCGATTCTTGAATGTTGCGATCGAGCTGAGGAACGACGCCGTCGTGCGTGACGGCACGGCGAGCCCCGAGATCGGTGCCTCGACGCGACTCGCGCCGGACCGGAAGTGCAGCACCGATCCGAGCACGTCGCCGCCCACGGGGTGCCGCACCGTCGTCGCGCCGGCATTGGCCACCGTGCTCGCGACGATCACGCTCGACAACGCCAAAGCCGCGGCGACCACGATCGCAGTCCTCGAGCGTCCCGCCATCGCGATCCCCCCCTTGGCGCGACACTAACAACACCGCGAACGGGCTCTCGACGAGGTGCTGGACGCGCGGGTCGCAGGTAGCCGCGGCGTTGCGGCCACGGTGCCTCGGCCGTTGATGCAGCCGCGCGAGCCGGGGGCGACCGAGCGACCGTTGGCCCCCTCGTCGAGCAGCGCCGGTGCCTCTTAGGCTGCTGGCTCGATGTGCGCGCGGCCCGCAACCTCCGCCATCGACCGGTACCTGGAGTCGATCTTCTGCATCGACGGCGAGGGCGAAGCCGTCCGGCCCGGCCGACTCTCCCAGTGGATGGGCGTCTCGCCACCGACGGTGACCGACGCCTTGCGCCGAATGCAGCGAGACGGGCTGGTCTTGATTTCGAAAGACCGGAGCGTCGAGCTCACCTCGTTGGGCAGGGAGCGGGCCACGGGCATCGTGCGTCGGCACCGGATCCTCGAGCGGTGGCTCACCGACGTCCTCGGGCTCGACTGGGCGGTCGCCGACGAAGAGGCGGACCGGCTCAGCTCGGCGATGTCAGACCTCGTGGTGGAGCAGATCGACTCGTCGATGGGGGCACCGCGCACGTGTCCGCACGGCAACCCGATCCCAGGTCGCAAGCCGACCTATGGGACGCTCGTGCCGCTCGTCTCGGTCCCCGATGCGATCTCGGTCACGGTTCGGCGGATCTCCGAGGTCGCCGAGCACGAGGCGCGGCCGCTGCTCAAGCGCCTCTCTGCGGTCGGCATCAAGGAGGGTTCCGACGTGGTCATCGTTGCGCGCGGGGGCGACGAGGAGGCACTCACGATCGTCGTCGACGGCACGTCCTCGGCCCTCCCCGTCGAGGCCGCGCGATGGATCTGGGTGGACGCCGGGACCTGAGGGCGTCAACTTCCCCGGCACGCCTCGCAGCGCCCGGAGATCGCGGTGTAGTGCGGATCGACGGCGAACCCGTAGGTCTCCTCGGCAAGGCGCACGAGCGATCTGAACAGCGTGTCAGGGACGTCGATCGTGTTATCGCACGACTGGCACACGAGGTGGCCGTGGCCCCGGCCGGCGAGGTGGTACGTCGCGGGGCCGTGCGCGCGATGGGCGTGGGCGATCACGCCGAGCTCTTCGAGCTCCTCGAGGTTTCGATAGATCGTCGACAGGTGCACGTCGGGCGCCACGGCGTGCACGTCGGCGGCCAGCTCCTCGGCGGTCATGTGGTCATCGCGAGTGAACAGCGCCGAGACGAGGAGACGCCTCGCGTGCGTGGAGCGCCCCCCGTTTGCCCGAACGAGCGCGAGCACGTCCTCGACGGTCTGGACGTCGGGTGCCAGGGGCGGCCTCGTTCGGCTCACGGCACCAGCGTAGACCGATCCTTGGAGCGATGACTTCCTTCTTGCGAGTCCATTGCACTAGTGTGGCGACGAGTGGCAGCAAGAGGGGGACTAGTGGGGTCGTTCAGGCGCCGTGTGAAGCGTGTCAGCGACTCCCTCTCGCCCCGTGAGTGGCGGCGGGTCGGCGGCATGGCGCTCAGCGTCGTGGCGCTCAACGTGCTCGGCTGGGGAATGCTCGCACTCGCCTTGCGTGGTCACGTGCACGTCTCGAAGACGGCAACGTTCGGCCTCGGGACCGGCGTGCTTGCCTACACGCTCGGGATGCGTCACGCGTTCGATGCCGACCACATTGCGGCGATCGACAACACGACGCGCAAGCTGGTGCACGACGGCAAGCGGCCCCTCGGCGTGGGCTACTTCTTCTCCCTCGGGCACTCCTCGGTCGTGTTCGTGCTCGCGGTGCTGCTGAACTTCGGCTTCCGCTGGCTGAACGGATCGATCTCTTCGAAGGGGAGCTCGCTGCACCTCTGGACCGGCGTCGTCGGCACCTCGGTGTCGGGAGCCTTTCTCTGGCTCATCGGGATCCTCAACCTCGTCGTTCTGCTCTCGATCGTGCGGGTCGCTCGCGAGCTGCGAGCCGGCCGCTTCGACGATGACGAGTTAGAGCGGCGCCTGGCTGAGCGGGGGATCATGAACCGGCTGCTCGGCAGCTACGCGAGGCGCATCGACGCGCCGTGGAAGATGTATCCCGTCGGCGTGCTCTTCGGCCTCGGCTTCGACACCGTCACGGAGGTCGCGCTGCTCGTGCTCGCAGGGTCCGCCGTCGTCGAGGGGCTGCCGTTCTGCGCCGTGGTCTCACTGCCCATCTTGTTCGCGGCCGGGATGTGTCTCTTCGACACCTTGGACGGCTGCTTCATGAACTTCGCCTACGACTGGGCGTTCGCCAAGCCCGTCCGGAAGATCTACTACAACCTCACGGTCACGGGGCTGTCTGTCGTCATCGCCTTGTTCATCGGGACCGTCGAGATCGTCGGCCTCATTGCCCAGGAGTCGGGCCTGACAGGCCCGATCTGGGCCACCGTCGAGGGCTTCAACCTGAACCGCGCCGGCTTCGTGATCGTCGGGCTGTTTGTCGTGACCTGGGTGGTCGCGCTGTGCGTCTGGCACTTCGGAAAGGTCGAGCGGCGCTGGGAGCTCGAGGCGGCTGCCGCCCGCGGCGCGCGCGACGCGGAGCGACGCGCGCTCGAGCCCGCCGCCTGAGCACCACCCTGCGGGCCGCTGCAAGGGTTCTACGGTTTTATTAGCCTAACCTAATGTCAGTACTCAGGCACGAACTGGGGTCCGGTCGATCGTGATCCCCACCTTCGTGATCTTCCTGCGAGAGGGCATCGAGGCGTCGACCATCGTGGCGATCTTGCTCGCCTACCTCGACCGGGCAGGTCAGCGCCAGCACTTCAAAGACGTGTTCACGGGCGTTGGCGCCGCGCTCGTGCTCATTGCCGCGGGCGGCGTGGCGGCGTTCGAACTCGTCCACCGCTACAGCGGCTCTCGGGTCCAGACCATCTTCGAGGCGTCGACCTTTGTGCTGGCGGCGATTGTGCTCACGTACATGACGTTCTGGATGCAGGTGCACGCCCGGACGATCTCGAGCGACCTGGAGCGCCGCAGCGAGCGGGCGATGACGGGCGGCGCCAGAGTCGGCCTCGGCCTCCTCGCGTTCCAGGCCGTCGGTCGCGAAGGAATCGAGACCGCGGTGTTCACCCTCGCGATCGTCTTCGCCAGCTCGTCGCAGGGCGCGACGCACACCCACTCGCAGTGGCTCCTCCTCGGCGCCGCGGCAGGCGTGGCGGTCGCCATGGCGATCGCGTGGTGGGTCTACAAGCTGGGCCACCGGATCAATCTGGGGCGCTTCTTCAAGGTGCTCGGCGCGGTCCTCATGGTCTTCGCCGCCGGCCTGGTCGCCGACGCCACGGAGAATCTGCAGCAGCTTGGCTGGCTGCCACAAGGGCACGTCCTGTGGAACACGAGCGGGTTCCTCTCGGAGTCGAGCAGCATCGGGGACCTGTTCCACTCCCTGCTCGGGTATGCCGATCATCCGACGGTGCTGCAGGTCGTCGCGTGGGCGTCCTACGTGCTCATCGCACTCGCGGGCTTCTTCTACGTGTCGCGCCGTCCGAGGCGGGCCAGGGCGACCTCCCCCACGGGTGGCGCGCTGCGTGGCGCGCCGGGCAACTAGAGCGCGGCACACGGCGCTGCGCCGCAGCGCCAGCGCCGTGTGCGGGCCCGTCCCCGCGATGTCCAGGTCGCTCAGGACCCAAGGCGTTGGAGGAGGCGCGCGATCTCGTCGGCTCGCAGCTCGAGGGTGGCGTCCCCGACGGACAGCTCGCAGCGCTGCATCCGGGGGCCCTCTGAGACGAACGGCCGAGCGAACGTCCACACGCCGTCGGAGCGCGCGATGGCCTTGGCATTGGCGATCATCGCCTCGAGCGTCACGGCGAGCCGAACGTGCAGCATCGGGCTCTGCGGGGGGTCGGGCAGCACCTCGACGCCCTCGACGCCGCGGAGCGCTCGTGCGATCGCCTTGGCATGTCGGAAGTACGCGGGCATCTTCGGGAGTCGTGCGGCGAGCACCGTCCTCGCGGACGCGGCGTAGGGCCACATCATGAACACCCGCCCCCCGTGTCGGGTCCGCCAGACCGAGAGCTCGTCGATCACGTCGCGGTCGCCCGCGACGCAGCAGCCACCGAGCCCGCCGAGCCCCTTGTAGAACGAGACGTAGACGGTGTCGAAGAGGCTCGCGACGTCCACGAGGGACTTTCGGTGCGCGCTCGAGTAGAACGCGGACGCCTCCCAGAGCCGTGCGCCGTCCAGGTGGACCGCCGCGCCGCGATCCCGTGCCCACTGCACCTGCTCGGTGAGCTCGCCCCACGACGGGAGCGTGCCGCCGAGCGCGCGCTGGGGCAGCTCGAGCAAGAGCGCGGCGACGGGCTGGCGCACGCCCTCGAGCGCGCGGAGCGTCAGCGGCCCCTCGCGCGAACCGACGGGGATGCCGAAGAGCCCGTGCAGCCCCTGGTAGCCGCGCTCCTCGGCCCAGCCGTCTAGGTGGCACGTCGGATGGAACGCGATGCTCCGGCCCGATCGGCGATCCGCGTGGACCCGCAGCACGGCCTGTTGGGCCATCGTCCCTGTCGGGACGAACAGTGCGGACTCCTTGCCGAGGAGGCGAGCGACGTCCGACTCGAGCGCCGAGACCGCGCCACCGACGCCGTAGTAGTCGACCTCGGTGTCGTCGGGGATCGTCTCGAGCAGTGTTGCCACCGTCCTCTGGCCGTCGCCTGAGAGAAAGCGGGTGCACGAACCTGCGAGCGCTTCGAGCTCGAGGTCCCGCGAGATGGGCGGCCGTTGAGCTGCGGACTTCGAGGGACGACGCTTCGTCGGCTTCGTAGCTGGCATGGAGGGGACGTTACGCCGGTGCCCGGGTCAGCCCGAGAATCGCAGGCCGTCGAAGGCACCGTCGCTCCGCCACTTCTCGATGTACTCGAAGTACGCGACCGCTCCCAGCGGGTAGCCACGGAACGCGTCGCCGTCGCGCCCGTTGGGCTGGCCCTCGTTGTTGTAGTACCCCGGGGTGCAGTCCGCGGAGCCGAAGAACGTGACCCCCGTGCGCAGGAGGTCCATCCACTGGTCCTCAGCCTCCTTGGTCACCTCGACCCGCGAGAACCCCCCACGCTGCGCGTGGTCGAGGATCGACGCGATCGTGTTCGCCGACTCGCTCAGGTTGTGCGGCACGTTGGAGAGCAGGTTCGCTCCCTGTGTGATCTGCACGATGAAGGCGTTCGGGAACCCGAACGTGTGGATTCCGTGCATTGTCCGCATGCCGTCGGACCAGTGCTGCGACAGCGTGATCCCGTCGCGTCCGACCATGTCGAAGCCCGCTCGCTGCCAAAAGGGTGTGCCCACCTCGAAGCCCGACGCGAAGATGACGCAGTCGACGTCGAAGTGCTTGCCCGCGACGACCACGCCGGACTCGTCGATGCGCTCGACGCCGGCGCCGTCGGTGTCGACGAGGTGCGTCCGCGGGACGTTGAAGGCCTGGAGGTACTCATCGTGGAAGCACGGCCGCTTGCACAGCTGGCGGTACCAGGCCTTGAGGCCCGCGGCCGTCGAAGGGTCCTCGACGATGACGTCGACTCTCGTGCGAATCTCCTCCATCTTTTCGTAGTCGGATTCCTCGAAGGCGTCCATCATCGCTTGGGGGGTGACCTCGCCGGGCGGGATCGCCATGACCCGCTGGCGGATGCGCTGGGCGAGGTCCGTCCAGCCGTCCTGGACCAGGTCCTCGTCAGGCATGCGACCGGTCTGGGTCGCGGCGAAGTTCTCCATCCACCGCCGCTGCCAGCCCACCGTCGCCATCTGCTGGAACCACCCGGGGTCCGTGGGCGCGTTGCCGCGGGCGTCGACCGACGACGGCGTGCGCTGGAAGACGTAGAGCTCGGCGCACGACCGCGCGAGGTGCGGCACGCACTGCACGGACGTGGCGCCCGTGCCGATGACCGCGACACGCTGGTCGGCCAGGCGGTCCATGGGCTCGCCGAGCGGCGACCCACCGGTGTAGCCGTAGTCCCAGCGGCTCGTGTGGAACGAGTGCCCGCCGAACGACTCGATGCCGGGGATGCCCGGCAGCTTCGGGACGTGCAGCGGACCGGTGCCGAGCACCACGTACTGCGCCGTGAACGCGTCGCCGCGACTCGTCGTGACGGTCCAGCGCGCGCGGGGCTCGTCCCAGCGGAGCTCGGTCACCTCGGTGTGGAAGAGCGCATCGTCGTAGAGGTCGTAGACCTGGGCGATCCGACGGCAGTGCGCGAGGATCTCGGGGCCGTGCGCGTACTTCTCGCTCGGCATGTGCGAGGTCTCCTCGAGGAGCGGCATGTACACGAACGAGGCCGTGTCGCACTGGGCACCGGGGTACCGGTTCCAGTACCAGGTGCCCCCGACGTCCCCGGCCTTGTCGATCAGCCGGACGTCGCGCATGCCGGTCTCCTTCAGGCGCGCTGCGGTGAGCAGCCCCGCGAAGCCGCCCCCGATGACCGCCGTGGCGACGTGGTCGAACCGCGGTTCGCGTTCGGCGACCGGGGTGTACGGGTCGTCGAGGTAGTGCGAGAGCCGGCCTTCCACGCGGATGTACTGGTCGTTGCCGTCGGGCCGTAGGCGCTTCAGCCGTTCTGCCGCGTACTTCTCCTTGAGGGCGTCGATGTCGACGTCAGTCATGTGGTGACCTGCGTTCGTCGCGAGCGCAACATCTAACCAGACGGCCCCGCCGCGCCGTGAGGAGCCCGTGCTGGTCGCGTGGGCCCGCCGGGTCGCGTCGTGGACGAGCCGGTCAGCCGATGCGCGGCCGCTCGGCGGGCAAGAGGAGCGCCGATGCCACGACTCCCACCACGATGCCCGCGAAGCACAGGTAGCTTCCCGCGCCGAGCGTGGTCGTGGCACTGGTCACCCCGCCGAAGCCACCGTGCCACTGGTCCGCCATCTCGAGGCCGACGAACACCGTCGGGAGGAACGGCATGCAGACGTTGGGGCGCCAGGGATGAAAGAGCGTCATCACGCCGGAGATCGCGAGCAGGCACGCGCACCCAAGGATGATGGGGCCGAACCACGTCCAGGTCTCGCCTGCGCCGAATTGATAGGCGTTCACGTCCTGGGTCACACCGGACGCCAAGACGTGGGTCACCCACGGTACGAACGAGCCCGCCCCAATCAGTGCGGCGGCGAGCAGTGTCAGCACACCTGCGTACCGGAAGATCGCCGCATCCCTGGGCGACAGGGCGTCGGTCGTCCGAGGTGCGGCGGACGCCACGCCCGTGACGGTTGGGCGGCTTGCCGGAGAGCCGGGCCGGATGGCAGTCATGATCCCGCAATCATGCCTCACTTCGAGATCGCCGAGGGGAGCGCACTCGACGTACGGACGGTGTGGCAGACGGGGCCACTCGAGCACGGTGCAGGTCGCCGGTACGATCGAGGCGGTGGAGCAGTAGTGCGCGACATTGACGTCCTCGTCGTGTGGCTGGACCTGGCCATCGATCCTGACGACATGGACGCATTGGGCGCCACGCTGAGCGTCGAAGAGCGCGCGCGGGTCGCGCGGCTGGCCACCGATGTGCTCCAACGACGCACCGTCGTGCGGCTCGCGCGCCGACGCGAGGTGCTGGGCGAGCTCCACGGGGTCCAGCCGGGCGCGGTCGAGCTCGCGTCGGACGCACAGGGACGGCTCGTCTCGCGAGCCGCTCGCGCGCGACTGGTGGTCAGCTCGTCGTCGAGCAATGACATAGGCCTCCTCGCGATCGCGTCGAGCCGCCAACTCGGGGCGGACGTGGAGGCGACGAGCGAGGTGCTCGACGCGCAACGCTTCACCGATCGGGTGGCCACGCCGCTCGAGGCAACGGCGCTCGCCGCACTTGATCCCGACGAGCACCGCAACGCCCTCGCGCGTCTTTGGACGAGGAAGGAGGCGTATCTGAAGGCGACGGGTGAGGGGATCGGCGAGGGAGTCACCCACGTCGAGGTGCCGCTCGATGAGGGAGTCTGGAACGCCGCGTTCCAGCCGTTGCCAGATGGACCGGTGTGGCTCCTCTACGACCTCGCCTGCCCGATCGCGGGCTTCGCCGCCGCGCTCGTCGTCGAGCCAGGTGCCAGCCCGCCTGAGATCACGATCACACGGCGCTGAGAGCCCTGCGTGGCGATCCGATCCAGCCCCAAGGGCGCGGCCGCAGCGTGATCAGCGGTTGAGGGCTTCGGTCACCAAAAGCCCGATGCTGGCGCCCCACTCGTGGGACCCGCCGTCGATCGTGCGGAGCGTCACGGTCACGTTGCCGTCGCACCTCGCATAGGCCGATATCCCGATGCCGCTGCTCGGACTCGACGTCGTGGGCGTCGGCGAACAGTGGTCGAGCGCCGCCCATCTCGCGACCGACAAGGGTGCCGAGAGCACCGTGGTGCCGCCGCCGACGCCATGGAACGGGCCACCACCGTAGGGAATCACGCCGTCGGCCGTGGCGTGGATCTCGTAGACCGAGATGGGGCGCTCCGGCGCGCACGTCGCCGACACCGACGCGGGCAGCTCGCCCTCGACGGGCACGATGAGCGAGAGCTCCGGGGCAAGCCGACAGGCGAGGTCCTCCACCATCAGCGCGCCGTTGGAGAACCCCGAGGCGACGATCCGCGTGTGGTCGAACGAGACGAGCGCCTCGATCCTGGCGATGACCGCTGCGGTGAAGGCGACGTCGTTGACGTGGGCCTGCTCGGCGGGGGTGTGACCCGCCCCCTCGTTCCAGGTGTCGTCGTAGCCCTGGAGGAAGGCAACCACCTCGCCGTACTGGTCGGCCACCTGCTCGAAGTCGGTGCCCTTGGCGGTGCTTTGGTCCGAGTCCTCTGCACCGTGGTACACGAGGATGAGCGGTCGGTTCGCGATCGTCGGATTCGGCGGGACGTGGACGATGAACGACCTCGCGCGACCACCGACGGTGATGCTGACGACGTGGTCGCCCGGCGACATCGTGTGCGACGTCGCGGTGGTGCCGGTCGTGTTGGTTGCCGGCGGTGACGGCGCACTCGAGCCGCACGCGCTGAGCAGCGCCAGGGAGAGCACGGCGGCTCCTGCGGCTGCGAGTCGTTGGCGTCCCACGCTACGAGCCAATGATCCGCAGCGTCGTCGCGACCTGGTCGTGCACCCGTCGCAGCCCGTCGTGATCCTCGGTTGTACCGAAGACCGAGAGCACGTGCCCGTGGTTCCCCTCTCGCCAGTCGATCGTCTGGCCGGGTCCGCGACGGAGCACCACCTCGTCGACGCCGGGCACGGCGCGGAGCTCCTCGATCCCTTCCAACGCCGTCACGACGCGGACTTCCTGGGGGGCATGCACGTAGAATAGGAACGCCAGCCGCTCGCAGGGACGAAGGCCCGCACAGGGGACTGACTCCCCGAGCGCCAGCCGCATCGCCACGGTCAGGAAGCGCACGTCGGTGACGGCAGCCAGGAGCTCGGGGACGCCACCGCCGATCCGTCCGTTCACCTCGATCACGACGGGACCGTCGTCGGTCAGCTTGATCTCGGTGTGGAGGCATCCGATCTCGATGCCGAGCGCGCTCGCCGCCTCGGTCGCGGTCCGAAGTACCGCGTGCTGCAGCGCGGCGTCGAGCGCGCTCGGGATAAAAAAGCCGGTCTCTCGGAAGGGGAAGGCGGGCGGCATGCGACCGGTGACCGCCACATGACAGACCTCGCCGTGGACGACGAAGCTCTCGACGGACACGTAGCCCGCGAACCCTTCACCTCCGGGCGACCCGGTTGCATCAGGGATGAACTCTTCGAGCACGAACTCCCTCGCGGGTGCGCTCTCGATGCGCAGCGCGGTCAGGTGCGAGCGCAGCTCGTCGAGCGACGCAACGGGCAGCGTGTCGCGGCTCGCCTCGCCACGGCGTGGTTTCAGCACCGCGGGGAAGCGAATCTCGACGCCGATCGTGTCGACCTCGGCGTCGGTCACGTCGAGCGCCACCACCCAACTGCGCGGGACGACCAGGCCGCCATCTTCCAGGGCGCGACGCTGCGCGTGCTTGTCCGTGAGCCGGTGCGCGCACGCCGGCGTGTGGAACGCAAGCCCGAGGAGCTCGGCGAGATCCGCGGTCCATCGCAGCGCGTCGTCGGCGAGGGCCACGATGCCGTGCGGCTCGTGCCGGGCGATCGCCGCCGCCGCCTCGTCGAGCGACAGACCCGCGACGTCAATGATCGTGCCGAGTCGGGCGAGCAGCCGCGAGAGCTCGCCGACCTCCGGTCTCGACGCGTCGACCACCCACAGCAGCTCGCAGAGCCCGCTCGCGGCCTCGTAGAGGGCCAGCGTCGCGAACGACGTTGGCTCGAAGACGTACGCCAGTTTAAGGAGCGGGCTCGTGGCGCCCTCGCGGTCCGCCATCTCGTCGTCCGTCAGAGCTGCTTGCGAGCCAGGAGCAGCTGTGCGTTGTCGGCCAGGTAGCGGTCATTGCTGACCATGATGAGACCGCCGTGTGCGTCGCGGATGATCCGGTCGAGGGAGAACTCCGAGTCGCGCTTGTACCCCGAGATGCCGCAGATGCCGAGCGCCGCGGTCGCCGTCCTCGTCCCGAGCGTCGAGGTCGTGACCTTGAGGTTGCGAAGCGCGATCGTGAAGCCCGCGTTCTCGAGATCCGACCCCGACTCGAGCCACCCGAATCGAAGCGCCTGGGCCACGAGCAGGCTCCGCCCCGCTTCGAGGTCGGCGGCGATCTCGGCCAGGCGCATCGCCGAGGGCGGCGTCGAGCCGACCGAGCGCCGCGCGGCCGCGCGCACGTAGGCGTGAGCCTTGGCGGCGGCCGCCTCGGCCAGCCCCACCCACACCGCGCTCAGCAGCAGCTGGCGCGCCTGGCCGCTGCCATCGTTCGCGATCGTCGAGAACGCGACGGGAAAAATGAGCTCAGGGTCGACGCGAACCGTGAGGCGGAAGCTCCGACTGCAGGTCCCTCGAAGGCCGAGCGTGTCCCACTCCGACGTCGGCTCGAGGTCGAAGTCCCCTCGTCGTGTGGCGATGAACACCTGGTCCGTCTCGGCAGCGTCGGGGTCCCGTCGCGCGGTCGTGAGGATGACGTCGGCGTTCTCGCCGTAGGAGATCGCGAGCGCCTGCTTCTCGAGGGTCCACGGCGTGCCGGTGTTGTCGAGCGCGCAGATGCTGCGTCCCACGTCCCCGCCGACGCCGACCTCGCTGTTCGCGTTGGCGAGCAAGAGGCCGTTCGCGCTGATGTCACGCGCGAGCGAGCGCAGGGCGTCGGTGGACCCGTGGCGTGCGATGTTGTACACCTCGATGCTGTGCATGGCGAGCACCAGGGCGCTCGACGCGCAGTGCGTCGCCAGCGCCCGCACGGCGGCCACCAGGTCGACGAGCGACGCGCCGCCACCGCCGAGCTGCTCGGGCAGCAGCGCACTCAGGAGCATCTCGGAGCGGATCGCCTCGACGGCCTCCGCAGGAAAGCGTGCGAGTCGGTCCACGTCGTCGGCGGCCGGACCCGCGACCTCGACGCCGATCCTCCAGGCGATCTGCTCCCACTTGCCCGCGGCTTCCGACGGCGCGACGAGTCCATTGTTCAGCTCGAAGGTCATGTGTGCCCCTTGTCTCCTGCGCCCTGGTCCGACGCGCCGGCAGGCGTGCTGTGGACGTAGCGGTCCCGTACGTGCCGGTCCAACAGGTCCACGGTCCGCGACCGGCCCTTCGCGGCGAGCATGCTGTGGTCGAGTCCCGGGACGAACGTGACCACGTAGCCCTTCGGCGCCATCAGTCGCTTGCTGAAGAAGCGGTCGAACCGGTTCGACTTCGGATTCGGGGAGAGTTCCTCGGTGGTCGACAGGATGAACAGATCCGTGCCCGTCCCGGCGAGCCGGGACATGACGTCGGTCGAGAACACGGTCGGCATTATGACCCGGCATCCACGCCAGAGGACAACCGAGACCCAGCGGAGCCGCAAGGCCACGTCCTTGAACAGCGAGCCAAGTGCTCGGACCGGCGCGAGGCGCGACGCGGCAAGTCGGTACGAGCCATGCAGGAAGTCGATACCCACCGGCGGGTTGATGATGCAGACGCCCGCGGCATGAACCGACAGGCCGCCTTCGACGGCGAGGAACGCGCCCGAACACAATCCGACGTACACAGAGTCAGACGGTCGATCCGGCCGCAGCGCGCGGGCGACCTCGACAAGGTCGTCGAGCCAGCGCTGGTCGTAGATGTGCGCGGAACGCTCCCCGGGCAGCATCGGGCTGTCGCCGATGCCCGTCAGGTCGAATCGGATGCACTGGAGTCCGAGCGCGGCCCACCGTCGGGAGAGTTCGACCCACAGCCGGGAAGGACCGGTGTGCTCGTCGGTCGAGACATTGAGGAAGATGACGACCGGCCCGGTGACGGCGCCAGCGGGCTCCGTGACGACACCGAAGAGCCGCCTCGAACCGATCTCGACGAACCGCTCCGTGATCGGCGCCGCACCCCCAGGGTCGGCGATCGACACCTTGAGCCGCTCGCTTGGCAGCCGGACCGGGGCACTCGGGGCGTGGGGCGCAAGCAGCCACTCGACGATCTCGTCGACGGTCTTTTCGGGCAGCGAGGCATGGAGGGGATCGACCCCGATCAGGGCCTGCTGCTCGGACGTCTGCGACCAGTCGACCTTCTCCTTGCCGAGTCGCTCCTTGAGCTTGTCGGGAATCGACCGGTCGTCTCTGGTGACCACCAAGAGGCGCTCGGCGAGCGGGCTCCGCTCGAGGGTCGTGAGGCTGAGTCGGCGGATCTCGCTCACCGTCCGGGCGGAAAAGACGAACTCCGACGTCTCGATGGAGCCGTCTGCCTCGACGCTCACGTCCTCGCGGCGAAGTGACTCGAGGGCGCTGAGCTCGCGGAGGTAGTTTCGGCCGGACGCGCACGGGTCCCACAGCACCAGCGACGACAGCCCGAGGTCGCACGTGTCCGCCGCGGCCCCGAGGATCGTCGCGCCAAGTCGCATGCCGACCGCCGAGATCGTCGTCAGGCCCATGTCCCGCAGGAACGCCGCGGCGTGCGACACGCTCTCGGTCCACGCCGCGTCCCTGTCGGGGTCGTCGAGCACCCCGCTCGAGTCACCGGTGCCGTCGTAGTCGAATCGGAGGGACACGACGTCGCGTCGCGCCATGCGGCGGGCCGCCAGGCGCAGCGCCTGGCGCCCGGCTCGTGACTCACGACCGATCGGGGGCGCGAGGAGCACGCCCTGGCTCGCGATGCCGCTCGTCGGCGCGGTCAGCCACCCGCACAGTGTGCGATCCGAGGGTCCGAACCAGACGGGACGCTCGAGCAGTGGCGCAGTTGGCGGTGACGTCACGTGGCGGCGCGAGCGCCCGCGTCGAGGTCCGCCGTGAGTCGGCGAAGCACGTCAGCCGGCCAGTCCGCCGTGTCCAAGCCGTGGCGATAGAGCAGAGCGAGGGAGATCCGGTCGAGGCCGAACGCGAAGCACGAGGAGTGCGCGACCTCCCCGTCAACGAGCAGGTCGAACGCCGAGCCGAAGTGGTCCTCGTGATAGTTGCCCGAGCTGATCGCGCCGGGCGCAACAGAGGAGATCGGCGCGACGAGCTCGTACTTCAGCTCCTTCGTGCGCTGGTTCGAGGCGAGCAGCCGACCCGCGCGACCGAAGAACGGGTCGTTCGCGGGCACGACGTCCACCGCGAGGCCAAGTCCCTCCAGCAGACCGGTCGCACGGCCGATCCACGCCTCTCGGTGCGCCTCGGCGCCGCTCGGCGTGCCGACGTAGACGAACTCGTGCATGCGAAACGACTGCATCCGCGCGGGATCGGCGCTCGGCTCGTGGCGAAAGCACCACGCGTGCACCTCGTAGCGCCGTCCTTCAGCCGGCACCGACGAGCCGGCGAGCATCGGGTAGAGCCCGTGGCATGCCGCGGAGCACAAGGCGACGTCCGTAGGGGTCATGCGCGCCATCCAGTCGCCGCCGGCGTCGGTCTCCTCGAGGAACGCCGACACCTCTTTCTCCGTGCCGGCGAAACTCGAGACGAGCCCCAACAGGTTCGGGAACGACGAGACGTACCCGCTCCTTTCCAGTGTCGAGCGCGCTTGGACAGGCGGCAACGCCAGCTGCAGGAAGGACTCGCCGCTCGCGGGCGCCGAGACGTAGGCCTGCACGCCCCGGACGATGGCTTCATACCGAAACGAGCGGTGATAGACCCCAAGGACGCCGCCGTCGACCAGGAGCCCGGCGTGCAGGAGCTCCTCTCGGAAACCCTCGGACGTGCTCAACTTGACTCCACCTTCGATGCCGCAGGTGTGGCCAGCCCCTCGAGCGCCTCTCGAATGGTGGCAATGGAGCGAAACGTGCCCCGTCGAAGGAGCGAGTCGGGGAACTCGACGTCGAAGGCGTCTTCCAGCGCGAGCATCACGTTGACGCTGGCGTGGGAGGAAAGTCCACGCTCGTAGAGGTCATCGTCGTCCTTCAGCTGTGACGTGGACGCCGGGAGGCGCCCGTGCGCCTCCAACACCCGCCTGATCGTCCCGTCCATTGCACTCATCGTGTCGACCCTAACGAAGCCATGGAAAGAGTGACAATAGGTCGCGCCGACCCTGTGCGAGGGTTGTCAAGTCCGCCTCAGCAAGTCGCTCGGTCGGACCCAAGCACCGCTTGATCGAACTCGTGACGGTGCCGGACGAGACGATCGGCGTCGAGCCCGAGGTCCCTAGGAGTCGATGGTCGACGTGCTCGGCGCCTCGACGATCGCCTGAAGCGCTGCACGCGCCGCCTCGAGCTGCTGGGGAGCGAGCCGCACGGTGAGCTCTTCGTTCAACGAGTGGACGACGTCGATGACAGCGTCGGCGTAGGCACTGCCCGTCGTCGTGAGCGCGACTCGAACTCGACGCGAGTCGTGCGCGTCGCGCGTGGTGCGCGCGTAGCCGCGTGCCTCGAGACCGTCGACGACGTGCCGGGCTGCCTGTCGGGTCACGCCGAGCGTGGCGCCGAGCTGCCCGATCGTGAGCTCGTCGCGGCGAAGGTGCCGAAGGACGCTGGCGTCGCTCCTTCGGTAGTCCGGATAGCCGCGAGCGCCCAGCCCCGCTGCCATCTCTCGCACCCAGCGCAGACGAGCCAGGGCGAGCAGGTCGCCGAAGAGCGGGACGCGCCGAGCCTGCACGGGCAGAGCCTACCGATAGGCAACAGACTTGCCTAAAGGTTCGGGGGCTGCAACCATGCAGGCACCCGATCGCTTGGAGGTGCCCATGCCCGGACCGCGATGGCTGCGCGTCGTGGCGCTGACGGCGTTCCTCGCGCCGCTCGCGCTCACGGGATGCGGCGGCTCATCGACGCCCTCGGGCGCCACCTCGACAGGGGATGCCGCGGGCACGGTGTGGCTCTGCCGGCCCGGCGTCACCCCAGACCCGTGCCTCAAGAAGCTCGACGTGACGTCGGTGCCGGCGTCGGGAGCGAGGACCGTGCAGGTCGTCACCGCAGCCTCGGACTCCACGTTCGACTGCTTCTACGTCTATCCCACCGTGAGCACGCAGTCGACGGACAACTCGTCGCTCGCGATCCAGACGAGCGAGACCGACGTGGCGATCGACCAGGCGTCACCGTTCTCGCAGGCCTGCCGGGTCTGGGCGCCGATGTACCGACAGCGCACGCTCGAGTCGCTGCTGAGGGGCCTGGGCGGCGACCCGGCCGCGGACCTTGTCGCGTACAAGTCGGTGCTCGCCGCGTGGACCGACTACCTCGCTCACTTCAACGACGGCCGACCGGTGCTCTTCATCGGTCACTCACAAGGCGCCGCGATGCTGATCCGCCTCCTCGCCACCCGGATCGACGACGACTCGAGCCTCCGGCGACGGATGGTCGCGGCGATCCTCCTCGGCGGCAACGTCGCGGTGCCCGTGGGCAAGCAAGTGGGTGCGACCTTCCGGCACCTGGCACTGTGCACGTCGAGTACACAGGTGGGCTGCGTGATCGCGTTCTCCTCGTTCCCGAGCGAGCCGCCGGGCGACAGTCTCTTCGGACGCCCCGGTCAGGGCGTGAGCCTGCAGTCAGGTCAGGTCCGGCGCACCGGCGTGCAGGTGGCCTGCGTGAATCCCGCGGCAATTGGAGGCGCGGCGCACCCGATGGACCCGCTGTTTCGCACGACGAGCATGACCCCGCTGCCGCCGGCAGTGACGACGCCGTGGATCACGTTCCCCGGCCTGTACACCGCGGCGTGCGAGGACGCGGGCGGGGCGTCCTGGCTGCAGGTGTCCGACGTCGCCGCCGCAGGCGATCTCCGGCCGTTCGTGACCGAGACCCTCGGAACCGCCTGGGGCTACCACCTCGACGACGTCAATCTGGCGCTCGGCAACCTCGTCAACGACGTTCGCAGCGAAGAGCGCGCCTACGAGCTCGGCTCGCGCGGCTGACCGCCTGGCGTTTCGCCGACATGCGAAGCCCGTGCACCTCTGGTCCGTGGGGGGTGCCTCAGGGACCACGTCCGTGCTCGACTGGGGCTCCTTGCTCGGACGCGAGCACCAGCGGCGTGCTCGATCCCGGCGCCATGAGGTGCGCGGCGACCCGACCCACGACGATCACGGCGGGTGCCTCGACGTGTAGCCCACCGAGTCCCTCGAGCGTCGATGCCGACCGGCGCTCACGTGGCGTCGAGCCGCGCTCGATCGCCGCGACGGGCGTCGAGGGTGACAGGCCCGCCGCCATGAGCCGCTCGGCGATGCGTCCGCGGTTCGCTACGGCCATCAGCAGCACGAGCGTGCCCTCCTCGTTCGCGAGGTGGTCCCACTGCATCGCGGTGTCGTCGGCGCGGTGCCCCGAGGCGATCGTGACCCACGACGAGACCCCGCGGAGGGTCGCGGGGATGCCGGCCAGCGCCGGGACGCCGAGCGCCGACGTGATGCCGGGGACGACCTCGACGGCGACGCCCGCATCGAGGAGTGCGGCGAGCTCCTCGGCACCACGCCCGAACAGGTAGGGATCACCGCCCTTCAGCCGAACGACGAGATCACCCGCGCGCCCGTGCGTGACCAGGAGCTCGTTGATCGCCGTCTGCAGCTGCCACGACGCCCCGTCGTGTGGCGTCTTGCCGACGTCGATCACGCGCGCCCCGGGCGCGATGCCGTCGAGCACGCGGCGATCGACGAGTCGATCCATGACGATGACGTCCGCCACGGCGAGCAACCGGGCAGCCCTGACCGTGAGGAGGTCCGGGTCCCCTGGTCCCGCGCCGACCAGGAACACCGTCATCGGAGGTGCTCGACGACGAATCGATGCGCCTCGGCGGTCTCGCCGTTCGCGACCAGGTCGAACAGCGGCGTTCCGATGACCGCGCTCCAGTCGAGGGACTCGGTCGAGACACCGCGGGCCTGCAGCTCGGTCCGCACGTCACTGAGTAACCCTGCGACGTCGCCGAGGCACGCCTCGAGCTCGGCCTCCATGCGCCGGCGCAGGAACGCCGCAAGGCCAGGCGACGTCCCCGACGTCGAGATCGAGACGAGCACCGGATCCCTGCGGACGATTGCGGTGAGGAAGAACGAGCAGTTCTCGCGGTCGTCCGCGCTGTTGACGAAGAGTCCGCGCTCGATCGCGTCCGTGCTCACGGCGTGGTCGACGTCGGGGATCCCCGTTGTCGTGAACACGAGCGCCACGCCGGCGAGGTCCTCGGGCCCGTAGCGCTTCTGGCGCCACGTGACCTCGGGAGCGTCGGCCAGTCGGTCGCGCAGCGCCTCGCTCAGCCGTGGGGCGACCACCGTCACGGTCGCGCGCGCGCCAAGCAGCCCGTCGACCTTTCGCGCCGCGGTTCCGCCGCCGCCGACGACGAGGCAGGACCGGCCCGCGAGGAGGAGCGCGACAGGAAGCACCGCCGGTGGTTCCATGTCCCTGTCGCCGCCTTCGCATGGTCGGACGGCCGAAGCCGCTGAATCATGACCAAAGTAGTCAACTATGGTGATTTTGTGCCGACGCGCGCCCGTCCGATGGGAGTGGACCTTCGCGGTCACGGCCCTGCAGGCACAGATCGCCCCCCGCTGGACACGGCGCAGGTGGACTGATGGCGCGAGATCGCGGTGGCCGCGACGACCCCTACGGCCTCGGCCTCGGCGGGCCCCACGAGCGAGGCGTGCCGTTCGTCGCCCCCTATCGCAAGGTCAACAAGCTGAATGACCAGGAGCTCTTGAAGCTGCGACGGCACCCCTTTGAGGTGGCCGAGGCGATCATCACGACCTACTCGGTCGAGGGCATCGATGCGCTCAACGCAGTCCCCGGGGAGGTGGAGCGCCTCAAGTGGGTCGGGGTGTACCCGCAGCGCCAGGGCGGCGACGCCTTCATGATGCGGATCAAGGTCCCCGGCGGGGTCCTGACCGCGCCACAGGCGCGCGAGATCGGGCTCGCGGCGAGCGCGTACTGCGACGGACCGACCGAGCACCCGCTGTTCGGCAACAACTATGCGGACCTCACGACGCGCCAGGCCATCCAGCTGCACTGGCTGCGCATGGCCGACATCCCGAGGATCTGGAAGCGCTTCGCGAGGGTCGGACTGACGACGGTCCAGGCGTGCGGCGACTGCGCGCGCAACGTGACGAGCTGCGCGGTGAGCGGCGTCGATCCCCACGAGGTCGTCGACTCGCTGCGCGCCGCGCGGGACATCTCGGACTTCTTCACGGGAAATCGCACGTACTCGAACCTGCCGCGCAAGTTCAAGATCGCGGTTACGGGCTGCCATGAGAACTGCGCGCGCGTCGAGATCAACGACATCGGCCTGTGGCCTGCGAGCCTCGACGACGAGACGGGTTTCAACGTGCTCGCCGGCGGCGGGCTCTCTGACGGTGAGCGGATGGCGAGCGACCTCGACCTGTTCATCGCCCCGGACCAAGCAGTCGAGCTCTGCCGCGCGATCGCCCAGCTGTTCGGCGAGCTCGGCAACCGGGAGAATCGTGGCCTCGCGAGGATGCGCTACCTCGTCCAGGAGCTCGGCGCCGAGATGTTTCGTGACGAGCTCGTGGCTCGCCTCGCCTTCGCCCCGCGGCGCGGGGCGACCTCGCTCACCACGGGCTTCCGACGCGACCACGTCGGCGTGCACCCACAGCGTCAGCCCGGGCTCGTCTACGTCGGCTGCGTCGTCCCGGTCGGCCGGCTCAACGGCAGCGACCTGGTCGACGCCGCGCGGCTTGCCGAGCACTACGGCGACGGCACGGTGCGAATCGGCGTCGATCAGAACCTCACGATCTCCGGCGTGCCAGAGGGTCGTGTCGACGAGCTCTTGGGCGAGGACCTCGTGGCGCGGTACTCGCCGAACGCCGGCCCGTTCACGCGAGGGATCGTCGCGTGCACCGGCAATGAGTTCTGCAGGTACGCGATCACCGAGACGAAGGAGCGCGCGGTCCGGCTCGCGCGCAGGCTCGACGCCCGACTCGAGGAGCTCTCGGCAGACAGCCCACTGCGGGTCACGCCGCTGCGCATCCACCTGTCGGGGTGCTCGGCGTCGTGCTCCCAGCCCCAGATCGCCGACGTCGGGCTGCGAGGCGCGGTCAACAAGGGGGAGGGCACCCTGACCGAGGCCTACGACGTGGGCCTCGGCGGCGCGCTCGGTCCCGAGGCGGGCTTCATCGACTGGGTCGAGGGCGCCGTGTCGGTCGACGCGCTCGACGCCGCGATCCTTCGCACGGTCCTCGCCTATGACACCCAGCGCGAGGCCGACGAGAGCTTCACGTCGTGGAGCCGTCGCGTGCCTCGCCCGGCGCTCCGCGACGTCGTGAACGGCGGTGCCGCATGAAGGGCTACCGGCTGCGCGACCAGATGAACTCGATTGCAGAGCCGCCGATCAAGACCTGGTTCTGGGAGCTCGAGGCGGCGGTCATCGAGGCAGATCGCTGCGTGCAGTGCGGCGTCTGCGTGGCGGTATGCCCCTCGAACTCGATCGGCGTCCAGGCGCTCACGAACGTCCCCGAGCTCGTGAAGATGTGCACGGGTTGCTCGTTGTGCTGGGACTTCTGCCCTCGTGCCGGTCTGCGCTACGAGGCGACCTGGCACGACGACGACGACACGTGGCACGGCAACGAGCGCGACCTCGGCGACCCCGCGGCCCAAGAGGAGGACTGGATGATCACCGGTGACGACGGCGACGTCGGGCTCGGCCAGGTCATCGAGACCTACGCGGTGCGGGCGTCGAAGACGGTCGACGGCGCCCAGGACGGCGGCGCGGTCTCGGCGATCCTCGCCGGCCTGCTCTCGGCGGGCGCGATCGACGGCGCGCTCGTCTCCAAGCCGTCCGAGGATCCCGAGGAGCCGTGGAAGGGCGTGGCCACCATCGCGCGCACGCCGAGGGAGGTCTACGCCGCGTCGGGCTCGTTCTACAACCAGACCATGGCGCTCGCAGCGCTCGACCTGTCGAGGTACGCCCTGCCGTCGAGGCCGCGGATCGCGGTGGTGGGAACGCCCTGCGAGGTGCAGGGGTTGCGGGCGATGCAGCTGCGGCCGTGGTCCACGGGTGCGCATCGAGTCGACGCGGTCGTGCTCACGATCGCGCTGTTGTGCACCAAGAGCTTCGACTACGAGGCGCTGATTCTGCGCGAGCTGCAGCGGACCCGTGGCGTGGACCTCGACAGGGTCAAGAAGATCGACGTCGTGCGCGGGAGGCTCATCGTCGAGTACACCGACGGTGCGATCGCCGTCGACGAGTCGATCCGGGACTTCCACGGCGCGGCGCTCAAGGGGTGCGACGAGTGCGCGGACTTCCTCGGGCGTGCTGCCGACCTGTCCGTCGGGAGCGTCGGCTCGATCGACGGGTGGACGTCGGTCGTGGTTCGCACCGAACGCGGCCGTGCAGCACTCGACAAGGCACGCCCCGTGCTCGACCTCCGAGAGATCGACGACGTGTCGGCGCTGATCCGTCTGGACGAGCTGAACAAAAAGGTCGCCGACAACGCCCTGCAGCGACCGTTCGACCCGGACGCGTCGATGTTCATCGACTTCAGCGAGCACGTGCAGAGCTACTCGGGCACTGATCGCCAGCCCGTGTCGCTTCGCCGCTAGCCGAGCCGTCCCGGCCCCGTACCGTGCCAGGGATGGCTGGCCAGCACGACGAGGACCCCGTCGGCGCGGTGTCAGACGCCGTTCGTGCGGCGCACGACGACGCGATCGCGAGGCGTGAACCGCACTACGTCGATCCCGAGACCGGCTTTTGGGTGTTCACGGCCGCGTACCTGCTCGCCCGTGAGCGCTGCTGCGGGAGCGGGTGCCGTCACTGCCCCTACGACGAGGGTGCCCGACGTGCCGCGGGTCGGCCCGGCTCCATGTGACGACGCGGTCGACCGTGGTCACGTGACGAGCGCGCGGAGCGCGTCGCCCAGGCGGACGAGTGCCTCGGGCGTTCGTGCGCCCCACCAAAAGAGGTCCTTGCCGTCGAGGTAGGTCGTAGGGGCGACCGCTGCGAGCTCGGGCAACTGGCGGACAGTGAACGGGTAGGGCTCGCTGGGCGCGAGCACCGCGTCGGGGTGACGAGCGACGGCGTCGCTGAGCTCGACGGCGGGGTACGGGCCGTCGTCGGCAAAGACGTTGGCCACGCCGAGGTGCGCAAGCAGCGAGCTGCCGTAGGTGGGCGAGCCGAGGGCCATCCACGGTCGGCGCCAGATGGGGATGAACGCGCGGACCCAGGTGGCGACCGGGTCCGGCAACCGGGGCGCGGCCCAGTCGACGTCGACACGGTCGGCCAGCGCGGCGAGCTCCGTGCCGACGTCGGACAGTGACCGCACGCGGAGGGCGTGCACCGCCACGCCCCGGGCGCGCAGCGCGTCGTGGTCCTCAAGTCGGTTCTCCTCGACGTCGAGCACGACGACGTCGGGATCGAGCGCGGCGATGCCCGCGACGTCGGGATCCTTTGTCCCACCGACGTGCGGCAGGTCGGGCCGCTCGCAAAAGCGTGTGCACGCGACCGGCGTCGCACCCCACGCCGTCAGCGTCTCGGTCACCGAGGGCACCAGGCTGACGATCCGCATGGCCACCTCGTGCCTAGTGGGCGACGTCGTCGTCAAGGCCGTGCTCGGCGAGGTAGGACAGCGTTCGGAGGCTTCGCCGCTGGTCGTTGACCACGTTGCCGCGCACGACGAGCTCGAGGAGTGCGCCGAAGAGCCCGTAGCGCATGTAGTACGAGTACGTCGAGGCGACCTCCGTGCCCTCGTCGGTGGCCTCGAGCGTCAGCTCGAGCTCGAGCGATCGAACGACGGGCGCCCCCTCTGCGATGAACGTGACGCGCCGCATCGGCTGGAACTCGGTGACGGTCCAGCGCGTCGTCGCGGTCCAGAGCCCCGTGAGCCTGGTTCGCTCCTCGTAGCTGGCCCCGAGGGCGATCTCGTCGTCCGCGCGGACGACATGGATCGTCGACTCGACCCAGTCCGCGTACCGGCTCATGTCGCGCACGAAGGACCACACACGCTCGAGCGGCGCCGGCACCGACGTCGCGGCCGTGACTCGGTGCTCGCTCGCCACTCTGCTCCAATCGTCGTTCCGACGTGTGACCGGCCGCCGCCTCGCACGCTCGGCCCTGGACTCGCTACTCGGGTGCCGTCGGACGCCTCGAGGGGTGCGGCAGCGGCAAGGGGTCGTGCCAGCGGTCAGGCGCGATGAGCATCGCCGCCTCCTTCGGCCCCCAGGTCCCCGGGAAGTAGGGAATCGCGTTGTGGTGATCCTTGAGCACGGGCTCGACGACCTCCCACGCTGCCATGACGGCGTCCACCCGGGTGAACAGGGCCGCCTCCCCGGCGATCGCGTCGCCAAGGAGACGCTCATAGGGCTCTTCTTGGTCGGGGCTCGCGCTGAACATGGACAACTCTCGCTGGCTGCCGATGAACTCCTCGCCGGGACGCTTAACCCTGGCCGCAAGCGCGATGAGCGGATCCGGCGCGAGCCGAAAGCGCAGGTAGTTGGCGAGGCCGTCCGGCGGGACGGAGTCGGCGAAGAGGGGCTGGGGCGGCGCCTTGAGCTCGACCAGCACCTCGGTCGCGGTCTCGGCGAGGCACTTGCCGGACCGAAGGAACCACGGCACGCCGGCCCAGCGCCATGAGTCGATGAAGAGCCGGACCGCGCAGAACGTCTCGACGTCCGAGCGCGCGTCCACGCCCTCTTCCTCGCGGTACCCGACGAACTGCCCCCGCACGACGTCGTCCTTCGAGAGCTGGCGCATTGACTTGAAGACCTTGAACTTCTCGGTCTGGACGGCCTCCATGCCCTCATAGGAGGGCGGCTCCATCGCGAGGAGCGCGACGACCTGGAACAGGTGGTTCTCGATCACGTCACGAAGGCACCCGGTGTCCTCGTAGAACGAGCCCCGCCCCTCGACGCCAAACCTTTCTGCGAGGGTGATCTGGACGCTGGCGACGTAGTTGCGGTTCCAGATCGGCTCGAGGAACGAGTTCGCGAAGCGGAAGTAGAGGAGGTTCATGATCTCCTCTTTGCCGAGGAAGTGGTCGATCAGGTAGATCGACGACTCCGGGAAGGCCGACCGGAGCACGCCTTCGAGCTCCTCGGCCGTCGCGAGGTCCCGACCGAACGGCTTCTCCACGATGACGCGTGCGTCGTGGTTGAGGCCAGCCTTCTGGAGCCCGCCGATGACCGTCTCGAAGAGCGACGGCGGGATCGCGAGATAGTGGACGGGGCGCTGCGCGGCTCCGAGGCAGTCCCGAATTGACCAGTAGGTGCTCTCCTCGGCGTAGTCACCCCCGACGTACGCCATGCGGTCAAGGAGTCGCTCCGCGGCGTCCTTGTCGTCGACGCCAGCGGTCTCGATGCTCTGGCGGGCCAGCTCGCGGAACTTGGGCAGATCCCGCTTGGCAGAGGCGACGCCGATCACCGGGACCTTCAGCGCGTGGCGCTTCTCCATGCGGTACAGGGCCGGGAAGATCTTCTTCTGCGCGAGGTCGCCCGACGCGCCGAAGAACACGAAGGCGTCAGAGGGGATCGTGCTCTCATGGCTCGTGGTCATCTACTGCACGTCCCCACAATCGTCGATCCCGACGCGTCTCGTGCTCGGGGTCGGGTGAACAAGCACCGCCTGGGCATGGTTGACGACTGGCATCACAGCGTGCGGGCCACCTGGTTGAAAATGTAGTGGTCAGGCGCCTCGGCCCGGTGCGATCGCGCGACGGTGCGGTGACGACGTCACGACGAGACAGGCGCAGCATGCCTGGTCCGTCGTGCGTGCGGACGCTCGTTGCGAGCCTTCGCCGCTCGACTCATGGCTGGTCGCTCGACGGCGCGCCGCCGTGCACGGGGGGAAACGGCGGTGCCCCCGTGTCGCCGTCGGATGTCGGGAGCACCGAGGGGGTTGGGTCCGGCCCCGTCGATGGCGGAGGTCCGGCCTGCTGCTCGCCCATCTTCGAGAGGTGCTCGGCTCGCGCCCGATCGATCTTCGTTGCTCCCGAGCACATCGAGCACACCGTGAGGAACGTCGTGCTGAACGGGAAGATCGGGATGAAGAACAACGTGAACCAGCGCTGTGTGCGTGCCACGACCTGGGAGCAGGCGCGATGGCACTGGGGACACTCGGTGAACACGGTGCCAAGTCGCTTGCGCTTTCCTCTGAATCCGAACAGGATCATGTCGTCCTCCGAGATCGGCGTGCGCCTGACAGCGTAGGAACGAGCGTGCGGGGCACCGGTACCGCACCGTCAGTCGCGCCGGGCCGGTGTAGACCATCGCTGTGAAGCTCAAGCTCGACCTGCACGACATCTACAACCGGGGCGACGACATCGATCGCGCACTACGTGAGGTCATCGACGAGGCCATCGCGAAGAAGGTCAAGCTGGTCGAGATCATCCCCGGCAAGGGGAGCGGCCAGCTGAAGAAGCGCGTGCTCCGATTCCTCGATCAAAAGGAGATCAAGGCGCTCTACGACCGCGTCGAGAAGGACTCGCACAACTTCGGACGGGTGTTCGTCCACTTCCGCTTCAAGTAGCCGATCCTGGAGCCGCCCGCCTCGCGCGGCGCGAGCTACGCGGCGGGCCCGGACTGCAGGGTCGCCGAGGCCGTGACCTGGTGACCGCTCGTTGTCGTCCAGCTGATCGGGACCGCGTCACCGGGGTGCAGCGGGACGAGCGCCTGTGAGACGCTCGACGTCGAGCCGATCGTCGTGCCGTTGATCGAGGTGATCACGTCGCCCTTTACGATGCCCGCCTTCGAGGCTGCGCCCCCGCTGAGCACGTTGGCGACCATTGCCCCCGAGGTGCTCGCGCCGTTGCCGGCGGTGAGGAGCACGCCGAGGAAGGCCGTGGGGCCGACGTGGATGGAGCTGGTCGCGGTGCTCGACTCGATGGCCGTCGCGATGCTCGTCGCCTCGTCGATGGGGATCGCGTAGCCCGCGGAGCCCGAGGTCTGCGTGGAGAAGTCGAAGGATGACCCCGAAGGCCCTGCCGTGTCGATGCCGAGCACCTTGCCCGACCCATTGACCAGCGGTCCGCCGGAGTCCCCCGGCTGCACGTCGGCGGTGACCACGATCATCCCGGTGAGGTTCTCGCTCGTGCCGTCGAGTGAGTCGCTCGCCGTCACGGACTGGTCGAGCTCCGAGATCGACCCGCCAGCGCTCGTCGGTGTGCCGCCCACGCCCCCCGCGTTGCCGATCGCCAGGACCGCTTGGCCCACCGTGGCCTTCGACGAGTCACCGAGTGAGGCGGTCGTCAAGCCCGAGGCGCCGGCGAGCTGCAGCACGGCGACGTCGTGGGTGGCGTCGTAGCCGACGACGGTCGCGTCGTACGTGCGCCCGTTGCCGACGTCGGTGACGCTGATGCTCGTTGCTCCCTCGACCACGTGGTTGTTCGTGAGCACCTCGCCGGTAGAAGTGAGGACGATCCCCGTCCCCTCGCCGGAGGATTGCTGATAGTTGAATGTCGCGTTGATGTCCACCAGCGCGGGGTCCACGGCCTTTTCGATGGCGGCGGCGTTCGAAGGACCACCGGATCCCTGGGCCCCGCTGCCGAACCCGTTCGGGCCGCTCGGGATCGTGAAGCGGTTCGAGCCACCGCCGTTCGAACCACCTGGGAACGAGACGCCCGGGAACGAAAATCGCGGAAAGCCGCCCGAGACCGTCCTCGTCGTCGTCCAGGCCGCGTGACCGAGTCCGACGCCGAGCAGCACTGCGGCAGCGAGGACCGCGGTGCTGACCGCGATCCGCAGGCCCCGATGCTTGGTGGCCGCGACCCCAGCTCCTGAGAGGTTGGGAGCAGCACTCGTGCCGAGTCCGCCAGTGTGGTCCACGGGTGTCTCGGCCGTCGGGTCCGACGCCGCTTCGCCACGTGGAGGAGGCGCCGGCCAGAAGCTCGTGGCGTCGTGGGCGGTGTCGCCGGTGTCGCCGATGTCGCCGGCGTCGCCGGCGTCTCGTTGCCCGTGCTCGTCGAAGAGGTCACTCATGTGCGCTGCCTTTCGCGCCGCTGCCCCGCCACGGGTCTCGTGGTGCCAGTGAGCCGGTTGGCGATCTGTGTCACGTCCCCACTGTCGCCACTCGGACTAATCGGGCTCTCGGAGCCTCCTAAGTCTTTAATCAGAATCGACGCCAATCGCACGTGGGCAGGGAGGACTCCTCCAACGAGGTCGAGCCTCGGCTGGAAGATCGCAGGCTCCACACATGAAGTCTGTCGTCTCGGGCGATCCCCGTGTCGGCAGCGACCGCGACCGCTCCAGTTCGACGGCCATCGGCCGTGGGCACGCCTAGAGTCGCCGCGTGGGGGTCCACATGCGCCCGGCGTTGTGCGTACGGGCCGTCCGTGGTACACCGCTTCGTGGCGCCCGAGCGCTTGGCGGGGTGACTCGGTGAGGTCGCCGCAGCGCGCGGGGCTGGCGGGACTTCCTGAGCGTGTCGGGGTGTACGAGGTCGGGCCGCGAGACGGCCTGCAGAACGAGTCCACGGTGTTGAGCCCCGTGGTGAAGGTCGACTTCATTCGGCGACTCATCGAAGCCGGGCTCCGTGCCGTCGAGCTCACGAGCTTCGTGTCGCCGAGGTGGGTGCCGCAGCTGGCCGACGCCGAACAGGTCATGGCCTCGCTCGGTCCGCTCCCAGGTCGGCACCCCGTCTTGGTGCCGAACGAGCGCGGCCTCGAGCGGGCGCTTGCCTGCGGGGCCACCGAGATCGCGGTGTTCGCGAGCGCCACCGAGAGCTTCGCCGCACGCAACCTCAACTGCAGCATCGCTGAGTCGCTGGCGACGTTTGCGGTGCTCGTGGCGCGCGCCCGCGACGTTGGCGTCCCCGCGCGCGGCTACGTCTCGATGTGCTTCGGCGACCCGTGGGAGGGCGACGTCACCGCAGCGCAGGCGGCCGCGGTTGCCGCCGAGCTCGCCGCAATGGGGTGCGACGAGGTGTCATTGGGTGACACGATCGGCGTGGCGACCCCGGGCCAGGTCGTCGACCTCCTCGAGGCGCTCGACGTCCTCGGTGTGGGGACCGACCGACTCGCGGTCCACTTCCACGACACCTACGGCCAGGCGCTCGCCAACACGATTGTCGCGCTCCAGCACGGCGTGACGACGGTCGACTCGTCGGCGGGTGGGCTCGGCGGGTGCCCCTTCGCGGGCAGCGCCACGGGGAACCTCGCGACCGAGGACCTCGTCTGGCAGCTGCATGGACTCGGCATCGACACCGGCGTTGACCTCGAGTCGCTGTGCCGCACGAGCATGTGGATCGCGGCCCTGCTCGGGAGGCCGAGCCCCTCTCGCACGGTCCAGGCGCTCAGCCCGACGCTCGGCTGAGGCCATGGTCGCGAGTCGCAGGCTGGCAACGGCGCCGTACTGTCTGTGTGTCGTCGACGATGGGGGCTGTCGTGGGAAATGAGCCGTCAGTCCTGGAGCTCGACCTGCCCTTGCTCGACACGACGGGACTCGACCGCGCCGAGTCCATCGTCGTCGCCGCCGAGCTGTCCGAAGCGCACTGGCTGGCCCGGACCGACCTCGGCGTCGCCGTCCTGCGGTATCGAGACGTGACGGCCGTGCTTCGTGATCGGCGTTTCCACAGTGCGCTCTCGCGGCTCCCGCTCGGGCCAATGGACGCCGAGAGCGGCCTCAGCCGCCGACCCTCGATCCTCTCGGCCGAGGGCGACGAGCACACACGGCTCCGCCGGCTGGTCTCCCCGGCCTTCACACCTTCGGCCGCGAATCGACACCGCCCGACGATGCGACGGGTCGCGACGTCGCTCCTCGATGCCATCGTCGACACGGGGAGATGCGACTTCATCGCGGACATCTGCGAGCCCTATCCGATTCCCATCATCTGCGAGGTCCTCGGAGCGCCCGCCTCTGACTGGCGTCTCTTCAGCGACTGGGCAACGGACATCTTCAAGATCTTCAACGGGAACCTCGAAGAGGATCACCCCGCGATCGAGCGCGCGTCAAAGGAGCTCGATGCGTACGTGGCCGCACTCGTCGAGGAGCGACGAGCCTCCCTCGGCGCGGACCTCCTCTCCGACCTGATCACCGCCGAAGAGGAAGGCGACCGACTCTCGGTCGACGAGCTCTGCATGCTCGTTCGTGCGGTGCTCATGGCGGGTACCGACACGACGAGGAACCAGCTGGGCTGCGCGATGGCGCTGCTCGCACAACACCCTGACCAGTGGGCGCTGCTCGCGGGCGATCCCCAGTCGCTCGTGCCCAGGGCCGTCGAAGAGACGATGCGGTACCTCGGGGCAGTCCGCGCGACGGTGCGGATTGCGAGCTGCGACGTCGTCTACAACGACGTGCTGTTTCCCGCTGGCGTGGCGGTGACGGCCAACCTCGCAGCGGCAAACCGGGATCTCGGCGTGTTCGAGACCCCGGAGCGCTTCGACATCACCGCGGAGCGAGCAGCCGAGCAGCTCACCTTCGGATCGGGGATCCATCGCTGCCTTGGTGCCGCGCTCGCGCGCGCTGAGCTCCAAGAGGCGCTCACGGTCCTCGCCGAGTCCCTCGAGACCGTGACGCTCGCAGAGCCGCCGACGTGGAAGCCACCGCGCTTCGGCATCTGGGGACCGGCATCCCTGGCCATCGACTTCACGATCCGCGTCCCACGAGTGGATCCCTGAAGGACCGCCCGAGGGGATCTGGCAGCGTCGCCGCGAGGTTGGTCGCGACTTGCGACGGGGTGCTCCTCGAGTGGGGCGGACTGGCGAGTGCCGTGGTCGCGTGGTACGCATCACTCGAGGTGATCGTGAACGGCACGTTCTTGGTGCAGCATCGACAGGGTGCGCCGTGCGAGGTGGCGACCGCTCACGCCGGACTGCACCGAGGGACAGATGGCTGAGGCGCCGCAGGGATCGATTCACGGCGAGGCGCTCGAGGCGCTCCTCCACGAGCGCAGGTCGTTCCCTCCGACCCCCGCGTTCGTCGCGCAGGCGAACGCCCAGCAGTCCATCTACACCGACGCGGCGGACCCCGTCGAATGGTGGAGCCAAGAGGCGCGGACCCTCGAGTGGGCAACGCCATGGACGACGCCACTCGAGTGGGACCTCCCCTTTGCCAAGTGGTTCGTCGGCGGGCGGCTCAATGCCTCGGTGAACTGCGTCGACCGCCACGTCACGGCGGGTCGCGGCAGCAGGGTGGCGATCCACTGGATCGGCGAGCCCGAGGACGATCGCAGGACGATCACCTATAACGACCTGCTCGCGATGGTCTGCCAGGCGGCCAACGCGCTGACCGAGCTCGGCGTGCGCTCGGGCGACCGCGTGGCGATCTACATGCCGATGATCCCCGAGACCGTCGTCGCCATGCTCGCGTGCGCACGCCTCGGTGCGGCGCACTCCGTCATCTTCGGCGGGTTCTCCGCCGAGGCGTTGTCCGACCGCATCCAAGACGCCGACATCCGATTCGTCATCACCGCTGACGGCGGCTACCGACGTGGGGCGCCCTCGGCGCTCAAGGCCCACGTCGACGAGGCGCTCAAGCTTTGCCCGGAGGTACACCGGACCCTGGTCGTCCGTCGGACGGGCCAGGACGTCGAGTGGCAGGAGGGCAGGGACGTCTGGTGGCACGACGCCGTCGAGTCACAGCCGACCACCCATGACCCCGAGTACTTCGACGCAGAGCAGCCTCTCTACATCATGTACACGAGCGGGACGACCGCAAAGCCGAAGGGGATCCTGCACACGACCGGCGGGTACCTCACGCACGTGTCGACCACGTATCGCTACGTCTTCGACCTCAAGCCCGAGACCGACGTCGTCTGGACGGCCGCTGACATCGGCTGGGTGACGGGTCACAGCTACATCGTGTACGGGCCGCTCGCCAACGGCGCGACGGAGGTCATCTACGAGGGCGTCCCCGACGCGGGAGGTCGCGATCGATGGTGGCGGATCGTCGAGGAGTTCAAGGTCTCGATCCTCTACACCGCGCCGACGACGATCCGGACGCTGATGAAGTGGGGAGAAGAGCTCCCCGCGGCGCACGACCTGTCGAGCCTGCGGCTGTTGGGCTCGGTCGGCGAGCCCATCAATCCCGAGGCATGGATGTGGTACCGCGAGCACATCGGCGGCACGCGCTGCCCGATCGTCGACACGTGGTGGCAGACCGAGACCGGCGGGATCATGATTACCCCGCTGCCCGGGATCACCGCGGCGAAGCCAGGAGCCGCGATGCGGCCGTTCCCGGGGATCAGCGTCGACGTGGTCGACAACGACGGCAGGTCGGTCGGAAATGGCGAGGGCGGCTTTCTCGTCATCACCGAGCCCTGGCCCGGGATGACGAGGGGGATCTGGGGGGATCCCCAGCGATTCAAGGACACCTACTGGTCCAGGTTCCCCGGGGCGTACTTCGCCGGCGACGGCGCGAAGCGCGACGAGGACGGCGACCTCTGGCTGCTTGGACGCGTCGACGACGTGATGAACGTTTCGGGCCATCGCCTCTCGACCGCGGAGGTCGAGCACGCCATCGTCGGCCATCCCGACGTGGCCGAGGCCGCTGTCGTCGGGGCATCGGACGAGACCACGGGCCAGGCGGTCGTCGCGTTCGTCACGTTGAAGCAGTCCGCCGAGCTCGGGGGCGGCGACGAGGCACCGCTCGTCAAGGCGATCCGCGACGTCGTCGCCCAGTCGATCGGTCCGTTCGCCAAGCCCCGCCAGATCATCCTCACGCCGGAGCTGCCGAAGACGAGGTCCGGCAAGATCATGCGGCGCCTGCTTCGAGACGTCGCAGAGCACCGTGAGCTGGGCGACGTCACCACGCTCACGGATCCCGCGGTCGTGAACCTGATCGACGAGATGATGGCCGTGCACGGGGCCGACGAGGACTGACCGGCTGCTTGTCGGTCAACCACCCACTCGTCGATGGAAAGACCTGGCTCGGGAGATCACCGCCGAGCACGCCCTTGACCGCGGCGGTGGCCCCGTCCCTGACGCGGCGGCGCCGCTGAACGTAGTGTCGCTCCATGGTGCTTGACGTCGTGATCAAAGGTGGGACCGTTGTCGATGGGACCGGTGCCCCTCCCTACGGGGCGGACGTCGGCGTACGCGACGGGCGCATCGTCGAGGTCGGGGCCATCGACGGTGGGGCGAGCCATGTCGTCGACGCCGACGGCGCGATCGTGACGCCGGGTTGGGTCGACGTCCACACCCACTACGACGGACAGGCAACCTGGGACGACGCGCTCGAGCCCTCCGCGTCCAATGGAGTGACCACGCTCGTCATGGGGAACTGCGGCGTCGGCTTCGCCCCGGTGCGGCCCGGTGACCACGACACCTTGATCGACCTGATGGAAGGGGTCGAGGACATCCCGGGCTCGGCTTTGAGCGTGGGGATGCCATGGGGCGAGTGGGAGACGTTCGGTGAGTACCTCGAGGTGCTCGACGCCCGGCAGTACGCCCTCGATGTCGCCGCGCAGGTCCCGCACGGCGCGGTGCGGTACTACGTGATGGGCGAGCGGGGGGCCGCGAACGAGGACGCCACCGAGGACGACCTCGCCGCGATGGCACAGCTCGTCGAAGCAGCGCTCCACGCGGGCGCCGTCGGCTTCTCCACCTCGCGCACGATCGGGCATCGCGCGAAGTCAGGACGGCCCGTGCCCGGCACGTTCGCTCCCGCCGACGAGCTGCTCGCGATCGCGGGCGCCTTCCGACCGGGTGGGCGTGGTGTCTTCGAGGCGATCGTCGCGGGCACGATCGGCAGCCTCGAGCGACTGGGCGGCGAGCCGACGAAGCCGATCGAGGAGCTGCCGCTCCTCGAGGCCGTGTCGCGCGCAAGCGGCCGACCCGTGACCTTCACCGTCGCCCAGCTCTTCGAGGACCCCGACCACTGGCGCCTGGTGCTCGACGAGGTCGCGCGAGCCAATCGCGAGGGCGCCGCCCTGCGTCCCCAGATCATCCCGCGCTCGGTGACGATCATGACGAGCCTCGATGCGTATCACCTCTTCATGGGCAGGCCCACCTACCGCAAGCTCGCGCACCTCACCTTGGCAGATCGCGTCGCAGAGATGCGCCGACCCGAGGTTCGAGACGCGATCCTCGGTGAGAAGAGCGGGGCGGGCACGCCGCGCGACTTCTCGTCGCTCATCGTCGAGCTCTTCGCCATCGCTCTGCCGCTCACGTTCCCGCTCACCGAGCCGCTCGACTACGAGCCCGAGCTGAGCCAGTCCGTGTTCGCGCGGGCCACGGCCATAGGCATCGACCCCGAGGCACACATGTACGACCTGCTGCTCGCAGACGGAGGGACGGCCTTTTACGCACTCTTCGGATCTAACTTCGTGGGCGGCACGCTCGACGCGTGCCGCGAGATGCTGCTGCACCCTGACACCGTGACCGGCCTCGGTGATGCCGGTGCGCACGTGAACCTGATCTCGGACTGCTCGGCATCGACGTTCCACCTCACCCACTGGGCGAGGGACAGGACTCGCGGCGAGCGGCTCCCCGTCGAGCTGCTGGTGCAGAAGCTGAGCGGCACCAACGCCGAGCTCTATGGCCTGTCGGATCGGGGCGTCGTCGCGCCCGGCATGCGGGCGGACCTCAACGTGATTGACTTCGACCAGCTGCGGATCAGGCGGCCCGAGCTGCGATTCGACCTCCCTGCCGGCGCGAGCAGGATCCTGCAGCCCGCCGAGGGGTACCTGGCGACCCTCGTCAATGGCGTCGTGTCGCGGCGTGACGACCAGGACACCGGCGAGCGTCCTGGTCGGCTGGTTCGCGCTGCGGCCTGACACCGAGCACCCGCTCGGCGGCACGATGGGCGGCACGATGATGGTGCCGGATCGGAGCGAGGATCGACGCATGGGCACGACTCGACGGGTGTTGCGCGGTGGCGTGGGCGTCGTGGTCGTTGGCGCATCGATCGTGGTCGTCGGGAGCACCGCGTCAGCAGTCCACGCTCGCACGGTGCCGATCCGCTTCGCGCGCGTCGCCGCGATGCCGGCGGCTGCCGGCGGGGGCGGGGGCTTCGGCGGACTGAGCTGTCCGGCGCCACGGCGCTGCGTCGCGGTGGGGGCGACCGCGTCCGGCCGTGCGGGCTGGACGACGTCGGCCGAGGGGAGCGGCGTCTGGGCCTGGACGAGGTTCCAGACGTTGCACCCCGTCTCGATCGCGCCTGACTACCTGCGGGCAGTGAGCTGCCCGACGCCGACGCGCTGCGTCGCGGTCGGCTATGCCCAGGACGGCGACCTCCCGGGATCCGGCAACACCGGCTACGCGATCACCGCGAGCGCCGTGTGGGTGAGTCGGTCCTGGCGATGGAGCATCCCGACCGTGCTGGCTGCGGGCGGCACGGGCGTCGACCGGCTCCTGAGCGTGAGCTGTCCCACGTCGACACAGTGCGTCGCGGTGGGACGCAACGTGGGCCAGCAGGGCATCGTGGCGTCGGCCAGCTGGAACGGGGCTCGCTGGACGTGGTCGGTGGCAACCGCCGCGCACCCCGACGCACGAGGCGACGGCGAGCTCCTCTCGGTGAGCTGCCCGTCGGCGCGCATCTGCGTCGCGGTCGGTGATGACGCCGCCTCGCCTCCGACGGTCGGCGCAACAGGTGCAGGCGTCACGACGACGGGGACGAGGGCGGGCAGCACCTGGGCGTGGTCGACCGAGTCCACGGTGGCGCCGGACGCAACCGGTCAGACGAGGCTGACCTCCGTGAGCTGTCCGACTGCGACGAGGTGCGACGCGGTGGGCGTCGACTCGCAGTCCGCCGGCGTCGACCTGCTGGGGACCATGAGCTCGGAGAGCTGGTCCTGGGCGCGCGCGGGCCAGTTCGCCACGGTCCCAGCCAGCTCGCCGCTGATGAACGACGTCACCTCCGTGTCGTGCGCACCAGCCCTGTGCGTGGCCGTCGGCAGCGACCCGGCTGGCGATCCGGTCTTCGCCAACGCGCCCGGTCCGTCGCGCGCGAGCGCCTGGTCACCGGTGCGCCGCGTCCCCCGTGGCTCCCTCGTCGATGCGACGCCGGAGTCCGTGTCCTGCCCGCTCGCCGACGACTGCGTCCAGGTCGGGGTCGCAGCCGGCGAGACGAACACGTGGACGACGACGGAGGCGACCTCGGAGCCCGCGCGCGAGGTGCGAGCGGTCCCCGGCAACGCTCGTGCCACGGTCGTTTGGGCGCCGCCGGCATTCGACGGGGGCACCCGGATCCAGAGCTACCGAGCGACGGCCGAGCCGGGCGGGCGCTCCTGTGGGGTCGTGATGCGCGTCGCGACGCCGAACACCTGCACCGTGCGCGGCCTGGCCAACGGCGCGCACTACCGATTCGTCGTGACGGCGCACAATGGCGTCGGCGAGAGCCCGCCCTCGAGCGCCTCGCGCCCGGTGACGCCCACGCCCTTCCAGCCGCCGATTGCCTCACCGTTCACGCGCGCGGTGCGTGAACTGGTCGCCGCCCAGCCCGACGTCCTCACCGCGTCTGTCTACGACGTGCTGACCGGCCAGAGCTGGACCATCGACCCGAGCTCCGTGCAGCACACCGCGAGCATCGTCAAGGTCGAGATCCTCGCCGCGCTCCTCGACGACGAGCAGCGCGACCACGTCAAGATGCCGTCGGCCACGCGAGAGCTCGCGACCGAGATGATCGAGGACTCCGACAACGACGCCGCGCAGGCGCTCTACGTCGAGGTCGGCCAGGAGCCGGGGCTCGCGGCGTTCAACCAGCTCATCGGCCTCACGGGCACGGCCGCCAACTGGGCGTGGGGGTTCACCGACACGACCGCACTCGACCAGGCCCGCGTCGTTCGGCTCTTCGCAGACCCGAACAGGGTGCTCGACTCGGCGTCTCGGCAGTTCGGGCTCGACCTCATGCGCCACGTCGCCGCCTCGCAGGCCTGGGGGATCTCCTCAGGTCCCATCGCGGGCGTCTCGATCGCCCTCAAGAACGGGTGGTACCCAACCATGCCAGGGGCGTGGCAGGTCAACAGCATCGGCTTTGTGGACGGCGACCGTCGCGACTACGTCATCGCCGTCCTCACCAAAGACGACGCCAGCTTCGCAACGGGCGTGACGGCGGTCGAGGCCGTCTCGCGGCTGCTCTGGCAGAACCTCGCTCCTTCGCCCACGACGCATCGCGGCTAGTGCCCGGCGGCTCGGTCGCGGCAAGACTCCTCGGCGTGGTGGCGTCAGCACAGCGAGCGAGCCGGGCTGATGCGGTGCTCGAGCTCGTGGACTCGATCCCGCCGGGCCGGGTCATGACCTACGGCGACGTCGCACAACACCTCGGTATCCCGTCGGCGCGCGTCGTGGGACAGGTGCTCTCGTCGCGGGGAGGGTCGGTCGCGTGGCACCGCGTGGTGCTGTCGACGGGCGCTGTCGCCGCGCACCTGGCTGCGCGTCAGCTGTCCCTGCTCGCACGAGAGGGAGTCGAGGTTCGGCGTGGACGCGTGGATCTGCGCCGGTGCCGGTGGCGGCCGGCGAGCTCCTGAGCGCTTCGCGAATCGCGATCCGCAGCTCCGCGCTCAACGGCACCCCGCTGGACGACCCCGCGACTTCCTCACGTCGCGAGCCACGTGATCACGACACCGAGAGTCTGGCGGTGCCGACCGTCACCCCGACCGTGACCGGCAAGGTGAGCTCGTCCTTCGACTTTGCGACGACGTGGATGCTCGCGCCTCCTCCCGACGACGCCGTGACCGAGGACGTCCTTCCGTCACTCGCGTGCACCTTCACGGCCGACCCCGCCGGACCGTGGCTCACGCTCACGTTCGCCGTGCGACCGACCTTCTCAGCGGTTGGTGCGCGGACGAGCGGGACGTAGACGATCACGTGGCTCGCGTTGCCCCGCGAGGTGCTGGTCACCTTCCAGGCACCGACCCACGACTCGCGTCCCGTCGCGCGGCACTGGCTGGCGAGGTCCGCGACGCACGACGCGAGCGCGTGACTCGGGATCGCGAAGTCCACCGTGCTCGCTGGGACAGCGCCCCTCAGCGGAGGAGTCGAGACAGCCGGCGATCCGCGAGGACCTTGCCCTTGGTCTGGCAGTCGGGGCAGTAGACGATGTCATTGGACTCGTAGGACACCCGTTCGAGCCGTCGGCTGCACCGCGGACACGACGCGCCCGCGCGGCGATGGATGCTGAACCGGTCACCGAGCGACGCGTCCGACAGCCCTCCCGTGCGGCGTCGCTCGCGGCCGAGCGCCTCGTCGAGGACGTCCCTCGAAGCGTCGAGGAGCCGCTGGCGCGCCTCGTCGTCCAGACGCGACAGGGCGCCGAACGGCGAGAGCCTTGCGCGATGCAAGACGTCGTCGGCGTACCCACGCCCGATACCGGCGACGGTGCGCTGGTCACGCAGCATGGTGTGCAGCCGACGCTCATCGCCGCCATGGAGGACGAGCTGTTGGAAGTCCTCATCGAACGGCTCTGGTCCGATCGCCGCGAGCGGTCCATCGTCGAGATGCTCGAGCACCCAGAGGCCCGCACGGCGCTCCGTGCCGTGCTCTCGCACCAAGAGGCCCCCGTCCTCGAACTGGAAACGGACAAGGGATCCGCGTGGCCGCGTCGACTTGGCGGGTCGCTCGATGTCGAGACGGCCGCTGTTGCCCAGGTGCACGAGTGCTCGGCCGTGCTCGTCGAAGTCGAACACGAGGTACTTGCCGCAGCTCCTGACGCTCGTCAACGCGGACCCGATCAGCGCCGACGGACTTGGCGCGACGGTCTTCAGGCCAGAGAAGCCGGGCACCGTCACGTCGACGAGCAGCTGTCCTGCGACGGCGACGTCGAGGCGTTCGGCCAGCGCGCGGACTTCGGGAAGCTCAGGCATCGGTTCGGATGTGGGCAGCATCGCGGCCCCCGCTGGCAACGCTAAACGGCAAGTGGACCCAGGCCGGACTGGAGGCGCGGTGCTGGGCTCGGAGACTGACCAACGGCCGTGCCCACCGACCGGGGGAGGGGCCCACGTCGCCGTCGAGGGCTGCTCTCTCGGTGCGTTCAGTGCCGTGCATGAGGGGCGCACGAGGCGCCGCATCGCCGCGTCATCCGGCTGGAGCCAGTTCCAGGGCACGAGCGTGCGGCCCGATGCCCCGTGAGGAAGCCGTTGACGTCTAGGCCGAGCCTGCCATGGGGTGCTGGGCGTAGCCGTGCGGACCAGTTCGGCCACCGCGGCGAGACGATCGGGTCGCCAACCTTGGACCCAACCTCGGGCAATGTCGTCGGCGTCGCTCGCCACCGCGGGACTCCGTCGGACATCGCGACCGCGTGTCGGGTCGCACTCGATGGTCGTGGAGCGCCGACCTGTGGACCGATCGGCGGGCTGGACTGGTCCGCGCCCTGGACCTTCGCCATCGGCGAGTACGTGTCATCGCTCCCGTGCGAGGGGACCGCATGCCAAGTGCTCGGCGAGGAGATCAACTGCAACGGGCCATCCGTCACCGTTGCCGAGACCAGCCCGGACGCGGGAGCGACCGGGAGCGCCGACGCGCTGCCGGGCTCCGCAGGCACCCTCAACGACGTCACGACCTCTCCCACGCGGGGCTGGGTCGCAGTCGGCAGCAACCCTGCGGCGGCCCGCTCGTGCTGTCGCGGACCTGAACGGAGGTGCGTCGGACCTGGGCGAGGTACTGACCGGCAGCATCGGGCCCATTGTCGCCACTCGGCGTTCGGTCCGGGCAGGTGCGGTCACCCTGAACTACCTTCCATTGACATGGGGGCGGGCACTGCCGAAGGCGGAAGGTCGGATCTTGGGGCGGATTCGATCATCCGATGGGTCATCGTCGTCATTGAGTACGCGATCATTGCCAGCCTGCTGCTGGTTGCCGGCATCGTCCTCGTGCGCGTCGTCGCTGACTTCCTTGGGGATTGGCACTCATTCCCGCAGTCAGTCGTCGCGGCGATCGACGGAATCTTGGTCGTCATCATCCTGCTCGACATCGCCCACACGGTCTTTGGGCACCTGCGGGCGTCGGTCTTCCCCGTCCGGCCGTTCCTCGTGATCGGCATCCTCGCCGGCGTCCGGGACATCCTGAGCGCCTCGGCTCGACTCACGCTGAGCGGCTCGCTCTCGCAATCCAACTTTCACAGCACGCTGATCTCCTTGGGCGTCGGCGTCGGCGTAGTCGTCTTCCTGCTACTTGGACTCCTGATACTCCGCTACAGCGGGCAGGACGATCAGGACAGTTCCAGCTGACGCTGACACTCACTGCGGAACCCCGCTGTGGCGCTCCACCGACCTGCTGGCGGGTTCCGGATGGGTGTCTAGCCTGCGACGAACGGCATCGGACAAGTCGCTCCTCCCCGAGCGCCTCTCCCCGACGATGAGGCGGGCCAGCAATGCTCGTGGTAGGGCACGGAGACGATCGCCCCGGCAACGAAATCAACACGCTCGCCTCCTTTGACGTGGTGCGAGGATCAGGTGCCGACGGGATCGAGTGCGATGTTCGCCGAACCGCAGACGACGAGGTAGTCGTCATTCACGACGACCATCTCGCGGACGGAAGGCTCGTCTCGGCCACGCAGTGCAGCGACCTCCCACCCGAGGTCCCTCGACTGGATGCCGCGCTCGATCGCTGCCACGGACTCCTGGTGAATATCGAGATCAAGAACTTCTTGCGGGACCCAGAATTCGACCCTACCGAGCGAGTCACCGAGCTGGTCTTGGACCTGCTCGCACGACGCAACGATCGTGACAGGACGATCATCTCTTGTTTTGGCTTCGGATCCGTTGATCTGGTTCAAGCACAGGCGCCGCAAATTCCGACCGCCGTTCTCTGCCTCAGCCGGAGACCTGCTGAGGAGGTGCTGGATGAGGTCGTGGCCCACGGCCACGCGAACGTGCATCCGTACGACACCATGGTCGATCGAGATTTCATGCAGAAAGCGCACGAGCGATCCTTGAGCGTGAACGTGTGGGTCGGTCAGCAGCTGGGGGACATACGGCTCGAGCAGCTGATCGGTTTCGGCGTGGACGGCATGATCACCGATGAGCCAGTCCGGGTCCTCCGCGCAGTCGGGCGGTGAAGGGCTCAGACGCCAGACAGACGTGCTCCTAGTGGCTGACTCCACCGGTGCCTCGACAATCCCTGAAAATCGGTCCATGGGCGGTGAGCCGACCTGAAGGGGTTCGGGTGCGCATCAGGCTGCACTGCAGGTGGGCGCTGAGCGGGGATACGCCCAGGCGGGGACGTCCCCTCGCCGCGCGTCGTGTGCAGGGCCGTCACGTGCGCGTGCTTTCACCTCACAGGGACATGATGGCCAGCCAGTCCGTTGGATGCGGCGTCAATCGACGTGCTCATGGAGCACTGTGACGAGCGCGTGTCCATGTTCCGGCTGACCGCGACGACGTGCGGGTTGAAGCGCCTCTGGATGGCTGCACCCAAATCCGGCGCAACGACCGAAGCGGGACTGACTGACCCGTCGCTCCCAGCGATCCGACTCAGCCTGGCCCAATGACGGGTGAGCCGACCTGGAGGCGGGGATCAGGTGACCACGACGCCTGACCTGCGGATAGGGGCGCTGACCGGGATACGCGGAGGCCGAGACGACCCACGAGTTCGCCGTGCACGTGCTGGCTGGTGGGGTGCGCGGGACTCGGGAGGAACGAGTGCAATGACCCAAGGCGACGTCGATCGCAGTGGTGGTGGCACTACGGGCAATCCAAGGGTTGACCCCCTCGGCACCGCACCGCGCTTGGGGCACGCTTCGTGCGAGTTGATCGTGGACGGGAGGGACATGGATGCCGGGCGCGCTCACAGGTATTTGCTGACGATGTGGGAGGGAGGCGGCAACGTCCCGCCTGAGCTCGGTGTTGCTCGAAGACTGATCGAACGGGGTCACGAGGTCCACGTGCTGGCGGACCCAACCATTGGTGCTGCCGCCGAGGCGATAGGTGCCTCGTTCTCGTCGTGGCGTCGCGCACCGCACCACACCTCTCTCAACCCTTCCGAGGATCTCATCAAGGATTGGGAAACAAGGAACCCCCTCGTCATGATGCGACGAGCCCGTGACCGGTTCATTGCCGGGCCGGCGGCGGCATTCGCGTCCGATACCGCTCACGTGGTCGACAGGTTCCGTCCCGAAGTTGTTGTACCCGATGCATTCCTCTTTGGTTCGATCATGGCGGCGCAGGCCGCGAAGCTGCCGACGGCCCTTCTTGTGCCGAACATCTGGCTTCTGCCGACCTCGGGATCGCCATCGATTGGCCCGGGTTTCGCCCCCGCAACAACGGTTCTTGGTCGATCTCGTGATGCGGCGATGTTGGCAGTTGTGAATCGCGTGCTTGGTGCGGGCCTACCGGCGATCAACGCCGCTCGCGGGGACCTCGGATTGTCGCCCTTGTCGTCCTTCTACGACCAAGCCCTTGACGCTGATCGAATCCTGGTTCTCAGCAGTCCTACCTTCGACTATGCGTCAACCTCGGTTCCCTCCAACGTCCGATACGTGGGCCCGATCCTCGATGACCCAGACTGGGTAGGGCTTTGGGAGGCCCCTTGGCCAGCAGACGATCGGCGCCCGCTGGTGCTCGTCGGCTTCAGCTCCACGTACCAGAATCAAGGCCCAGTACTTCGACGAGTGATCGAGGCGCTCACCGCATTGCCAGTCCGAGCAGTCGTCACTGTCGGCCAGATGCTCGATGCTCGTGAAGTCACCGCGTCTGCAAACGTCACCGTTGTGGCGGCGGCGTCACACACCCAGATCCTGGCCGAGGCCGACCTGGTCGTGACCCACTGCGGACACGGCACCGTAATGAAGTCCCTTGCCGCCGGAGTCCCAATGGTCTGCATGCCAATGGGACGAGATCAAAACGACACGGCGGCCCGTCTTGTGCACCACGGTGTCGGCGTGCGATTGCCTCCACGGGCGTCGGTGCCCAGGATCTCAAGAGCCGTGCGCACCGTGCTCGACCGCCAGAGCTTCAGGGCCAACGCCCAACGGATGGCGACGGCGATCTCCAACGGGGATGGTACGGCGGATCTCATCGTCGAACTCGAGGCTGTGGCGGGCCTCGACGTCACGCACGGCACATTCGACGCAGGTCGGTAGGCCCGCGAATCGCAAAGCCGGCCCACCTGGCGAGGATCCTCTCGGAGTCAGCTTCACGCAGGCGCCGAGTTCCTTAGGCCCCGCGACTCCACGACCAGTTCGCCGATGGTCCAAGGCGCCAAACACAGACGTGCCCGGACGTTGCTCCTCACTTGATCCTTTCGCCAGTTTCATCGTGGCGCACTTCCATGATGGAAACATCCGCGTCGAACATGATGAAGCCCCGCGTGCCTGGCACGGCATCGTCGACAGGGGCACTCACCGCTAGGTGTCCTCGGGGTCATAGCGAATGTGCCAATGACGATGTTCGTCATGTGTCCAGAAGCAGCGAACCTTCGCAAAGTGGTGTTGACGGCCTCTTTGGCAGCGGTGCTGGTCTTCCTCTTGAAGCGGACTTCCTCGCCCCTCAACCTCTGTCGGCAGCTCTCCTGTCGGAGACCGTCTTTCGAGATGCAGCCGCCCTCTTCTTGATTGGCCCTTTGCTGGCGGGAGTCCTGACCCTGAGGGCCTTTTTGGTTGGAGACTTCTTGCCGACGGGCATCTTGCGGCCAGCGGTTCCCTTGCTCGACACAGCCTCCTTGCTCACCGGCGTCTTGCGGGCCGGTGCCTTCCTGGCGGTGGTCTTCCTCGCCGGATGGCTCTTGACAGCCTTCTTGGCATTCGGCTTTCGAGCGACGGTCCTGTCTGCGCCTGCCGTCTTACCTGTGGGAGACGTGCGTGCCGCCTTCTTGCCTGAGGACTTCGATGTCGAGGGCCGAGACGGAGTCCGACGCCGACTGGTCACGACTGTCAGGTCGCCCGGTCCCGGGATGAGGCTCGTCTCTCCTCCAGTGTCCCAGCGCACCGTGAGCATGGCTCCGCTGACGGCGGTCACAACACCTGTACGCGGTGTCCCCGTCGTCGCCACTTCGATCCGGGTGCCAACGTCTGCCACTTCAATCTCCTCACTAGTGACCCAGTAGCACAACAACCTACGGTCGCGACTCCTGCCGCATGCAGGCTGAGCGTTGCGGACGCACAATGACGCCGCCCGGACGCGTCGCCATTGAAGTCAGCGACCCAATGCCGGTTCGGGCAAGGCCCTTGGCCACTACTCCATTTGATTGTCGCCAGGAAGGGTCGGTGGCTGAGGGAGCCGATCGTTGCGCGGTGCGAAGTAGGGTGCCTTGGAGGGCGAGCGCGCTCGCGTCGGGCTTGCTGCGGACCGTCCGACTCGGCGTCAGCCACGGTGGCGCCGCCGGGTGAGGGGAGCATCGTGATCTCACCTGACGCATCGGACGTAGGTGCCCAGCTCGACAAGCATCATGCTCCAGAGACAAACGGGCGGATGGCGGTCTGTCGGCGCTGCGGAGCGATGACGGACACTCCACAGGGGTGTCAACACCTGCCGGACGAGCTCCGACTGGCTCGTCTCACCGAATGGCTCGACGCGCAAGAACGATTGAGGCTTTTCGAACGTGCTCGAGACAGGCTCAAGAAATGAGCAGTCCATTCCGGGTGCAATCCCTCGACACACGTGCACGCCTGCAAACCACCGGATCTCAGACGTGGACACGCGTCGACGCCTTTGTGCCGTATCCCCAAACGCGAGCTGGCTGAGTTCCGGCAACGCCGAGACGCCGTTCGAGGGATGACATCGCGAGCAGTGGAGGCGGCGACGACGAGAAGTGCAGGACGTCGCCGTTTGTGCCCGGCTCGCCGCCCGCCATGCGGTCAAGGTCGCGCCGCTTGATGGATCGATGTGACACACATCGCAGGCCGGCCGTCGGACCACCTCAGAAGAGCGTGGCTCCGAGGCCGTCCAGGCGAATTCTCATTCCGTGTCGATGCACGCACGACGCAGCTGAGCACGAGATGAAGCCGCGACAGCCCGGATCGATCACGAAGTGATCCGTGACCTCGAGGCCTTCAAGGCCGGCGATGAAGTCGCTAGGCGCTAGTTGACAGGCAGACCCTGACAAGAAAGTCCGCCGCAGACTTCGGGGATCCTGTCGTGTTCCATGAGCCCCAGGACCTGGGCCATGATGCCGGCGTTGTTGTGGCCGAAGTCGTGCGGGTCAGCGCCATAGGTGCCGTCGACGGGGGGTTGGTTGTCGCTCGGTGGCGACGGCGTCCCGAAGTCCCACAGCGAGATGGCTGCTTTCACCGGGACGTTCGGGACCAGTGGTGCCATGCCCCAATCCATAGATGACGGTTGCTCTGTCCGCACCGGAACTGAAGCATCAAGGCGATATGTGGGATCGAAGGTCGGGGTGTGGGCCATGGCGCCGATGGTCCGGGCGAGCACCTCTTGTGCCATGTTGGAGACCTGGTGGTCGCCGTAGTTCTCGATGATCAAGACGTGCTTGGCCCTTGTGCCGCCGTAGGGACTGCGCGTCAGGTGCTCGGCGTAGCCGTCGTTCTCCCCACGATCCCAGAGCAACTGGATGAGTTGCAGGCCAAGCTGCTCGTCGACTGGGTTCGGGTAGGCAGCGTCATAGACGGAGGCGAACTCGCCCCAGTCCACGCTGCGGTTGAGCAGGAGGCCCCCATAGTCGATTCCGGCCTGGCCGAGCACGACCGAGGTCCACTGCGTCGAGATCGCAGAGAGCGCCCCGCCCATGATCCCGCCCTGGGATAAGCCCAGGTAGTTGCAGTGCCCGACCAGGAAGCGGGCCCTCCCGCCTGACCGGAACGCGGGGTTACTGGCGAACCCCTTGGGCGAGTTGATGAGCCGGGCGAGGAACTGGAAGTTCACGAACCCCTGCAGCATGTGATCCACGTTCGTATGGAAGTAGGACAGGTTATTGAGGGCGCCGGCGACCAGCAGGAGGTCGTTGCCGGACATGCCCGTCCAGTCCGTCGCGCAGCCCATCATGTTGTGGACCGTCGGGCCCGACTTGAAGTTCCCACCGGTGACCTCGCTGGCGTCACCGAGGAGTCCATGCCCATACAGCGTGGGCAGTGCTGGTCCGGCGCTCGAGGGTGTCTGGGGCATGACGCAGATGAAGTTGGCCCAGATCTGACCGGTCCAGTGCGCCGACTTGGTCGCCGTCGCCTTCACGTAGGTCGACTTGATCAGCTTGGGGAGGTGGTTCTTCCCCGTCGACATCGAGCCGCAAGTGCCGGTGTTGGTGCTGCCGAACATGGCCGTGCCGGCGATCGCGCAACCCTTGAGGAAGGTCGGAACCTGGAAGATGCCGTCCACCTCTCGCTCGGCGTTCCCGTTCACGAACACGTTGGTCACTTTGAACACCGGTGAGGTCTTGCCGACCGTAGCGAATGCCTGCTGGCGCATAGACAGGGCCGGGTCCGCAAGGTTCGATGCCGAGAGCTTGGCGAGGTTCCCGCCGCCGGAGATGACCGTGAAGTCCCAAGCTGCATAGAGGTGCCTGAGATCGAATCCCTTCAGGTCATGGGTGACGACCCACTTCAGGTGCGCACCACGCGTGACAGGCTTCATCGTCCCGGCCAACGCCGCCTTCTCCCCCGCAAGCTCTGGGATGGTTGCGCCCGACGTGTTCTTCAGATTTCGCAGGAGGACGACGACGCGATCCCCTTCGGTGAAGTCGAGGGCTGGGTGGATGATCAGCAACTTCGTTGCCGGATCGGGGTCCTGGGCGTCGAGTTCGGCAAAGTAGGGCACGCAGCGCTTGGCGGTGGTGTCCCAGAGCACGATCGCCGCCGTTGTAGTGGTGAGTTGGCCCGACGCCGTGCAGCCCGACAGACCAATGTTGGTCGAGGGCGCGATCACCGAGTTCGCCACTGACAGGTTCGGAATCTGGATCAGGGGTGTCGAGCCTGGAGAGAAGCCGTCGTTGAGATTCTGATACTTGGTGCCGACATGGACACCAGAGACATTCGTTGGGGTCAGTGTCGCTGGGATATTGAGCACACGACCCGTGCGTGTCGAGGTGGACGGCTTGGTGAACGCATCGTTCGGCCATGGCAGCAGGCAGTCGTGACCGACCGGAGTCGTCACCAGGCTGTCGCAGCCGACGACGCCTGGTTCAGGCATCTTGGTTGATGCCCCCGCACCGGTCACGGACGTCACCGCCGTCACGGAGCCAGTGACGACGGCGGCTACTGCGAGCATTCGCGTCAAACGCATGAGTCCCCCCCTGGGTCGGGGCAAGCGTAATTCCGAGACGCGGGCCTTGCTGTGGGGTTCTCGCGTCGACAGGCCTCGGATACTCGTGTGGGAACGGCAACGGCGTGTACAGAGGCGGTACTCTCACCGACGGCGGTCCTCCCCATGAGGGACCTTGCACCATGCAGACGCGCGAGATTCGCGCTCTTCGAGCGCTTTAGATCTCGAACACGGCATCTCACTTGCCGCTCTGGCCGCTGAGGCGTCCGTACCGCTCCAGGACGCTCGAGAGTTAGTCAGTGCCGCGAGCGACGATCGTCCATCCATCGATGTCTGACGCTGCGGCCCATGTCTCGGCCGTCGGCGCACGTGGCGTTCAACTCGCCCTCGTGTTGGAACACCCCAACAAGCCTTCTCAAGGCGACACGCGGCGACGTGGCCCCGAATCTCCGGCCGGTGCCCCATGCGTCAGCACCGTCACGGAGGACGGAAGAGGGACAGCGGCTCTCGAGATCTCCCAATAGTCCCCACAATCAGGCCTGAGGACGGTGAGCCGACCTGTAGGCGGGGTTCTGTCCACCCCCATGCGGGGGATGGGTGGCCATCCATCTGCGCGGCCTACCTGGGGACCTTCCGGTTTCCCGGATGGACGAGCAGCCCATGTCCCCTGCTTGGCCTTGCTCCGGGTGGGGTTTACCAAGCCGCTTCGGTTGCCCGAGGCGCTGGTGCGCTCTTACCGCACCGTTTCACCCTTGCCTGTGCCGTTGCCGGCCATCGGCGGTCTGTTCTCTGTGGCACTTTCCTTCGGGTCGCCCCGACTCGCTTCGCGAGCACCCTGCTCTGTGGAGCCCCGACCTTCCTCGACGTCATACAACGCCGCGACCACCCAGTCGACTCACCGTCCGCCCCAGTCTTGCAGGTCGGCGAGCGCTCTCGCCACGACGGCATCCCCGTGCCGAGATCTGTCGTCACGGACTCCTCGAGACACGGGATAGATTCGACAACGGCGGAGCCGGGGCTCCCAGGAGTGGACATTGGCAGGTCACACGCGGAGAGGGCCGAGCAACCTCGCGTTGACGATTCTCGGCGTCGTCGTCGTGCTCTCGGCGTTCTTCGCGATCTTTGCGAACAAGATCCGTGCAGATCAGAGTTCGTCCCCACTGCGCGCGAGCGGGCTGCCGGCATCGATCTCAACGAACACGGCCAACTTGATGGGTCTCACCAAGCTCCCGGCTCGCGCGGCCGACGACTTCGTCCTGACCGATCAGCGGGGCCGCACGATGTCGTTCGACAGCTTCAAGGGCCGCACCGTGGTGCTCGAGTTCATGGACCCCCACTGCACCGACATCTGCCCGATCGTCTCCCAAGAGTTCGTCGACGCCTACCACGACCTCGGGACGGCTGCAGGCAACGTCGTGTTCGTCGCGGTCAACGTGAACAAGTTCCACACGAGCGTCGCTGCAATGTCCTCGTACTCACAAGCCCATCTGCTCAGCACGATCCCGACGTGGCACTTCTTCACGGGCCCGGTCAAGTCCCTCGCGGCGGTCTGGCACGCCTACAACATCGACGTCATCGCACCGGGTCCGAACGCCGACATCATCCACACGTCAGTTGTGTACTTCATCGACTCGGCGGGCCACGAGCGTTACGCAGCGTTCCCGACCGACGACCACACCGCGAGCGGCAAGGCCTACCTGCCGGTCGACCAGATCTCCACTTGGGGGCACGGCATCGCGCTCGTGCTGCGGGGACTCTCGCACTAGTCGAGCTCCTATGACGTACGTGACGAGCCCCTGGAGCTTCGACCCGCTCTTGGTCGTCGTGGTCTGCATCGTGGCGCTCCACGAGATCGGCCTCGCGCGCCTCAAGGCCCGGTCTGACGTGACTCGGACGGCACGACGCCGGAAGCGGTCACTCGCGTTCTACGCAGGACTCGCGGCACTGCTCCTCGCCGTGGAGTCACCCATTGACTACTGGTCGGACCAGTACTTCTACGTGCACATGATCGAGCACATCATCCTCGCGTTCTACGTCCCGATCCTCGTCGTCGTCGGCGCGCCGTGGATCCCGCTCGTCTTTTCGATCCCTCTCAACGCCCGTCGCCGGCTCGGCCGCGCCGTCATGCTCGGCCGATGGTCCGCAACGCTGCGCTCGGTGGGCCGCGTGCTCATGAACCCCTGGACCGCGCTGGTCGCCTTCAACCTGGTGATGGTCGGGTGGCACCTGCCCGGGCCGTTCGACGCGTCCCAGACGAACTCGCTGGTCCACATCTGGCTCATGCACGGGAGCTTCATCGTCGCCGGCGTCCTGTTCTGGCTCCAGATCATCCCGTCGCACCCGATGCGCCCGAAGGCGTCGCCCTTCTGGCAGGCGGGAGCGATCATCTCGACCAACATCACGATGTTCGTGCTCGCGATGTCGATGAGTCTGTTCTCCCGGGGGTCCTGGTACGACGTCTACAACCACCTCCCCGGCGTGTCGCTGTCGCCCTTCGCGGACCAGCAGATCGGTGCGGCGATCCTGTGGATATGTGGCGACTTCTGGGCGATTCCCGCGCTGATCATCATCATCCGGCGTGCGATCGAGCAGGAGGGGGGCATCGCCGACGCCGTCGACCGGATCTTCCACCATGCAACGCCACCGACGCTCGGCGAGATTCGGGGACCCGGGTGAGCGGGGATCTCCCGCAGGGTCATTGACGCGGCTCGGTGGTGGTCCTATCGTCGAGAGAGCGCGATCTGGAACGCGCATGACAACGTGCCGTGGGGGTATGGGGACGTCGTGAACAAGACGGGGAGAGCCGCTCTTGCTGGGGCACTTGCACTGATCGCCGCGGGCATCGTCATGTTCGCGTTCATCAACCTCATGTCCCAGCCGGGCACGGTCACGTTCGCCGCATCGAATGGCCAGGTCAACGTGACCTTGCAGACGGTCGGGTCCTATGGGTCGGGCGACCACCCGACGTGGGTGTCCTACGAGATCCAGACCCAAGGGGGGACATGGCAGCACACGACGATCTGGCAGGTCCCCGCGCGCACACAGGTGAACGTGACGATCTTGCAGTACGACTCGGGGAGCCCGCTGCGCAACGAGCAGCTTGGCCAGGTGACCGGCACGGTCGGTGACGTCGCGACGCTCAACGGCGCGACGTTCTCGGTCAACAACTCGAACGTCGGCAACGGTGTGGGACACACGTTCTCGATCCCCGCGATCGGGGTGAGCGTCCCGCTCGCGGGCGTGAACGGCAACGACACCCTGTGCGGCGCGGCGCCCTGCGAGCCGAGCTCGCCGCACAACGTGATCAAGTTCTCCTTCATGAGCCCAGGTCCGGGCAACTATCCGTGGCAGTGCTTCGTGCCGTGCGGGCTGGGCTGGCTCTACGGCAATGGGGGGCCCATGGGCACGGTGGGGTACATGGGCGGCTTCATGAAGGTCGTATGACGACGAGCCCGAAGGACACGAGCGAGGCAGCGTCGCCAGCCCTGCGTGGGTCGGATGACGCGTCGCACTGGTGGCGGATCATCGCGATCTGGGCGGTCCTGTCGGTCGCCTTCGACGTGGTGTGGCTAAACGTCGTCGGTCCGCACGTCCCGCCTGGCCGCATGAGCGACACCGCGAACGGGGCTGCGTTCGACTTCAACGTGCTCATCGTGATGGCCGTGCCAGTGATGATCGCCATCTGGGTGTACATGGTCTACGCCGTCGTCATGTGGCGAGCGGGTCGGGGCGGCCCAGATCCCATCGGCGGCGAGCGAGCGCGGGGCAACAATCGCGTCGTGACGGGTTGGATCACGATCACGACCGTGGTCGTCCTGTTCCTCGCCGGCTTTGGCACCTACGAGCTGGTCCAGCCTGAGGGAGCCGGCGGCGGTCAAGGCCCCACCCCTTTGTGGACCCCGGCGTCCCACAACGTGCTCCAGGTCCAAGTGATCGGCCAGCAATGGAAGTGGACCTATCGCTTCCCGAGCTTCGGGGGGTTCGAGACGAACACGCTCGAGATACCCGACAACACGACGATCGCGTTCCACGTGACGTCGCTCGACGTCATTCACAGCTTCTGGGCCTACCAGCTGGGGGTCAAGGCCGACGCCAACCCGGGTCAGGACAACGTGGCGTTCACGACGCCGACGCAGCTCGGGAGCTTCACGGTTCGCTGCTCGGAGCTGTGCGGTCTGTGGCACGGGTCGATGTTCAACACCGGCCGGGTTGTCACCCCGTTGGCGTTCAATGCGTGGGCAACGTCGACCGAGCACCAGCTAGCTGCGAACACCGCAGTGCTGGCGCCGTTCGCGTACACCTACACCCCCGACGCGAACGGGGCTGACGGGGGCTACTACCCCGACACCGCGGATCCCTACAGCCCCGTCGAGCAATACGGCGCCACCCAACCGGCCGGCCAGTGATGTCCGACGAGGCCCGACACGTCGCCAGCGGGCGGCCCTTGCGCGCTGGAGGTGACTGAGACCGATGGCCATCGACACGAGGGAGACCGTGAGTCTCGAGACGTCCGGGATAAGCCCGGGCGACGTCTCGCTGCGCGCAGCGCGGATCAGGAGGGTGCCGGGGTGGCTGCGGCCCAACCTGCTGTGGGCCCTTGCGGGCTTCCTCATCGGCTACATCGTGGGGTACTGGGCCGGGGACTTCATCGCGGGGGCCTATCCCGTTGCTGCCAACAGCGGCACCAACAATGTCGCGGTGGTGCTCGCGTTGACGTTCGGTGTCATCGGATGGCTCGCGGGGATCGGAGTCCTCAACTACCCGCTCCAAAAGATCCTGGGCCTCGACCCGACGCCAGCCGTTCCCGACGCGAGCTTCGCGCGGTACTTCCGGCTGACCGAGGACCACAAGGTCGTCGGGTTGCAGTACACGGTCGGCTCCCTGCTGTTCTTGTTCACCGGCGGCCTCTTCGCGATGATGATCCGCACCGAGCTGCTGAGCCCGACCACGCACGTCTTCGGGCCGGGCACCTACATCGAGATCGTCTCGGAGCACGGCACGATCATGATGATGATGGCGAGCTCGATCGTCGTCGGGACCCTGGGCAACTGGCTCGTCCCGCTGATGATCGGCGCGCGCCGGGTGGCGTACCCCCGGATTGAGGCTGCGTCGTTCTGGATCTTCATGGCGGGCTACGTGGTCATCTTGTCCGCTCCGTTCCTCGGGGGGTTCCCGACTGGATGGACCGGCTACGCACCCCTGCAGACCCAGGCGAGCGCGGGCATGGACTCGTACCTCGTGGGATTCGCCGTCATCGGCATCGGGATGATCTGTGCGGGCTTCAATCTCGCCGTGACGATCATCAACTATCGCGCGCCCGGCATGACGTGGGGTCGCGTGCCCATCTTCGTCTGGTCGATCCTCGCCACCTGCGCGCTCCTGACGCTCGCGACCCCGACGCTCGTCGTCGCGGGACTGTTCGGCGTGCTCGACCGGACCGCCCAGACGGGGTTCTTCGTCACCGAGCACGGCGGCAGCAACTTCTTGTGGCAGAACCTCTTCTGGTTCTTCGGCCACCCCGAGGTGTACATCATGGCGCTGCCCGGGTTCGGGATCGTCATGGAGATGCTGCCCGTGTTCACGCGCAAGCCGCTGTTCGCGTACCGGATCGCTGCCGCGGGCATGATCGGCGTCGCACTGCTCTCGTTCTTCGTCTGGCAGCACCACATCTTCCAGAGCGGGATCAATCCCGACATGCGGCCGCTGTTCATGCTCACCACCGAGCTCATCTCCATCCCGACCGGATTCCTGTTCCTCGTCACGCTCGGGACCCTGTGGAAGGCGAAGATCTGGTTCGAGGCGCCCATGCTCTTCGTCCTGGGCATGCTGTTCAACTTCCTGATCGGCGGCATCACCGGGGTGTTCCTCTCTGACGTCCCCGTGAACGTGACCGTGCACGGGAGTTTCTTCGTGATGGCGCACTTCCACTACACGATCATGGGGGGCCTGATCTTCGCGTTCTTCGGCGGGCTGTACTACTGGCTCCCGAAGATGACGGGCGTGATGCTCAACCGCAAGCTCAGCATCGCGCACTTCTGGACGATGTTCATCTTCTTCAACCTGACGTTCTTCCCGCTGTTCTTCGTCGGGATCCTCGGCCAGCCACGACGCGTCTTCGAGTACGCCCACAACCTCCAGACGCTGAACGACATCTCGAGCATCGGCGCCTTCCTGCTCGGCGCGTCGTTCCTGATCTTCCTGTTCAACTTCGTGTGGTCTGTGTGCATCGACCGCACACCTGCCCCTCCGAACCCGTGGCACTCCCTCGGTCTCGAGTGGCAGACGCCGACGCCAGTGCCGTGGTACAACTTCGAGCACACCCCGGTCGTGCTCGCGGACCCCTATCACTACGGGGAGGTCGACGCGCCGCCCGTCGCCGACCTTGGTGAGCGTGGTGGCGCGACGTCGTCGACGTCGTCGCCGACGCCCGATGACAAGGACCGCGGCGTGGACATCCGTCCGCACTCGATGTAATCGGAGACGCCATGCCTGACGACAAGCTCCTGCACGAGTCCACACCAATCCTCCACGAGACCCCCGAGGAGATCGCCTTCGAGCTGCGTTCGCACGAGGGTGCGCTGTGGACCGGCGGGCGGTTGTTCATCGGCATCTGGGCATTCGCCTTCGCGTCGCTCGCGTTCGCCTACTTCTACCTGCGCTCG
>PMON01000042.1 GCA_003162395.1 Acidimicrobiaceae bacterium
CCCAACATGCTCTACGACATCGTGCTCGGCGGCGTGGCCACGGCCACGTTCGTCCCCGTGTTCGTCGAGCGCCTCGCGATCGACGGCGAGCGGCGCGCGTGGCGGTCGATCTCGGCGGTCGTGACCGTGTCGACGATCGTGCTCGTCGTCGCCTCGGTGCTCGCGTGGGCCCTCGCCCCGTGGATCATCGACGCCTTCACGGCGCTCAACCACCTGTCGGCGGCCCGATCCGCCCACGTCATCAGCCAGCAGCGCGCCGTCGGGACCTCGCTCCTGCGGTGGTTCAGCCCGCAGATCCTCTTTTACGGGCTGCTCAGCCTCGCCACGGCGCTGCTCAACGTGCGGGGGCGCTTCGCGGCTCCCGCATGGGCGCCGATCACGAACAACGTCGTGTGCGTGGGGGTGCTCTTGTGGTTCGCCGCGATCGACCCCGCCCCGACACTCGGCTCGGTGGCGACCCCCTCGTCACGGCTCGTGCTCCTCGGCCTCGGCACGACCGCGGGTGTCGCCCTCCAGGCGCTCGCCGTCGCGCCCTCGCTCGTCCGCGCCGGCGCGCTGCGGCTGCGGTGGCGCTTCGACCTGCGCGACGACGCGGTGCGCGCGGTCGGGCGGCTGTCCACGTGGACGCTCGGGATCGTCGTCACCAACCAGCTCGCCCTCGCCGTCGTGCTCGCCTTGGCCTTCGGGATCGGCGGGAACGGGCCGGTCTCGGCGTACACGTACGGCTGGGCGTTCATGCAGATGCCCTACGCCGTGGTCGCCGTCTCGGTGATGGGCGCGGTCACCCCCGAGCTCGCGCGGCACTGGACGCGCAAGGACGCCCTCGGGTTCGCCCAGCGATTCGGCACGGGCCTGCGCGGGACCATGGGCATCATCCTGCCCGCCTCGGTCGGCTTGGTGGTCCTCGCCCAGCCCCTGGTCGCGCTCCTCTTGTACCGCGGGCACGGCCACGGCCAGCTGCTCGCGGGCACCGTGCTCGCGGTGCTCGCCGCGGGCCTGCCTGGCTTCGTGTGCTTCCAGTTCGCGATCCGCGGCCTGCAGTCGATGCAGCGGGCCCGCGACGCCTTCTGGCTCTACGTCTTCGAGAACGCGTGCAACGTCGCGATCGCCCTCGCCATCGGGCGCCACTCGATCGGCGCGCTCACCTCGTCGGTGTCGATCGCCTACAGCGCCGCGGCCGTCGCCGCCCTCCTCGTCGTGCGCTGGCGGGTGGGCTCGCTCGGTGCGCCCGGGTGCTACCGCCCGCTCGGCGGCATCGCGATCGCGTCGCTCGCGACGGGCGTCGTCACCCTGCTCGCGGCCGCCGCGACAGGGTGGGACACGGGCGCGGGGCTCGCCGCGCGGCTCGCCTGGAGCGTGGCGGCGGGCGCGCTCACCTTCGTCGCGTGCGCCGCCACGCTCTCGCGCCGCTCGCGTCGCAGCACGGGGCTCGGCGCACGTGACAGTCTCTGAGCCGGGAGGTCACATGGGATCAGTGCGCATCGTCACCGACAGCGCGTGCGACATGCCGAAGGCGCTGCTCGAGGCGAACTCGATCGACGTCGTGCCGCTCACGATCCGCTTCGGGTCCGACGAGTACACCGACGGCGTCGACCTGTCGACGGCGGAGTTCTGGAAGCGCTGCAGCGAGTCCACGCGCCTGCCCGAGACCGCCGCGCCCGCGCCGGGCGCCTTCCACGAGGCCTTCGACCGCGCGGTCGCCGACGGCTGCGACGCGGTCGTCGCGATCACGCTGTCGTCCAAGCTCTCCGGCACCTACCAGGCGGCAGTCGTGGCGGCCGAGTCGATGGGCGCTTCGATCGAGGTGCACGTCGTCGACTCGAAGATGGTCACCGCGGCCCAGGGGCTCTTGTGCCTCGAGGCCGCCGAGCACGCGGCGCGCGGCGACGACGCCGCGGCGATCGCCGAGCGCGCGCGGTCGCGGTCAGCGACCGCGGGCCTCGTCGGCACGCTCGACACGCTCGAGCACCTGGTGAAGGGCGGCCGCGTGAGCAGCGCGAAGGCGATGCTCGGCTCGCTGCTGAGCGTGAAGCCGATCCTGGTGCTGCGCGACGGCGAGATCGTGGAGGACGGCCGCCAGCGCACGCGCGGCCGCGCGCTCGAGCACGTGGCCGCGCGCACCGAGGCCGCCGCGCCGTTCGACTGGCTCGCCGTCGGCGGCGGCGACGCGAGCGACCTGCGCGTCGTCGTCGATCGGCTCCGCAACGTCGAGACCACCCACCCGCTCATCGAGACCGAGATCGGCCCGGTCGTTGGCGCCCACGGCGGCCCGGGCGTCGTCGGGGTCTGCTGGCTCGCCCGCTCGAGGTGACCGCTCCCCGCGCCGGGGAGCGCGGCGGAGTTCACCAGTAGGGTCACTGCGTCATGGCGGACGACACGACCCCTTCGACCCCAGAGCGGGACCTCGCGGGGCGCGCCATGGGCGCGATCGACCTTCTTGTCGACACCCTCCACGACAAGGTCATCCGCCCGATCCTGCTCATCGGACGGACCGTCGCGTTCGCGCTCATCATCGTCGCGTGCGTGGGCGTGATCGCCGTCGCGATCTGCGTCGCGCTGCTCCGCATCCTCGACGTCTACGCCTTCGCCGCGCACCAGTGGGCGTCCTGGGCGCTCTTGGGGACGCTCTTCACCGCGGGGGGTCTCGTCGTCTGGCGGTGGCGCAAGGCACCGGCGAAGTCCGGGGCCGCGAGGTGACCGAGCGCATCAAGCTCGCCATCATCGGCTCGGGTCCGGCCGGGCTGACCGCGGCGATCTACGCGGCTCGCGCCCAGCTCGCCCCCGTCGTCATCGAGGGCGAGCCGTCGTCGACCTCGGACCAGCCCGGCGGCCAGCTCATGCTCACGACCGAGGTCGAGAACTACCCGGGCTTTGTCGACGCGATCATGGGCCCGGACCTGATGGGCGCGATGCGCGGCCAGGCGAAGCGCTTCGGCGCGGACCTGCGCGTGGCCAAGGTCACCGCCGTCGACCTGGCGAGCACCCCGTTCTCGGTGTGGCTCGCCGAGCACGACGAGCCCGACCTGGTCGCCGACGCGGTCATCGTGGCCTCCGGGGCCCGCGCGGTGCCCCTGTCGGTGCCCGGCGAGGCACGCCTCTTGGGCCATGGCCTGTCCACGTGCGCGACGTGCGACGGGTTCTTCTTCCGCGGCCAGGAGATCGCCGTCATCGGGGGCGGCGACTCCGCGCTCGAAGAGGCGCTGTTCCTCACGCGCTTTGCGACCAAGGTGACCGTCGTGCACCGTCGCGACGAGCTGCGGGCCTCGCGCATCATGCAGCAGCGTGCCTTCGACCACGACAAGATCGAGTTCCGCTGGAACACCGTGGTGACCGAGGTCCTGGGCGACGAGACCCTGAGGGGGATCGCCGTGTGCGACACGGTGACCGGCGCGGCGTCGACGATCGAGCTCGGCGGGGTGTTCGTCGCGATCGGCCACGAGCCCAACACGTCGCTGGTCAAGGGCCAGCTGGAGCTCGACGAGGGCGGCTACGTGCTCACGTCCAAGGGGAGCTGCACGAGCGTCGACGGCGTCTTCGCCGCGGGCGACGTCCAGGACCACGTCTACCGCCAGGCGGTCACCTCGGCGGGGTCGGGCTGCATGGCCGCGATCGACGCGGAGCGCTGGCTCGAGCACCGAGGGCACTGACTCGCGGGAACACGGCGGCGCGCCTCGGCGTTGGTACCTTGTGGCCCAATGGAGGAACAGATGGCAGTGATCCAGACCCTGACCGACGACACGTTCAAAGAGACGGTGGGTGCGGCGGCGACGCCGATGCTCGTCGACTTCTGGGCGGAGTGGTGCGGCCCGTGCAAGCAGATCGCCCCCATCCTCGAAGAGCTCGCCGTCGAGCAGGCCGATCGGCTCTCGATCGGGAAGCTCAACGTCGACGAGAACCTGAAGGTCGCCCAGGAGTTCAGCGTCATGTCGATCCCGACGCTGATCCTGTTCAAAGGCGGCGAGCCCGTCGCGCGCCTCGTGGGCGCCAAGCCCAAAGGGGCGCTCCTCCAGGAGCTCTCCGCCTACCTCTAGGCGCTCCCTGCCCACGCTCCCGCTTGCTGAGGGTTCAGCGGGACCCGCCGTGGCCGACGTCCAGGACCGGTTGGCCGCGCTCGGCCACGTCGTCGACGGCGACGACGAGGGGGTCTTCGGCCCCTCCACGCGCGCCGCCGTCGAGGCGTTCCAGCGCCGCCGGGGCCTGCGCAACGACGGGATCGTCGGGGTGACCACCTGGGAGCGCCTGGTCGAGGCCGGGCGGCCGCTGGGCGACCGGGTCCTGTCGACGACCGCCCCGCTCACGCGTGGCGACGACGTGGCCGAGCTCCAAGAGCGCCTGGCCGCCCTCGGGTTCGACCCCGGCAGGGTGGACGGCATCTACGGGGCCGCCACACGGACGGCGGTCGCGGCCTTCCAGCGCGACGCGGGGCTCGCCGCCGACGGCGTCGTCGGGCCCTCCACGCTCGTCGAGCTGCGGCGCCTCGCTGCCCGGCAACCCCGCGCGACGCTGGTCAACGAGGTGAAGGAGCGCTCCGAGATGCGCCGGGGCCACGGCACGCTCGACGACCTGGTGGTCGCCCTCGGCCAGGCGGGCGGGCTCGACGCGGTCCTCGAGGCGACGGCGCGCGCGCTCCGGGACCGAGGCGCGAGCCCGACCGTCGTGCGCGAGTCCGACGAGCACCCCCTCGCGCTGGCCGCCAACGCCTCGCGGGCGCGGTGCCTCGTCGTGGTGCGCCTCGACCCGGGCGCGTCGTCGGTCACGGGCCTGTACTTCCAGACCGAGCGCGGGGAGTCGCCCTCGGGCAAGCGCCTCGCGGAGGGCTTGGCCTCCTCGACGGGTCGGGCACTCGGCGTCGACGAGGCGACCAAGGGCATGGCGCTCCCGGTGCTCCGCGAGTCGCGGATGCCCGCGTCGGTCCTCGAGGTCGGGCCCCTCGACCGCCTGGTCGAGCGCGTCGCGGAGTTCGCCGACGCCGTCGCCGTCGCACTTGAGGGCTGGGCAGTCCCGGTCGGCTAGCCGCTGAAGTTTCTTCAGGTGGCTGCTCCTCCGTGGCCTCTTCTGGCGGCCGACCTGGGAGGCCCCGACGGTCGCCGTCGCTCGTCCCATGCGAACTCGTGGGCCCTGGTGCCGCCTGGCGGCGCGGCGGACGCCGTGGCGTCGTCGTGGCGTCACGCCCGCATCGACCCCTGTGCGGCGCGCGTCGCCGTCGCCGCGAGCCGCGTGGGGCGATGGCCCTTGAGCCCAGGTGGCACGCCACGAATCGGTGCGTGACGTCGCCGTGGCGTCACCCCGCTGGACCCCGGTGCTGCGCGCGTCGCCGTCGCCGCGAGCCGCGTGGGACGATGGCCCTCGAGCCCAGGTGGCACGCCACAAATCGGTGCGTGACGTCGTCGTGGCGTCACCCCGGGCGCGGCATCGAGAGTTGTGCAGCATCGGCTCGGCGACGCCACAAAACCGTGACAATTGTGCGACCCAGGGGTGAAAACCCACAACCTCAGCCACAGGCTGGGGAAAACGCTCGACCGCCTCGGAGCCCCGCTGGAGGTCAGCTGGAGGGGACCCCGGTCACGGCCCGGTAGATGCGCTCGAGGTCGTCGAGGTCGGCGAACTCGACGATGACCCGGCCCCGCCGACCCTTGAGATCCACCTTGACACGCGTGTCGAGGTGTCGCTCCAACAGGTGCTCGAGCTCGGAGATCCCCGCGTCGGGCAGGGCCTGGTCGCTCACCGCGGCCGGCTCCTCGGTCGCGGTGGGGGCGGCGGGCGGTGGTGCGACCATGCGACGGACGAGCTCCTCGGTCGCCCGGACGCTCAAGCCCTCTGCCTCGACCTTCGCCGCGGTCGCCTCCAGGGTCGCGTGGTCCTCGATCGCGAGCAGCGCCTTGGCGTGACCTGCGGAGACCCGTCCCTCGACGAGGGCGCGCTGGACGCCCGGGGGCAGCGCGAGGAGCCGGAGCGTGTTGGTGACCGACGTCCGGCTCCTGCTCACGCGCTCTGCGACCTGCTCGTGGGTGAGGTCGAACTCGTCGATCAGCTGCTGGTAGGCGGCGGCCTCCTCGAGCGCGTTGAGGTCCGAGCGGTGGAGGTTCTCGATGAGCGCGATCTCGAGCGAGTGCAGGTCCGAGGCATGGTCCTGGACGATGGCGGGGACCACCTCGAGCCCCGCATGGCGCGCGGCGCGCCAGCGGCGCTCCCCCGCGATCAGCTCGAACGTGTCCGTCGAGCCGGCCACACTGCGCACCAGTATCGGCTGGAGGACGCCGACCTCGGTGATGGACGCGGCGAGCTCGGCCAGCGAGTCGTCGTCGAACTGCCGCCGTGGCTGGAACGGGTTGGGGCGGATGGCCTCGACGGGGACCTGCACGAGGCGCGCCCCCTCGACGTCGGCCGCGCCGACCTCCACCGTGTCATGGACCTCGCCGGGGATGAGAGCCTGCAGCCCCTTACCCAGCCCGCTTCTGCGCGCCATCGCTCACCTCCCTCGCCAGTGCCTTGTAGGCCCTGGCTCCCTTCGACGCCGGGTCGAACGTCGTGATCGGCTGGCCGAACGACGGGGCCTCTGAGAGGCGCACCGTCCTCGGGATGACGGTTCCCTGCGTCTGGGTGGGGAAGTGGCGTCGAACCTCGTTCGCCACGTCCTCGGACAGGCGGGTGCGCGCGTCGTACATGGTGAGCACGACCGTCGAGATCTCCAGCTGCTCGTTGAGGTTGCGCTGCACCAGCTCCACGATCCGCTGGAGCTGGGTCAGGCCCTCGAGGGCGTAGAACTCGCACTGGACGGGGACCAGGATCTCCTTGGCCGCCGCGAACGCGTTGATCGTGATCAGGCCCAGCGACGGCGGGCAGTCCACGAAGACGAAGTCGTAGTCGTCGATGACCGTGGCCAACGCCCGCTGGAGCCGCAGCTCTCGGCTGAGCACGCTGAAGAGCTCCTGCTCGACGCCCGCAAGGTCGAGGGTGGCCGGGGCGACGAAGAGGTTCTCGATGCCCACCGGCTCGATGCAGTCGACCATGGGCGTGTCGTTCAGCAGCACGTCGTACATCGAGTGCTGGAAGCCGCGCGCGTCCACGCCGAGTCCCGTCGTCGCGTTGCCCTGCGGGTCGAGGTCCACGATCAGGACCCGGTAGCCAAACTGGGCCAGGCTGGCACCGAGGTTCACCGTCGTCGTGGTCTTGCCGACCCCGCCCTTCTGGTTCGCGACGGCGATCACCCTGGGAAGGAGCCGCACAGGACGGTCCTGGGTTGCCCCCTGCGGGGTCGGGAGGGGCGCGTCGGCCTCCTCAGCGAGCTCGTCGGGGTCCAGCGCGGCCTCCTGGTCACCGCTGGCGACCGGTGGCGTGCCGGTGGGCGCCACCGAGGCTGGCGACGTGCCTGTGGGCGCCGCCGAGGCTGGCGGCGTGCCTGGGGGGGCCGTCGAGGCCGTCGAAGTATCCGGTGGCGGCACCGGGGACTGGGATCGGGGGGCCGGCGAGCCCATGGAGGGCCGGTCGTCGCGTGCTTGGGGCGAGTCCGAGGTCGGCGTCCTCCGTGCGTGCGCTCCAGAGGAGGGCGCCGGTCCTCGGGCGGGAGCCGGGGAGCCGGAGGGGTCGGATGGGGCCGGTCCAGCTTCCGCGACGGCATCGAAGGGAAGGCGGGTCACGGGCGTCGAGGCTGCCACCGGGACGCTGGGCTCGTCTTGTGGCTCGGGGACCACGACGACGTGCTCCTCGGTCGGGTCGCCCAGGGCGTGGCGTTGGGCACTCGGTGTGCCGGGACCATCACCAGCGACAAACCGGCCGCTGATCGGTCGTTCTGGCCGATTTCCCCTGTTCCTCCTCCAGAGCGCCATCAGGTGCGCTGGGCTCGGAGGGACGACACGGCGCCATTCAACCCTGTTGGCCAGACCGAGTCAAGGCTTGCGCCCGCAGTTCCACGTGCAACTGCTCGCGGGCGTACGTCTCGCCAGTTCCACGTGGAACGACATAGTGCCCGGACCCACAACTGTCGGCCCACTCGACGATTGGCGCACCGAAATCTCAGAAATTGTCAGTTTTCTGGGCTCGACACACCGAAGGGCGTGTGTCGGCGCGTGTCGGTGGTCCTGAGAGGGGGTCCGGGCTCAGAACAGCGGGCGCTTCTGGGGGACCCCGACGCGCCTCGGGAAGCGATCAGGGCATGGCCCCACGCGCTCGATCACCACCAGGTGCCGGCTCGACGAGGCCGGCACCGCGGGACCGAGCCCGAAGGCGGCAAGGCCCTCGACAGGCCAGCGGGCTGTCGTCCGTGCCGAGTCGGGCGGCTCTGACACCATGAGCACGCCGCCAGGCGCGAGGAGGCGCGCGGCACACTCGGCGACCACCGCTGGCGCCCCGAAGGATCGTGCCGTGACCAGCGGGAATCGGCCCTCGAGGTCGAGGGTTCGCGCCAGCGCCTCTGCACGGCCCCGTGCGACCGAGACAGTCGCGCCGAGACCCAGCTCGCCGATCGCCTCTTCGAGGAACGCACAGCGTCGCGCTGCGGCCTCCAAGAGGACCGAGGTTGCCCTCGGCCAGTGCAGCGCCAGCACCAGTCCCGGGACCCCGCCGCCTGCGCCGATGTCACAGAGCATTGGGGGAGGCGACGAGCTGTGGGCGTCCCACGCGGCGGCGAAGGCCAAGGCGTGCGCCCGATGGTCGTCGGGCTCGCCTGGTCCGAGGAATCTGAGCTCCCGGGAGCGCTCGAGGATGGCGGTCAGCCGATCTGGCACCAGTCTCAGGCGGGGCTGATCACCACGAAGCGCTCAGGGTCCTCGCCCTCCGAGCGAGTCGCCACGCCGTCGATGGACGTTGCGGCATCGTGGACGACCTTTCGGTCCGCAGGCGACATCGGCTCGAGCCTGCGCTCCTCGCCGGTCGAGAGGACCTCGGCGGCCAGCGTGTCGGTGAACGCCGACAGCGCCTTGGCACGGCGCTCGCGGTAGCGGGCCACGTCGACCAGGATCCGGTCGGTCCGAGAGGGGCACTTTGCCTGCACCGCGGTTCGGGTGACCTCCTGGAGGGCCGCCAGCGTGGCCCCGCGGGGTCCAACGAGGATCCCGAGCGTGGCGGGGTCCTCCGCGTCGACGGCGAGCTCCACGGTCTCCTCGTCGAGGAGCCGCACCTCGACGGACGCCGGGAGCCCGAACGCCGTCGTCAGCCCCTCGAGGAACGTCTTGCCGATCGCCCCCTGCTCTTCGAGCGTCATGCCCTCCGCCATCACAGCATCCTCTCTCTGCGGCGAGTCCGCCGCCTCCTGTACGGCCACGTGTGCCGTGGCGACCTCTCGACTGTGCGTCCCGCCGCCCCCACCGCGACGGCGTGACCTCGAGCGCTGCTGGCCCGGAGCGCCATCGGTGGCGTGGCCGGCACGCTCTGGGCGCTCTGCTCGCTCCGGGCGGTCGCCGCGGCTCGATCGATCGGACCGCTCGGGGCGCTCCGAGCGCCCGCCCTCGTCCGGGCGCGTCGAGCCCCCCCTGCCGGACCGTCCCCGCCGCGACCGGCGTGGGCGAGGTCCGGTGGGGCGGATGCGTGCGCGGACGCGTGCCTCGCCTCGGGTCCGGCCGAAGAGGCCTGGCCGCGGCTCCTCGACGACCACGATCTCGGCGTCCGACTCGGTGACACCGAGCTGGTCGAGGGCGCGCTGGGTTGCCTCGGCGAGCGTCTTGGCGGTGATCTCGACCCATTCCATCGTCAGCGTGCCTTCCTCTTCTTCTTGTCCCTCGACCTCGGATGCGAGGGGGGGGCCGTCCTGGCCGCCTGGACGGCCTTCGCAGCAGGCTTGGGCGTCGCCGTCGCGCCGTTGCGCGCGCCCGCCCCCGCGGGCGTCACTTTACCGTCAGACTTGACATCACTCCTGACGTCAGGACGCTTGACGTCAGGCTCGGCGTCGCTCGAGGCGCCGACCGCCGGGATGTCGCGCTCCGTGGGCTTCACGGGCTTGTTCGTGTCGAACCGGAAGATCAGGTCCTGGGTGAGGATCCTGATCAGCGACGAGAACACCATGTAGATCACGGCCGCGGCGGGCACGATGAAGTAGATGTACGCGAAGAGGATCGGCGTGATCCGCTGGAACATCAGCATCTGGCTCGACATCTGCGACTTGTTCTGGTTCCGGCGGTTGAGCTGGCTCATCTGGAAGTACTGGACGCTGACGGCGACGACCACGAGGGCGTAGAAGGGGATCGCTGCCCAGACCGAGCCGTGCGAGCTGAACGGCTTGAGCGCGATGTTCATGCCCCACGCCAGCATCGCCCCGGCGGGGTGCGCCGTCGTGATGTCGCGGAACATCTTTGAGGTCGCGGGAATGTTCCTCGGGCACGAGACGAGCCCGTTGAAGCTGGAGGGGAGCTTCGGGACGTAGGACCCGCAGGCCACCTTGCCGTGCACGGCAGTCAAGGTCTGGGAGAGCCCTCGGATGACCGAGTACAAGATGAAGAGGAACGGGGCCTGCAGGAGCCCGGTGATGCAGCCGGTCGCAGGGTTGACGCCCTCCTCGCGGTACAGGCGCATCATCTCTTCGTTGAGCTCCGTGCGGTGCTCGGGGCCCTTGTACTTCTGCTGAAGTCTCTTCAGCTCCGGCTGGAGCTTCTGCATCGCGACCATCGATCGGGTCGACTTCACGGTGAGCGGCGTGAGCAGCGCCATGATGACGACGGTCAGGATCGCGATCGCGACCGCGTAGTTCGGGATGATCCCGTAGATGAACGCAAGTGCCCAGGCGACCGCGTAGACGATCGGGTGGAACAGCTTTGCGATCGAGCTCGTGAAGGCGTTCGAGATCCCGAGCGTGGTCATCGGGCCGCCCGCACGGCCGTCGGCGGCACCTCGTCGACCCCGTGGGGCCCGAACGGCCGGCACCGCACGAGGCGCCCGAGCGCGAGGCGGGTGCCGCGCGCGAGCCCGTGGGTGCTGATCGCGTCAGCGGCGTAGGCCGAGCACGACGGCACGAAGCGGCACGACGTCGGGCGCCCCGACCGGGCGGCCTGGTACAGCGCGATCGCGCGGAGGGCGAGCCGGGCACCGGCGCGGGGCTGCGCTTTGGTCACGTGTCGTCCCTTCGGATGGCGCCAGCTGCCGTCAGGCAGGCTCGCAGGCTGTGGATAAGTGAGGTGAAGTCCATGTCGATCGCGGTGCTGTCAGGTGAGATCAGGTACGCACCCGGGCACATCTCGTCGGCCACGTGGTCGACCGCTGCGCGGAGCCGTCGCCGGAGCCGGTTCCGGACCACCGCGCCCCCCGTTCGCCGGGGGATCGCGTAGGCCACCCTGCAGCCTCCCTCGCCGGCGTCATCGGCGAGGTACCGCAGGCGAACCGGGCCCGCGCCGCCTCGTCGCCCCGAGACTCGCAGCGCCTCGAACGTGCGTCGCGAGCTGATCGGAGCCGTGCGTCGCGGCCCCACGATCATGCGGCCAGGCGGTGACGGCCCTTCAGCCGGCGTGCCTTGAGCACGGCGCGGCCACCGCGGGTGGACATCCGGGCCCTGAAGCCGTGCGTCCTCGCCCGCTTTCGCTTGTTTGGCTGGTAGGTGCGCTTCACCTAGTTCGTTCCTTCCGTCGTGGTGCACCGGGGGCGACGTAGCTATGGGCGGCAACCCGGGCGCGGCGGGAGCAGCCTACAGCCCGCCCGAGGGCCGCAAAAGGGGTCCGTGCCCCCGGTGGAAGAATCGGCGCCACGTCCCCAACGAGTCTCTCGTCGGCAGCCCAGGTTGGCGACTGCCACGCCCTTCAGGTCGTCACCGGCCCCGACGCCAACGCCGCAGGCGAGTGTGGTAGCACGGATGCCACGAGACCCTGCCTGCCGCTCCGCACGTGACGACCGCTGGGTGAGCGGGGGGGATCACGAACCCAAAAGGAGGGCGCCATGAGTCGAAGGGCAGCAGTCGCGTCAATGGGGATGGTGCTCGCAGCGCTGGTGGGGGGCGTTGCGTGTTCGGTGCCGGCCGGAGCCGCCGCCAAGGCGCCCCACGCCAAGGTGTCCGTGCATGACTCCGTCAAGGCCTCGACGACGCTCGCCAAGCTCCAGCAAACCGTGGTGATCCCGCCCGGCACGTTCGTCGGAACCGTCGCCCCGGCGAACGGCGCCATGCGCGGGGCCCTGACGCTGCCGTCCGCGACCACGACGCTCAAGATTGCAGGGATTGGGCTCGCCACGGTGACGGTCTCGCTCACGCAGACCAAGGCCACGACCGGAACCTTCAACTTCACCACCTTCTTGGTGAGGGCCACCAGCACCTTCAACATCCACGTCGACTCGGTGAAGCCCCTCGGCCTGCCCGTCAACCTGGTGGGCTCGCACTGCACGACCACGACCCCGGTCGCCTTGAGGTTCAGCGGCGTGGTGTCCCCGTTCGGGGGCGGCACGGTGAGCGGGAAGTACACGATCCCGCCGCTGACCCGCTGCCGAGCGTCCACGAGTGCCCTCAACGTGGCGCTCGCGGGCGGTGGCAACACCTTTACCGCAGCGATGGCCCCAGTTCTCTAGCGAGCTGCGCCTGGCGCACGCACTTCCTGCGCCAGGCGCAGCGACGTCCGAGCGCCTCAAGGATCTGCAGCGCTCCGTGGGCGTCGCGTGACCGCGCCCGGGTCGGCAGACGGAGAATGACCGCGCGTCGGACCTGCCTCCTCGACGGCCGGACGGCGCCCGCTCGGCGCCGGGACCACCCTTCACTGCGCCCCGGTCGCCTCGGCCACGCCTCGGTCCACGTCCTTGTGCAGAACCCGCCCGAGGGGTGTAGGTTCTATCCCCCCGCGACTCCCAAGCGTCGGTTGAGGTTGTGGACAGGGTTGTTGATAATTGGGGCTCTGCCCTGTGGAGGACTACGTGGCCGACGTTGACGAACTCTGGGCGCAGTGCGCGGAATCACTGCGTGAACAGGTGTCGGACAATGTCTGGTCGCTGACGCTCCGCGAACTTCGTCCTGTGGATTTCACTGGTGACAAGCTGGTGCTCGAGGCACCGAACCCGCTGCAGCGAAATCGCGTGCATGACCGGTATCTGCAGCTCGTCGAGGACACCTTGGCGACCGTCGTGGGCCATCGCGTCGAGGTCGAGCTCGCTGTCGCGACGCCCAGCGACGACGACGAGCCGGCCGACGAGACCACCCAGTCACCGATGGTCGGGGTGGCCGCGGGCGCGCCCCGCGAGAGCAACGAGAGCCACGCCGCGCGGCTGGACCCGCGCTTCACCTTCGACGCGTTCGTGTCCGCCAGCTCCAACCGACTGCCGCTGGCCGCGGCACAGACCGTTGCGGAGACCCCGGGCAAGGCGTACAACCCCCTGTTCATCTATGGCGCCTCAGGGCTCGGCAAGACCCACCTTCTCCATGCGATCGGCAACTACGTCCAGGACAACTACTCGAGGATGCGCGTGCTCTACGTCACGACCGAGCACTTCTTGAACGACTTCATCGACGCCATCCGCTCCAAGACCACCCTCGGCTTCAAGCGCCAGTACCGCGAGTGCGACGTCTTGCTGATTGACGACATCCAGTTCATCCAGGGCCGAGAGGGGCTCCAAGAGGAGCTCTTCCACACGTACAACACCCTCCTCGGGGCCGGCAAGCAGATCGTGCTCACCTCGGACCGGACCCCGAAGGCGATCGAGACGCTCGAAGAGCGCCTCCGCAGCAGGCTCTTGTCCGGCCTGCTCACCGAGATCGACCGACCGGACCTCGAGACGCGGCTCGCCATCCTTCGCACCAAGGCGGAGTACGACCGCATCGCGCTGCCCGACGAGGTCGCCGAGTTCATCGCGACGCACGTCCGCGACAACATCCGAGAGCTCGAGGGTGCAATCATCCGCGTCAACGCGTTCGCCAACCTCAACCGCGAGCCGATCACCCTCGACCTCGCAAAGCGTGTCCTGTCAGACCTCGGCGACGAGACCCCGACCATCACGCCCGACGCGATCATGACGGCCGTGGCGGACTTTTACCACTTCACGCCCAACGAGGTCCGCGGACCCCGCCGCGTGCGCCCACTCGTGACGGCGCGCCACGTAGCGATGTTCCTCATGCGCGACCTGCTCGCGGACTACTCGTACCCGATGATCGCCAGGATCTTCGACGACCGCAACCACACGACGGTCATCAGCGCCGTCGAGAAGATCCGGCGCCAGATGGCCGAGCGCCAGCACCTCTACGACCAGGTCACCCAGCTGCGCCGCCAGCTGAAGGGAGAGTCGTGAAGCCTGTGGACCGAGCACCCATCAAGGTGTGCGCGAGACGCGCCTATCCTGTGGCGCAATGCCGCTGTCACCCACAGTCCTTGCGGGGTGTGGCAAAACCCGAAAAATGTTTCCCACCGATGACCGGTCGGCAGTGGATGAATATAGATCCTCTGATCAGGGGTGATGGTCGTTTGTCCACAATCCACAGACCTACTATGACAATCACTTCTTATTCACTCCATCTGTGGGGGGCCCCCTCAGGAAAGGTGGTTGGGCCATGAAGTTCCGCTCAGAGCGCGACACGTTGGTCGAGGCGCTGTCTGCTGCCGCCCGTGCGGTGTCGACCCGTGCGGTTGGTGCGACGACGGGATTGCACCTCGTCGTCAAGGGCAACGAGCTCACGACGACGGGCACGGATCTCGACTTGACGGTCCGCGCCGTGATCGAGGTGATCGGCATCGACGACGGCGAGTCCGTCGTCCCCGCGCGGCTCGTGGCCGACGCCGTGCGGCACCTCGAGCCAGGGGCGGTGACGATCGAGGCGAGCGAGGAGAAGGTCGAGATCGCTGCAGCGCGCTCGCGCTTCTCGCTGCGTGCCTTCTCGCCTGGTGACTTCCCCACGCTGCCGTCGGCCGGCGCGACGACCACGACGGTGCCGGCGGGCGAGCTGGTCGAAGCGCTGCGCCAGGTGGTGCGCGCGTCCTCGAGCGACGACGCGCGGCCGCTGCTCACCGGAGTGCTGTTCACCAACGAGGAGGGGACGCTCCGACTGGTCGCGACGGACTCGTACCGACTCGCGCTCTGTGACCTTCCGGGGCGATCGGCGATCGCGGGGGACAAGGACCTGCTCGTCCCGTCGCGGGCGCTCAGCGAGCTGCAGCGGCTCTGCGGCGGCCTCGCCGACGACGCCGAGGTGGGTGTGGTCCTGTCGGAGACCGAGGTCACGTTCTCGGCGGGCTCGACGACGATCAGCTCGCGCCTGATCGAAGGCGCGTACCCGGACTACCGCCAGCTGATCCCCGCGAGCTACCCGAATCGCCTGCACCTGGGCAAAGAGTCCGTGCTCGCCGCGCTGCGGCGCGCACGGCTGCTGGTGAAGGACAACACGACGTCGGTGCGCCTCACCATGCACGCGAGCGGCGTCGACCTCAAGGTCGTCTCCCACGACCTCGGCGACGTCGAAGAGACCGTCGACGGCGACTTCACCGGCGAGGAGCTGACGATCGCGTTCAACCCGACCTACCTGATCGACGGCGTCGACGCGGTCTCGGGCGACGAGGTCGTCATCGAGACCTCGGACTCGGCGCGTCCCGCGATGGTCCACGGCGCCGAGCAGGCGAGCTTCCGCTACTTGTTGATGCCCGTTCGCGTGCAGTAGCGGCGTGGGGCTCGCGTCACTCGACCTCGTCGACTTCCGCAGCTTCCCCGCCGCACAGTTCTCGCCCGACCCCGACGGCACGACGGTGCTGCTCGCGCCGAACGGGACGGGCAAGACCTCGATACTCGAAGCGATCGGGTACCTGGGCACCGCGAGGTCCTTCCGCGGCGCGACGCGCGACGTGATGATCCGCAACGGCGCCGACGACGCCTACGTGCGTGCGACCGTTCGCCGCGCGGACACCGACGTGCTGATCGAGTCGCAGCTCTCGCGGCACGGACGCTCGCGCATCCAGGTCAACCGCCAGCCCGCGAAGACCCGTCGCGACCTCGCCGACGCCGTCGCCGTGACGACGTTCGCGCCCGAGGACGTGAGCGTCGTGCGCGGCGGGCCGGCGCTGCGCCGCGACGTCCTCGACGACGCGCTGCTGCTCCTCGAGCCGACCGCGGGTTCGCTGCTCGAGGACGCGGCACGAGTCCTTCGCCAACGCGGTGCCCTGCTCCGCCAGCTGCACGGCCGGCTGGGTGCGAGCGAGGCCACGACGCTCGACGTGTGGGACGAGCGGCTGGGAGCGCTCGGCGACGAGCTGGCCGCGCGCCGCGAGGCGCTGGCGGTCGCGCTGTCGCCGCGGATCGCCGAGCTGTATCGCACGCTCGCCGGCGAGGACGGCGGGGTCACCGCGACGTACGCGAGGAGCTGGGCTGGAGCACTTCTCGCCGCCCTCGCGGTCGCGCGGAGCGATGACGTCCGCCGGGGCGTCTCGACGATCGGCCCGCACCGCGACGACGTCGTCCTCACCGTCGACGGTCGCGACGCGCGCACCCAGGCGTCCCAGGGCGAGCAGCGGAGCCTGGCGCTCGCGATCCGCATCGCCGTGCACGTCGAGGCAACCGCGGCTCGCGGCGAGCCCCCGCTGCTCTTGCTCGATGACGTCTTCTCCGAGCTGGACCTCGGACGCTCGGCGCGACTGCTCGAGCTGCTGCCGCGGGGACAGACGCTGCTCACGACCGCGGTCCCCCCACCGGCCGGCCTGGCGGGCGCCGACCTCGTCGACGTGCGGGAGCTCCATCGTGACCCGTGAGGAGGACCGCGGGCCGCGGCCGCTGTCGTGGTCGCTGCGTCGGATCGCGTCCAAGGTGTCGCGCGTCGACCTCGTCGGCTTCGCCGCGGTCGAGGGCGTGTGGCCCCGCATCGAGTCCGCCCGCGCGTCGCGCGCTCGCCCGAAGCGCCTCGCTGGCACCGAGCTCGTCGTCGCGGTCCCGAGCGGCATGCACGCCGCTCGCGCACGGCTCGACGCGGCCGCGATCCTCGGCGAGCTGGGTGCTGCGCTCGGCTGGGAAACCGCCGGCGCACCCACCTCGCTGCGGGTGGTGGTGGGGTCCGCGGAGATGGGCAGCGTGGGCTAGAACTCGGAGATCACGGCGAGCCCGATCATTGACACGCACACGCACCCGATGGTGCACGAGCGCCATCAAGTCCTCGGCGACCCACACCCCGCGTCCGACTACCTCGCGCGAATCGAGGGCCTCGGGATCACCCGCGCGGCGGCGCTCGTGATGGCCCCCCGTGACGACTTGTCGTTCACCCGCGAGCTCAACGACGCGGTGCTGGCGCTCTGCGACGAGTCGAAGGGCTTCTTCTTCGCGGCGTGCTCGGTGCATCCCGCGGACGGTGACGCGGCGCTCGCCGAGCTCCGCCGCGTGGCCTCGCTCGGGGCGACCTGGGTCAAGCTGCACCCCAACACCCAGGACTTCGACGTGTCGGACCCCGCCGTCGAGATCGTGGTCGCCGAGGCGACGGCCCTCGGGCTGCCGGTGCTCTTCGACGCGTACTCGCCGTGGGACCGCAACCAGCCGGGAAAGTTCATCAAGCTCGCGATGGCGGTGCCCGAGTCGCGGCTGATCCTCGCGCACGCCCACGGACCCGACTTCCCGTCGCTGTTGGTCTACGAGATCGTGGCGCGCTACCCCTTTTGGCCGAGGCAGGTCTGGATCGACGTGTCTGCCACCGCCTCGCTCCTGGCCAACGGGCCCTTCGCCGAGCAGTTCGCATGGGTGCTGCGCAAGGTCGGGACCGATCGCGTGCTGTTCGGGAGCGACTACCCCCTCGACGACCCGCGCACCGCGCTCGACGGGGTGCGCTCGCTCGGGTTCGACGACGACGAGCTGCGCGCCATCTTGCACGACAACGCCGCCGCGCTACTGGCTGGGACCTCCTGAGTCACCCTGCGAGCGTTGACGAGCTCGCGTGCCAGTCGAGCCACACGCCGTGCGCGTGGGTCTCGGCGACGAATGACGAGTGCGCCGTGCCGTCGGCGAACTCCGTGACGCACACGACGCTCGCACCGCGATGCGCGAGCCTCGCGGTCGCCGCCAGCACGCCGAGGTCGCGCGCGACGCGCGGTCCCTCCATCGTGACCCACGTGACAGGACGTTCGCGCGCCAGCGACGCGACGCGTGCCGCGAGCTCGTGGCGCCTCGCCTCGGGGAGGTACGCCGCGGACCAGCAGTTGGCGACGACGAGCCGAGTCGCGCTCGACGCACTCGACGCGGCCCGCTCGAGCGCGTCGACCATGTCGCCGCGAACGATGACGACCTCGCCGCGCCGCGCGATCGCGACGTCGACCGCGCGCTCGAGGCGGCCGAAGCGATCGAGGTCGTCGGGCCAGAGGCAGGCGAGCAGCCACGTGACCGCGTCGGGATCGGTCACGTCGATCGGTGCGAGATCGAGCCCCACGCGGGTCTCGATCTCGGGGATCGAGAGCTCGGGCAGCGCGCCCACGAGCTCACAGCGCAGCACCACGGTCGCGGTGCTCGGCCCCGCGTCGGCATCGCCGTAGACGCAGGCGTACTCGTCCACCAGCAGGTTGAGCCCCGCCGAGCAGCCGAGATCGAGCAGTGACACGGTGCGGTCGCCGCGGGCGTGCAGCGAGCCGAGGACCGCCCGCAGGATCGCGCAGCGGCCGACCTCGTTGGTCTGGGTCGCCCGCGTCGCGCAGCATTGCGCGATCTCGTGGCGAAACGCCCGGCAGAACGACGCGAAGGCACCTGTCAGCCGCGCGTCGGAGACCCGTGTGCACTCGACGCCGCGGCGGGCGCACACGCTCGGGTAATGCGACGCGAGCGGGTGGTCCGCGCCCTCGAGCAGCAGGTGGTGCACGGACGCCAGGAACACGTTGACCGCGAACTGGGGCGGCGGCACGAGGTCGGCCATCTCGAGCAGGCGGGTGTCGGCTGCGATCCCCCGGCAGATCGCCCAGTACGTCGGATGGCGACGCCGGTCCTCCCGCGGGAGGAAGCCGACGAACTCTCGCGCGAGCCTGCTTCGTCGCTGAGCGTCGATGTCTCGACGCTACTGAACAAGCGCACCGAAACGGCGACTGCGGGGGCCATTCTGAGCAGCCAAGAAGGGGCCTGGATCGAGCGCTCGGAGCACCGCTCGGGGTCTCGAATGTCAGTGCAAGTTGGTAGGATGATCGACGTCAAATGAGTTCTGCGCGGCGCTCGTCGCACGCCCGTGCACGAGGATCGACGCGACAACGGAGGGCCCTTCGTGGCGGAGAAGACCAAGGGGTCCGAGACCTACGGGGCCGGTGACATCACGGTGCTCGAGGGCCTCGAACCAGTGCGGGTCCGACCCGGCATGTACATCGGCTCGACAGGTCCCGCGGGCCTGCACCACCTCATCCGCGAGATCGTCGACAACGCCGTCGACGAGGCCATGGCGGGCTACTGCACGCGGATCGACGTCACGATCCTGGCCGACGGTGGCTGCCGCGTGGTCGACAACGGCCGGGGCATCCCGGTCGAGCCGCACCCCCAGTACCCCGACCGCACCGCCGCCGAGATCGTGTACACCACGCTGCACGCCGGTGGGAAGTTCGGCGGTGCGGGCTACAAGGTCTCCGGCGGCCTGCACGGCGTGGGCGCCTCGGTCGTGAACGCGCTGTCGACCCGGCTGATCCTCGAGGTCGACCGCGGCGGGGAGCGCTACGAGATGTCCTTCCGGGAGGGCGGGCACCCGGACGGCCCGCTCAAGATGACCGGACCGTCGCCGAAGTCGCGCACGACGGGGACGATCGTCACGTTCTGGCCGGACGAGTCCATCTTCGACGACGTCGAGTTTCGCGCCCAGACGGTCACCGAGCGGCTCCAGGTGATGGCGTACCTGAACAAGGGCCTCGAGATCAACTTCGTCGACGAGCGCGAGGGCCGCGAGCAGAAGGAGACGTTCAAGTACAACGGCGGCATTGTGGACTACGTGAAGCACCTGAACTCGTCCAAGGAGTCACTGTTCCGCAAGGTTGGCGCCTACGAGCAGGCAGAGACCGATATGGAAGTCGAGATCGCCTTCCAGTGGAACACCGGCTACCACGAGTCGATCCACTCGTTCGCGAACGGCATCGCCACGATCGAGGGCGGCATGCACGAGGAGGGGTTTCGCAAGGGCCTCACCAACGTGGTGAACCGCTACGCGCGCAAGCACAGCTTGCTGAAAGAAAAGGAGCCCCCGCTCGACGGCAACGACATCCGCGAGGGCTTGACGGCCATCATCTCGGTCCGGCTGCGCGAGCCGCAGTTCGAGGGTCAGACGAAGGGCAAGCTCGGCAACGTCCCGGTGCGCTCGCTCGTCGAGCGCGCGACCAACGCCAAGCTGGCGGACTGGCTCGAGGAGAATCCCAAGGAGGGCCGCCAGATCGTCGGAAAGGCGATCATTGCGGCGCGGGCGAGTGCGGCTGCAAAGCAGGCGCGCGACCTCACCCGGCGCAAGAGCGCGCTCGATGGCGCGGGACTGCCGGGCAAGCTCATCGACTGCTCGTCGCGCGACCCGCGCGAGTCCGAGCTGTTCATCGTCGAGGGGAACTCGGCGGGGGGGTCGGCCCAGGACGCGCGCAACCCGCGAGTCCAGGCGATCCTGCCGATCCGGGGCAAGATCCTCAACGTCGAGAAGGCGCGCGCCGACAAGGTGCTGCGCAACGTCGAGATCCAGGCGCTGATCGCCGCGATCGGCGGCGGCATCGACCCGGAGTTCGACCTCACCAAGATCCGCTACCACAAGGTGATCCTCTTGGCCGACGCCGACGTGGACGGCTCGCACATCCGCACCTTGCTGCTCACGTTCTTCTTCCGCCAGATGAAGTCGCTCGTGGAGGCCGGCCACATCTACGTCGCCCAGCCGCCACTCTTCTCGACGCTCGTCGGCAAGGAGAAGGTGTACCTGAAGGACGAGGCGGCAAAGAACGCGTTCCTCGAAGCCAACCCGAACCACAAGAGCGACTTCCAGCGCCTGAAGGGGCTCGGCGAGATGGACTTCGACGAGCTGCGCGACACGACCATGGACCCCGTCAAGCGGTCCTTGCTGCAGATCACCGTCGAGCAGGCCGCGCTCGCCGACGAGGTGTGCTCGATCCTCATGGGCGAGGACGTCCCCCAGCGCCGGCACTTCATCCAGACGAACGCGCGCGACGTGCGGTTCCTCGACATCTAGCCGCTGATGCCCCGCCGCAAGTCGCCGCCGCCACCACCGCCGCCATCGGGCATCGAGCCGCCCGAGGTCGAGGGCTACATCGAGCCCATCGAGATCAACCTCGAGATGGAGCGATCGTTCCTCGAGTACTCGATGTCGGTCATCGTCGCAAGAGCGCTGCCTGACGTGCGCGACGGGCTGAAGCCCGTGCACCGCCGGATCCTCTACTCGATGTTCGACCAGGGGCTGCGTCCCGACCGTCCGCACACGAAGTGCGCGAAGGTCGTGGGCGAGGTGATGGGGACCTTCCACCCCCATGGCGACACCGCGATCTACGACTCGCTCGTGCGCATGGCGCAGGACTTCGCGATGCGCCACCGGCTGGTCGAGGGCCACGGCAACTTCGGCGGCATGGGTCCCGACGCGGGTGCCGCCGCCATGCGCTACACGGAGTGCCGCCTGGCCGCGATCGCGCTCGACCTGCTCGACGGGATCGACGAGGAGACGGTCAACTTCTCGCCGAACTACGACAACACCGACCAGCAGCCCGACGTGCTGCCGTCGCGGTACCCGAACCTGCTCGTCAACGGCTCACAGGGGATCGCCGTCGGCATGGCGACCAAGATCCCGCCGCACAACCTCGGCGAGGTCGTGGACGCCGCGCTGCACCTGCTCGCGAACCCTGACGCCACCGTTGACGACCTGCTCGGCTTCGTGAAGGGACCGGACTTCCCCACGGGCGCGCAGATCCTCGGGCGCCAGGGCATCCTCGACGCGTACCGCACGGGCCGAGGCTCCATCCGGATGCGCGCGGTCGCCGAGATCGAAGAGACGAGGTCCGACACCCGCATCATCGTGACCGAGTTCCCCTACGAGGTCTCCGTGGAAGCCGTCGAGGTCCGCATCCACGACCTGGTGAAAGGTGGGGGCCTCGACGGCATCAGCGACGTCCAGAACGACTCGGCTGGCCGCAAGCCCCGTCTCGTGATCAAGCTCAAGCGTGACGCGAACGCCAGCGTCGTGCTCAACAAGCTCTACAAGAACACGCCGCTGCAGACGACGTTCGCGGTCAACTCGCTCGCGCTCGTCGACTACGTGCCGCGCACGCTCAACCTCGCCCAGCTGCTCACGCACTACCTCGCACACCAAGTCGAGGTCGTCACCCGTCGCAGCGAGTTCCGCCTACGCAAGGCCGAGGCCCGTGCCCACATCGTCGAGGGATTGCTGCGCGCGATCGACCAGCTCGACGCGGTGATCGCCGCGATCCGGGGCTCCGAGGACCGCCCCGCCGCCCGCGTGGCGCTGATGGCAGCGCCGTTCAGCTTCTCCGAGGAACAGGCGACGCACATCCTCGACATGACGCTTGGTCGGCTCACGCGGCTCGGGCGCGCCGAGCTCGACGAAGAGATGGCGAAGCTTCGCGAGACCATCGCCGAGTTGCAGGCCATCTTGGCGGACGACGCGCGGCTGCGCGCGGTGATCGCCGAGGAGATGTCCGCGGTGCGCGACCGCTTCGCGGACCCACGTCGGACCGAGATCGTGAACGACCCCGGCGAGCTCGGCATCGAGGACCTGGTCGCCGACGAAGAGATCGTCCTCACCATGACCAAGGCGGGCTACATCAAGTCCGTCGCGGCGGCCGCGTTCCGCACCCAGGGCCGCGGCGGTCGCGGGGTGCAGGGAGCCCGCCTGCGCGAGGAGGACCTCGTCGACCAGGTGCTCCACACGACGACCCACGCGTACTTGCTCTTGTTCTCCAACCGCGGCAGGGTCTTCCGGCTCCGGGGCCACGAGATCCCGATGAAGGAGCGCACCGCACGCGGGACCGCGGTCGTCAACCTGCTCAACTTGGCCCCCAACGAGCGCATCCAGGCGATCGTCCCGACGCGTGACTTCCCCTCGGACCAGTTCTTGGTCTTCGCGACCGCGCAGGGCCAGGTGAAGAAGACCGCCTTCAGCGAGTACGACAAGTCCCGGCGCGAGGGGTTCATCGCGATCAACCTGCGCGACGGCGACGAGCTCGTGCGCGTGGTGCCGACGACGGGTGCCGACGACGTCTTCATGGTCACGCTCAAGGGGATAACGATCCGCTTCGCCGAGACCGACGTCCGCGAGATGGGCCGGGCCGCGGCCGGCGTGCGCGGCGTCAAGCTGCGCCAAGGAGATCGCGTGGTCTCCTTGGACGTCGCGCGCGACGACGCAGACCTGCTCGTCGTGACCGACGCGGGCTACGGCAAGCGGACCAAGCTCGAGCGGTTCAGCCGGCAGGGACGCGGCGGCATGGGCGTGCGCGGGATCCGCCTCACCGCAGTGCGCGGGACGGTGGTCGCGGCCTTCATGGTGAGCCTCGACGAGGACATCATCCTTGCGTCCACGGGCGGGGTGCTCATTCGCACCGCGGTGCGCGAGATCGCCTCCCAGGGCCGCGACGCGACGGGCGTGCGCGTGATGAACCTCGACGCGGGCCAGCAGGTCGCCGCGGTCGCCGCCGTCGGCGACGAGGAACTGCCGGACTGACGCTGAGCCCGCGCGCCACCGCGTGCGGGATTGCACGCGCGTCGACTGCGGCAGAATCGACACGTGGCACCCGTGACCCTTACCGCTCGTGACGCGGCCGCGCTCGTGCGTGCGGTCGACACCGTCGGCTTCGGGCTCGGGCCCGCGAACCCCCACGCGCTGCTCGCCGCGCTGTCGGACCGCGACGACTATGAGGACCTCGTGCTCGGCGGCGCGCTGCTGCTCGGGCTCTTCGACGTGCTCGCGCGCACGGGCGTGCGGTACCGGTGCGGTTTCTATGGTCCCGTCGAGCGGCTCTACAAGGCCAATGGCGCGGACATCCAGCTCGTCCCCGCGGGGTTCCGCCAGTTCGGCTCGGTGCTCGAGCGCTTCAGCCCCCGGGTCATGGCCGTCCAGACTGCCGCCCCCGACGCGCGCGGTCGTCTCAACCTGTCCCTGCACTACGGGGCGACGCGCGACGAGCTGCTGGCCGCCGGCGCGGACTCCAACCGCGTGCTCATCTGCGAGGTGAACGCCGCGCTGCCGAGGACGACCGCGCTCGAGGGCTACGACAACACCCTGCCGCTCGAGCTCGTCGACGTGGTGGTCGAGGTGGACGCCGCGCCCGTCGAGCTGCCCGAGCCCGAGATCACCGACGCCGACGAGCGCATCGCCGAGCGCTGCGTCGAGCTCATCGCCGAGCGCGCCACGCTCCAGACCGGCATCGGGGCGATCCCGAGCCTCGTCGCGGCGAAGCTCGCCGAGGGCGCCGCCGGCGGCTACGGGGTGCACTCCGAGATGTTCACGAGCGGCCTCATGGCGCTGCACGAGGCGGGCAAGGTCACGAACGAGCACAAGGGGCAGTTCGCGGGCGTCTCGGTCACGACGTTCGCGCTCGGCTCAGCCGAGCTGTACCGCTGGCTGGACGCCAACGACGAGGTTGCATTCGGGCCCGTCACCGTCGTGAACGACCCGTCGGTCGTGCGGCGCAACGCCCGGCTCGTCGCGATCAACGGGGCGATCGAGGTCGACCTCTACGGCCAGGTGGTCGCCGACGCCGTCGGCGGGCGCCAGATCTCGGGCGTCGGCGGCCACGAGGACTTCGTGCAGGCCGCGGACCTCGACGTGGAGGACCGCTCGCTCGTCTGCCTGCGCTCGACGATCGACGTCCACGGCGAGCGCCGCAGCCGGATCGTGGCCCGACTGGCCGAAGGCTCGGTCGTGTCCACCCCGCGTCACCACGTCGCGACCGTCGTGACCGAGCACGGCTGCGCCGAGCTCGCGGGGCTCACGGTCAAAGAGCGCGCCGCGGCGCTCGCCGCGATCGCGCACCCGGACTTCCGCGAGGACCTCGAGCGCGCCGCGGACGAGACGGACGCCTGATGCTGCTCGTCACGTCGCTCCGCGTCGAAGTCGCCGGGCGCGTCTTGGTCGACGAGGCCTCCTTCAGCGTCGCCGACGCCGAGAAGGCCGCGATCGTCGGGCGAAACGGCGTGGGCAAGACGTCGCTGCTCAGCGTCGTGCTCGGCCACCCCGCCGCGCACGTCCGGCACCGCGGCGAGGTGATCCGCACCGGGTCGGTCACGTACCTGCCCCAGGTCCCCATCGACAAGGGGCTCGGCGTCGAGCCCATCGGTCTCTCCCACGTCCTGTCGGCGAGGGGGCTCGACCGCCTGGACGCCGACGTGCACGCCGCGCGCGCCGCGATGGCAGCGGACCCGACGTCCGAGCGCATCACCGCGTTCAGCGACCTCGAGTCGACGTTCACGGCCAAGGGCGGCTACATGGCCGAGGCCGAGGTCTCCCGGCTCGCCGCGGGCCTCGGGCTTCGCGAGGAGCTCTTGTTGGAGGACCTCTCTACCCTCTCGGGCGGCCAGCGCCGGCGCGTCGACCTCATGCGCGTGCTCTACGAGGACGCCGATCTGCTGGTCCTTGACGAGCCGACGAACCACCTCGACCGCTCCGCCAAGCGGTGGCTCTTCGCCGAGCTCGCCGGGCTCGACAGCTCGCTGCTGCTCATCAGCCACGACCTGGCCCTCCTCGACCAGTCGATCGACAAAGTCCTGCACGTGGCGGACGGCAAGGTCGCCGAGTACAAGGGCAACTACTCGGCGTTCCTGCGCCAGTCCGCGGAGGCCCGGCAGCGCGCCGAGCTGCTGTCCAAGCGCGAGGGGGCGGAGATCAAGCGCCTGAAGGAGTTCGCGGACGCACGGCGGCACTCGACCGAGAAGCAGGCCCGAAAGGCCAAGATCGCCGACCGCAAGGTGGAGCGCCTGGAGGCGACCCGCACCGTGGTCGGGCCGAAGGAGAAGGCCACCACGTTCCGGCTGCCCGCCCCACCGCGCAGCGGCGACGACGTCATCGAGCTCAGCGGCCTGCGCGTCGCCTACGGGCGCCACGTCGTGCTGGCGCGCACCTCGATGCTCGTCGGGCGCGGTGACCGGATCCTCGTGGTCGGTCGCAACGGCGCGGGCAAATCGAGCCTGCTCCGCTGCCTCGCCGGCGTCCAGGACCCGACGGCGGGCTCGGTGCGGCTCGGGGTGAACGTGGAGCTCGGGTACTTCGCCCAGGAGCACGAGCAGCTCGACGCGTCGCGCAGCGCGCTCGACCACATGGCCGACACGCCTCTCGTGACCGAGGTCGACCGTCGCAAGCTGCTCGGCGCGTTCGGGCTCAGCGGCGAGACCGTGCTGCACCGCCCCGACGAGCTGTCCGGCGGCGAGCGCGCCAAGCTCGCGCTCGCGCTGCTCGCCGCGGGCCGGGTCAACCTGCTCATCTTGGACGAGCCGACCAACAACCTCGACCCCGCGAGCGTCGTCGCGGTCGCCCGCATGCTCACGGGCTGGCCCGGCACGGTCGTCGCGGTCAGCCACGAGCGGGCGTTCGCCGAGGGGCTGCACCCGACCCACGCCGTCCTCTTGCCCGAAGAGCACGTCGACCTGTGGCGCGAGGAGTACCTCGACCTCGTCGAGCAGCGCTGAGCCGCGGTCGGTCGCTCGCTCACGCGCGGATCGCTCTGAGCTCGACGCCGCGGGCGAGCCCGGCGGCCGCGCGGACGAGGAGCACGCCGAAGGCGACCGTGCCGACGAGCTGGGCCGCGAGCAGCACGTGGAGCCAGCCCGCGAGCGCGCACCCCGCGAGGACGAGGGCGGCGAGCAGGGCCGCGAGCGCGACGACGTCGCCGGCCCCTCGGCGCACGCGAGCGACGACCCACAGGGCGATGAGCCCCTGGACGACACTGGCCGCGATCGCGATGGCGAGGTGCAGGTCGCGCAGCCACGCGGTGGCCTGGTAGTCGTAGGTGGAGGCGAGCACGACGACGAGGATCCACGCCAGCGCGCGCAGGCTCGCGGCGAACCGCGCCTCGCGGGCACCCCGGGGCACCGCGGCGCGGGCCGCGGCGACCAGCAGGCCCGCCGAGACGAGGAACCCGACCGAGTAGGGGACCACCGTGACCGCGTGGACGCCGAAGTTGCTCACCCCTCCCTCGTTCGCCGACACGAGGTACCGCGGGCGGATCGCGAGGCAGACGGCGAGCCCCGTGACGTAGATCACCTGGCTGCCCGCGACGAGCCGCACCGAGCGTCGTCCCATTTCGGGAACGTACCGCCGCGCGACGACGCGGCACGGCGGCTCGATGGCCACGTGGCGTCGCCACGCGCGCGTCACTGGTCGCGACGTCGCGAACGTGGGCGAGGGGGGACTTGAACCCCCACGTCCTTGCGGACACAGGCACCTGAAGCCTGCGCGT
>PMON01000055.1 GCA_003162395.1 Acidimicrobiaceae bacterium
GACGAGTACCAGGACACGAACCTCGCCCAGGACGAGATCGTCCGGCTGCTCGCGATGGAGCACCGCAACGTCGCGGTGGTCGGCGACGCCGACCAGTCCATCTACCGGTTCCGCGCCGCGGACGTGCGCAACATCCTCGAGTTCGAGCAGCACTTCCCCGACGCGACGGTGGTCCTGCTCGAGCAGAACTTCCGGAGCACCCAGACGATCCTCGACGCCGCGAACGCGATCATCGCGAACAACCCCGCGACACACCGCAAGCACCTGTTCACGGTCGGGGACCAGGGCGCCCAGATCACGCGGTATCGCGCGACCGACGAGCACGATGAGGCCGCCTGGGTCGCCTCGAGCGTGCTGCGGCTCCGAGCCGCCCCGGACCTGCGGTGGGGCGACGTCGCGATCTTCTACCGCACGAACGCCCAGTCGCGAGTCCTCGAGGACGAGCTCGTCCGCGCCGAGATCCCCTACAAGGTCGTGGGCGGCACCCGGTTCTACGACCGGCGCGAGATCAAGGACGTCCTCGCGTACCTCCGTCTGTGCGCCAACCCCTACGACGAGGTCGCCGCGCGTCGCATCGTGAACGTGCCGAAGCGCGGCATCGGCGCAACGTCGGTGACACGCCTCGGCGCGTACGCGGCACGGGCTGGGGTGAGCTTCGCCGAGGCGATACGGCGCGCCGAGGACGCGGGGCTGACCGGCAAGTCGCTGCGAGGCGCGATCGAGCTGAGCGGTGTGCTCGAGGCGCTGCTCGCCATGCGCGACGACGTCGACCCCGGCGTGCTCGTCGAAGAGGTCGTCGATCGCTCCGGCTACGGTGCGATCCTCGACGCGGAGGGCACCGACGAGGCGTGGTCGAGGCGCGAGAACCTCGCCGAGCTCGTGGGTGCGGCCGCGGAGTACGAGACCCTCGAGGGGTTCTTGGAGCGCATGGCGCTCGTCGCCGACAGCGACGAGCTCGACACGAGCGGCGGCCGCGTGTCGCTCATGACCCTGCACATCGCCAAGGGCCTCGAGTTCGACGCGGTGTTCCTGACGGGCATGGAAGAGGGCGTGTTCCCGCACATGCGGAGCCTCGGGGATCCCTTCGCGCTCGAAGAGGAACGTCGCCTCTGCTACGTCGGCGTGACGCGAGCGAGACGGCATCTGGCGGTGTCGCACGCGTGGACTCGGAGCCTCTTCGGCTCCACGACGCACGGGATCCCTTCGAGGTTCCTCGCTGAGTTGCCCGAGGGGCTGCTCGCCGACGTCTCGCCGCCCTTGTGGCTGAGCTCGCGCGGCGAGCCCGCGTCGCGCGAGCGCGGCGATGATGAGGGCACCACCTTCGGCAGGGGCGCGCCGCCGCTGCGGCGACCCTCGACGACGGGCGCCGAGCTCCTCGGGCTCGCACCTGGCGATCGGGTCGTCCACGAGCGCTGGGGGAGCGGCGTCGTCGCGTCGGTCGAAGGAACCGGCGAGCAGGCGCGCGGACGCGTGCGATTCAGCGACGTGGGCGAGAAGCAGCTGCTCTTCTCGATGGCGCCGTTGCGGCGCGATGAGCCGTCGGCATCCAGTGGTTGACAGGCGACGAGCGACACGTTCTGAAATCGCTTCCGTCTGCGGTTCTCAGAAATTGGAACGCATCGGCGCTGCAGCGCGCGTTAAGCCTCGTGCAGATCATCGGCCGTTCGCCTAGATTCATCGCGCGGCTCTGGCCGTCAACTGCTCTCAGGAGGGGTACATGCGTTCTCGTCTCTTGTTCCGCGCGGGCATATTCGGCGCGGCAACGTGCATCATTGCCGCGCTCGGCATTCCTGCGGCGTCCGCAGGTGCTTCGGCGCGAGCCGTCGTTGTGCAGTCATCGCACACCTATCTCATCTTCTTGAAGGGTCCGAGTGGCTCCATCTCGACCGGTGCGGGACGCGAAGCGGTTCGCGCGTCCCAAGACGCCGTGAGCTTCCAGCTCGCTGGGTTCAGCAGCCACATCATCGCTCGATCGCTCGTACCCAATGAGCTGACCGCGAGGATGACCGCATCCGAGGCGTCCGCCGTGCGACGCGACGTCGGTGTAGTCGCCGTGCTCGCGAACTCGACCATCCCTCTCCCGACGCCGACCAACGTCGCGCTCCGCGAGACAACGGCAGGGTCCCACGCGACGGTCCGGCCGCACGTCCTCCCGGGCGTGTGCGGCACCGTCACGCACCCCCAGCTCGACCCCGAGGCGCTGGGCAACATCAACGCCGAGGCCGCCATCAACTCCGGCGCTGACGGCGCGGGTGTGTCCGTTGCGTTCATCGCCGACGGCCTCGACACGACGGTCCCTGACTTCCAGCGCAACGCCGCGTTCGCCTCACCAGGCAACCCGACCGGCAGCCCGGTGATCACGTCGTACCAGGACTTCTCCGGTGACGGCACCGCGGCCCCGACGCCCGGCGGCGAGGCGTTCTTGGACGCGAGCTCCATCGCTGCCCAGGGCAACTCGGTCTACGACCTCGCCGGCTTCGTGAACGCGGCGCATCCGCTGCCCGCGGGCTGCGACATCAGGGTCCAGGGCGACGCCCCGGGCGCCGACGTGTACGCGCTCAAGGTCTTCTCCAACACGTTCACGACGAACTCGGCGTTCGTCCAGGCGATTGACTACGGCGTCTCGCACGGCGTGAAGGTCATCAACGAGTCGTTCGGCGGGAACCCCTTCCCGGACTCCTCGCTCGACGCGACCAAGCTCGCGAACGACGCGGCGGTCGCCGCTGGCGTGACGGTGGTCGTGAGCTCCGGCGACGCGGGCATCTCCAGCACCATCGGCTCGCCGTCGGACGACCCCAACGTGCTCTCGGTGGGCGCCACGACGACGTTCCGCTCCTACCAGCAGGACACCTACGGCGGCATCAACGTCCCCGGCATCGGCAACGGCAAGGTCGCCGACAACAACATCTCGTCGTTGTCCTCGGGCGGCTTCGCCCAGGACGGCAAGACGGTCGACCTCGTCGCCCCCGGTGACCTCAACTGGGCGCTCTGCTCGTCGTCGGCGTCGTACCCCGACTGCGCCGGCACGACCCTCGAGCTCACCGGTGGCACCAGCGAGTCCGCCCCGCTCACCTCGGGGGCGGCCGCCGACGTCATCCAGGCCTACCGCTCGACGCACCACAACAGCTACCCGTCGCCCGCGCTCGTCAAGCACATCCTGACGAGCTCCGCGACGGACGTGCTCGCCCCTGGCGAGCAGCAGGGCGCGGGCATCCTCAACGTCGGCGCCGCGGTCGATCTCGCGCGCTCCATCGTCAACACGACCGACGCGCACCGTCCTGGCGGGCTCCTCGCCAGCACGTCGCAGCTCGACTTGACGGGCCTCCCGAGCACCTCGGTGACGGGCACCGTCAACATCACCAACACCGGCACCCACGGCGTGACGGTCAACCCGGCGGTCCGCCGGCTCACCGAGCAATCCTGGGTCGCCGGAGGTGTCACGATGGACCCGTCGACGCCCGCGACCCAGCCGATGTTCCCGATCTGGTCGGGCTTCGAGGAGACCTACCAGACCTCGACGTTCACCGTGCCCTCCCACACCGACCGGCTGAAGTTCGCGGCCGCGTGGACGTACACGGCTCAGAGCTCGCTGCTGCACGTGGCCCTGTTCGCGCCTGACGGGACCTACGAGGGCTACTCGCTGCCCCAGGGCACCGGTGACTACTCCGAGATCGAGGTCGCCGCGCCCACGGCTGGGACGTGGACCGCGGTCTTCTTCACCGAGTACGACGGCGACGCCGCAACTGCCAGGGGCACCTCGGGTGTGGTGCCGTACCTCACGAGCTTCTGGCGGTACCAGAGCATCGGCACGGCGAGCCCGAACACGCTCCTCATCGGGGCAGGGCAGACCAAGGCGGTCACGGTGAAGCTCGTCACCCCGGGCAACCCAGGCGACACCGCCGCGTCCCTCGAGGTCGGGACCATCTCGATCCCCATCACGCTGCGCACCCAGGTCAAGATCGGCCCGCACGGCGGCCTCTTCCGGGGCGTCCTCAGGAGCGGCAACGGACGTGCCGGAGAGCCCGCGCAGACGAACACCTACTCGTTCAGCGTGCCGTCCGGCAAGACGGACCTCGACGCGAGCATCAAGATGAGCTCGAACGCGCCGGGGGGGCTGCTGCCAGGCGACCAGTTCAACGGCATGCTCGTCGACCCGACGGGCCAGATCGCTGCCTACAACACGAACTACACCAACGGCGGCGTGAACCCGTACCTCCAGCTGTACGCCAACCACCCCGCCGCGGGGAGCTGGCGGCTCGTGATCGACTGGGCGCAGCCCACGATGGGTGTGGCCGACTCGGTGCCGTTCGCCGGCGCCGTCCGGTTCAACCTCGTCTCGACGGGGAGCCTGCTGCCGAACTCGGCGTCGACCTACGTGCCCACGACGGGCGGGACCTACAACGTCACGGTCAACAACACCGGCATCGCACCGATGATCCTGTCCACCGATGCGCGGCTCCCGACGTCGTCGAGCTACTCGCTCGGGGACGTGTTCGGGTCTCCGTTGACGCAGAACCTGCCTGGCGCGAGCAACACGTTCTTCGTGCCCACGCACTCCTCGTCGCTGACGGTGGCTCAGACGTCGACCCTGCCCGCCACGTTCGACGTGTCCACGTACCCCGGCGACCCTGACATCTCCCCGCAGACAGGAGGTCCGGACGTGGCGTCGACGTTGACGTCGTCGTCCGCGTCGATCACCTACCTCCCGCCGACGCAGGTGACGCCGGGCCTGTGGTACAACGCCGACTCGGAGATCGGGCCCTTCGGCTCCGGCCCCGCGCCGGCAGGCTCCGAGACGACCGCCTTCGGCGTCACCGCGCTCACGTTCGACACCGCGGTGACCTCGCCCACCGGTGACGCGGTGCAGGCCTACACGACCGGCGGCGGTGGTGCCGTGAACCCAGTCGTGGTCGCCCCAGGAACCTCGGCGGTGATCCCGATCACGATCACCCCGACGGCCTCCGCCGGCTCGACCGTGTCGGGCACGCTGTTCGTGAACGACTTCACCGAAGGGTCCTACTTCGACCCAGGCGGCACGCTCGTCTTCACGACGTTCTTCACGGCCGACGTCGCGTCGATTCCCTACGAGTACACGGTCTCGGCGCCAACCGGTTGAGCAGTCGGTGAGACCCAGCGCCGGCTCGGGCTTCCCGCCCGGGCCGGCGCTGGGACCCACGCCAACGCGGCCTGACCGGGCAGTTGCTCGCGTCCGATTCGGACGAGGGCGCTCGTGTCGCGGGATCTCCTAGATTCGTCGCACGGCCGCGTGGTCGTCCACGGTCAGGGGTCTCGTGCGACTTGTCCGAATCTCGAAGCGTGCCGGCACCGTCGCCGCAGCGTGCGCGGCGCTCACCTTCACCTTCCCCGTGCTCGCGGCCGCGGCTGCTCGAGTCGCCTCCTCGCCACGCGAGCACACGATGCTCGTCCTGCTCCGCCCGCACGCGGCCAGTCCTGTGCAACGGCGTGGCGATGCCCTCGGTCGCAACGCACAGTCCACCGTCGCGTCGCTCGCCACGAGCATCGGGAGCACCGTGCTCGCGAGGACGTCGGTCCCCGACACCCTGACCGTCGCTGTCACCGGCGCGCAGGCTGTCGCGTTGTCAAGGAGCCCCCTCGTCGCCGCCGTGCTCCCCGACGCGGTGATCCCGGGACCTTCAGTCCCGACGTTCACCTCGGGGCCCTCGAGGACCACAACATCGACGCGTGGCACGTCGAAGACCGCCTCGTGTGGGACGAAGACGCACCCCCAGCTCAATCCGGAGGCACTCGCCAACATCAACGACGTGCCAGGGGCGACGCACGGCTTCATCGGACGGGGCGTGAAGGTCGCGTTCCTCGCGGACGGGATCGCCGTCGGAAACCACGACCTACGTCGCAACCCGGCCTACGCCTCGACGGGCTCGCCCGCCGGGAGCCGCGTGATCGCGCGGTACGTTGACTTCTCCGGCGACGGGACGGCGGCACCCACGTTCGGCGGGGAGGCGTTCCTCGACGCGAGCTCGATCGCGGCCCAGGGCAACGGGGTCTACGACCTGGGCCGCTACGTGGACCCCTCGCACCCGCTGCCCTCGGGCTGTGACGTCAAGATCGTTGGCGCAGCCCCGGGCGCGACCCTCTACGCGCTCAAGATCTTCGCCGAGAACAACTCGACCACCGGGTCGGGCTTCGTCCAGGCGATCAGCTACGCGGTGGCGAGCGGGGTGAAGGTGATCAACGAGTCCTTCGGCTCGAATCCCGTGCCCGACACCGCGAGCGACATCGTCAAGGCAGCGGACGACGCCGCGGTAGCCGCCGGCATCACCGTCGTCGTGAGCACCGGTGACGCGGGGATCACGAGCACCATCGGGTCGCCGGCATCGGACTCCAACGTGATCTCGGTCGGTGCGTCGACGACCTTCCGCGCCTACCAGCAGGACTCATTCGGCGGCATCAACCTCCCCGGCGAGAAGGATCGCTACCTCGACAACAACATCTCGTCGCTGTCCTCGGGGGGCTTCGCGCAGGACGGCACGACCGTCGACCTCGTCGCCCCCGGGGACCTCAACTGGACCCTGTGCGCCGCGTCGGGGGACTACTCGGACTGCGCGGGCCAGAGCCTGCAGCTCTCTGGCGGCACCAGCGAGTCGTCGCCGCTCACCGCCGGGGCCGCCGCGGACGTCATCCAGGCCTACAAGTCGTCGCACCACGGCGCCTCCCCGACGCCACAGCTCGTCAAGCAGATCCTCATGAGCACCGCGACGGACGTCGCGGCCCCCGCGGACCAGCAGGGGGCGGGGCTCCTCAACGTCGGCAGGGCCGTGCGCCTCGCGCTCTCGATCGCCGGCTCGACCCACTCGCCGGCGCCCGGCGGCCTCCTCGACGACGCCGAGCAGGTGAGCCTCTCAGGACTGCCGTCCACATCGGTGACGAGCTCGTTCTCGCTCACCAACACGGGGACGACCCCGGCGCACGTGGCGATCACGACCCGTGGCCTCGCGGCGGTGCACGTTGTCGCGGGGCACGTGACGCTCGACCCTCGCGCGTCCTCGCACCAGCCCCGGTTCGTGATCTGGTCGGGCGCCCCCGAGGTGTACCAGCGGGCCGCGATCCGCGTCGGCCCGGGCATCAGCCGCCTCCAGCTGCAGGCCGGCTACCGCTTCGGGCTGCAGACCTCGGTCGTCCACGTCGCACTGTTCGGCCCGAACGGGGAGCTCGCCGGCTACTCAAATCCCCAGGGATTCGGGGACTACGCCGACGTCGAGGTCGCGGACCCCGCGCGAGGGGTCTGGACCGCCGCGTTCTTCACCGTGTGGGACGGCTACGAGTACGGCGCGACCGGAACGTCGGGTCCCGAGCCCTGGAGCTTCACCGAGCTGCGCTACCGCCCGAGCGGCGGCGTCACGCCGTCCTCGGTCGTGATCGCCCCGGGGGCGACCAGGAGCGTCCAGTACGCCGCGACGCTGCCCTCGACGCCGGGGGACTCGGCGGTGTCGATCGTCGTGCGCGCACCCGGTGTCGTGTCCACGATCCCCGTCACGCTGCGGACCCTCATCCCCATCGGCGTCGGCGGGGGGCACTTCACGGGCGTGCTCACCGGAGGCAACGGCCGCGGCGCCGCGCCGGGGCAGACCAACACGTACGGCTTCACCGTGCCCGCCGGCGAGCACGACCTCGACGTGGGCGTGCGCATGGCGTCGAACCCCGCCGTGGCGTCCCTGCCCGGCGACCAGCTGGTCGCCACGCTCGTCGACCCCGGCGGGGCGGCCGTCGCCTACGACTCCAACTACACGCTCAACGACACCGGCCCGATCGTCACGCCGTTCCTCGACCTCTACCGGTCAGACCCGACGCCCGGCGCCTGGACCCTCGTGCTCGAGTGGGCACAGCCCGTGAGCGGTGCGGCGACCTCCGTCCCGTTCACCGGATCGGTCGAGTTCAACCAGGTCTCGGTCTCGAACGACCTCCCGGACTCGCCCTCGACGACCGTGCCCAGTGCCGGCGCGTCGTTCTCGGTCATGGTCCACAACACGGGCGTGGCGCCGATGATCGTGTCGCCCGACGCGAGGCTCGCGACGACCGCGACCCTCCCGCTCGTCGACAGCCAGTTCTCCTCGACCCAGGACCTGCCGGACGCCGCCAACTCGTACTACGTCCCGACCGAGTCGTCGTCGTTGACGTTCGCGGAGACCTCGACGGCGCGCGTGACCTTCGACGCGTCCTTCGCCCCCGGGGACCCGGACCTCTCGCCGCTCGTCCCCGAGCCCGGGGTCGTGGCGGCCACGACGCCGACCAGCGCGTCGCTCACCTACACGCCGGCCGGGGGGCTCAGCTCGGGCACCTGGAACGTGGTCCAGTCCGAGATCGGTCCGTACCACCCGTCGGGCGAGCCGAACCTCGCCGAGACCACGACGGCGACGGCGACGACGCTCGCGTTCGATCCCGCGGTCAGCTCGACGGTCCCTGACACGGTGCTCGCGATGCTGAGCGGGGACACGATCTCCCCGGACGTCATCGCGGCAGGGTCCTCGGCGTCGATCCCGATCACGTTCACCCCGACGAAGAGCGTCGGGTCGACGGTCACGGGCACCCTCTTCATCGACGGGGTCACACCCGGCGACCAGTACGTGAACACACTCGAGCTCACGGCGTTCTTCACGAGCGACCTCGCCGCGATCCCCTACGAGTACAAGGTCGACCCCTAGCCGGGCAACCGCCGCCAGATCGCCTGGGGCACGAGCCCGAGGACGAAGAACACGTAGCGCAGCAGCGGTGGGCTCCACAGCACGGGCTGGGCGCTCGACAGCCCGGCTATGGCGACCTCGGCGACCGCGTCGACGTCCGTCGCGAAGGGGGCGTCGGGGCGGCCCGCGGTCATCTTCGAGCGCACGAAGCCGGGACGCAGGATCTGGAGGGCCACCCCGGTGCCACGGAGCGACTCGGCCATGCCGACACAGGTCGCGTCGAGCCCTGCCTTGGCGCCGCCGTAGAGGTAGTTCGCGCGCCGCACGCGGACGCCCGCGACCGACGAGAGGACGAGGATCCGCCCCGTCCCCTGTGCCACGAGCCGTCCCCGCAGGGCGCTGAGGGCGGCCACGGGCCAGGTGTAGGTCGCGTTGACGACCTCGAGCGCGCGTGCGGCGTCGTCCTCGTCCAGGGCCTGGTCGCCGAGCGCACCGACCGCGAGGATCACGAGGTCGACGGGTCCACCGGCCGCCTCGAGGCACTCGTCGATGGTCCGAGCGGCACGTGACGGCTCGCCCGCGTCGAACTTGACGGTGACGACGCTCGTCGCCCCCGCCTCGCGCAGCTCGGCCGCGGCGTCGTCGAGCAGCGGCTCGCGACGTCCCGCGAGGACCACGGTGCGGGCCCGCTCCCTGCACAGCCGCACGGCGATCGCGCGCGCGATGTCCGAGCTCCCGCCGAGCACGACGAGCCGCTGGGGGTTACCGAAGGCGTCTTGCACCATGGCTCCTTCTCAGGTCGCTGCGGGTCGCTCGCACGCTCACACCCCGAGGCGTCGTGCGAGGTCTGAGGTCAGCACGCCACGGGGGTCCAGTCTGGCGCGAAGCGAGGCGAGCTCGTCGAGGCGGGGGTACATGGCGGGCAGGTGGCGCGGGTCGAGCCGAGCGTCCTTCGCGAGGTACACGCGCCCGCCGTCGGCCACGACGAGCTCGTCGAGCCGATCGAGGACGCCGGGCAGCTGCGCAGGGCCGACCGGCATGTCGAGTGCGAGCGTCCAGCCCTCGATCGGGAAGGACAGGAAGCCGGGATCCGACGGCCCGAATCGCTTGAGCACGGCGAGGAAGCTCGGGACGCCGCTCGTCGCCAAGAGCTCGATCGCGCGACGGACCGTGTCGCCGCCGGTGTCGGGCACGGCGAGCTGGTACTGCACCACGCCGCGCGGGCCGTACAGCAGGTTCCAGTCGGTCACGAAGTCGAGCGGATGGAAGAACGCCCCGAGCGACACCAGCTCGTCGCGCCGATGCCGTGGCGCCCGACGGAACCACGCCTCGTTGAACGCCCGGATCGACACGCGGTTGAGGAGCCCCTTGGGCGCGACCCACGGCACCCGCAGCAGCCCCGATCTGGACGGCGCCGGCTCGCGAAGCTGTGCCGTCGCGTCGAGGTCGACTCGGCACGCGTGGTTGCCCCGCGTGAGCACGGCGCGTCCGAGCCTCGCGCCCGTCGCCATGCAATCGACCCACGCCACCGAGTAGCGGTGGTCCTCGTCGCCTGTCGCCATGGCGGCCATGAGCGCGTCGAGGTCCCGGCACCGGTCCGTGTCGACCACAAGGCGGTCGGTCTCGATCGGGAGGAGCCGCAGCGTCGCCTCGGTCACGATGCCGGTCAGCCCCATCGCGCCTGCGGTGCCCCAGAAGACGTCGGGCTCATCGGTCGGCCCGACCGTCATCGCACCCGTCGGCGTCACGAGCCGCAGCGAGCGGACGTGCTCGCAGAATGCCCCGTCGCGGTGGTGGTTCTTGCCGTGGACGTCGGCGGCGATCGCGCCGCCGACGGTCACCTGGCGCGTGCCGGGGGAGACCGCGATGAACCACCCCTTCGGCACCGAGATCGAAAGGAGCGCGTCGAGGGACGTGCCCGCGCCCACCGTGACCTCGCCAGTCGCCTCGTCGATCGGCCCGATCCCCCCCAGCCCCAGGCCGTCGATGACGGTCCCGCCGGCCACCTGGGCCGCGTCCCCGTAGGAGCGGCCGAGCCCGCGCGCGATCACGCCCTTCGTCGCCCGAGCGAGGATGTCGAGCACGTCGTGCTCGTTCGCGGGGGTGACCACCGTGGCGATGGAGGGCTGCGTTCGACCCCAGCCCGTGAGCGAGCTCACCGGTACACCCCGACGGCGACGAGGATCGCCCAGCACGCAGCGAGGACCTGGACCGTTCGGTCCTTCAGGACGAGGTCTTCGGGCGCGCCGCCCCTCCCCGCGTCGAGCTGCAGGAGGACGTAGAGGATCGCGAGCACGACCGGCACGACGGACAGCTGGATCCACAGGGCGGCGTGATGGACGCCGAGCCCGCTGTTGTCCGGCGTGAACGCCCACAGGCAGTACGCGGTCACGGTGACGCCGGCGCACAGGATGAGCGTGGCCTCGAGGAAGCTTCGGGTGTAGGTCTCGAGGACTGAACGGTGCGCGCCCGCGTCGCTGCCGAGCGACTGGAACTCGGCGAGCCGCTTGCCCGCGACGACGAAGAGCGCACCGAAGGAGATGACGACCAGGAACCACGACGACAGCGGCAGGCCCGAGGCCACGCCGCCGGCGATCGCGCGAAGCACGAAGCCCGAGGCGACGAGGCCCAGCTCGATGACGCTCAGGCGCTTGCCCCCGAACGAGTACGCCATCGACTCGGCGACGTAGAGAGCGACGACGACGCCGAGGCGCCAGGTGAGCGGCGTCGCGATCGCGAGGGCGGCGCAGACGAGCACGGTCGCGGCCCCCGCCGCGAGCCCCGGGGGCACGGTGCCCCTCGCGATAGGTCGGAGGCGCTTGGTCGGGTGCCTGCGATCGGCCTCGGCGTCACGGAGGTCGTTGATCAAGTACACGCCGGATGCCGCGAGACTGAACGCGACGAAGGCGACCACGGTCCGCAGCGCCACGTGGAGGTGGAACACCTTCCCCGCAGCCGCGGGCGCGACGCCGACGAGGACGTTCTTCACCCACTGGCGAGGTCGCATCGCGTCGAGCAGCCCGACCGCGCGCCCTCTCGAGCGGGACGAGCCGTGCTGCGAGGTGGCCTCGTCGGGCGCGTCGTCCTGCACGATGCAATCGACGCTACCTGCCGGTCTGCGCGCGGCGAGGTTGTCGCCAAGGCGGCCTATGCTCGAGCGCCGTGCACCGTCCGTATCGCGTGGTGGTCGGGAAACCCGGCCTCGACGGCCACGATCGCGGCGCCAAGGTGATCGCTCGCGCGCTGCGTGACGCAGGCTTCGAGGTGGTCTACACGGGGCTGCACCAGACGCCCGAGCAGATCGTCGCCGCCGTCGTCCAAGAGGACGCTGACGCCCTCGGGCTCTCGATGCTCTCGGGCGCGCACCTGACCCTGGTGCCCCGGGTGATCGACGGGCTCCACGCCGCAGGTCGCGACGACGTCGTCCTGCTCGTCGGCGGCATCATCCCCGACGCCGACGTCGATGTCCTGGAGGCTGCCGGCGTGGCCCGGGTCTTCGGACCCGGCGCACCGCTCGACGACATCGGCTCGTGGCTCGAGCAGCGCCTCGACGCGCTGCACGCCGCCTCGGCCTAGCGACGACAAGGAGACCGGTGGACCTCTTCGAGTACCAAGGGAAGCAGTACTTCTCGAGATTCGGGATACCCGTCTCGCCCGGTGGCGTCGCCGAGACCGTCGACGAGGCAGTCGCCGCCGCCGATGCCGCGGGCTACCCGTGCGTGGTGAAGGCCCAGGTGAAGGTCGGCGGTCGCGGCAAGGCGGGCGGGATCAAGCTCGCCGCGACGAGCGAGGAGGCACGCGAGCACGCCGCCGCCATCCTCGGCATGGACATCAAGGGCCACACGGTGCGGCGCGTCTGGGTGGAGCACGCGAGCGAGATCGCGAAGGAGTACTACGCGAGCTTCACGCTCGACCGGCCGAACAAGGTGCACCTCGGCATGCTCTCCGCCGAAGGTGGCGTCGAGATCGAGGTGGTCGCCGAGACGAGTCCCGACGCGATCGCTCGGCTCTCGATCGATCCGGTCCGCGGCCTCGACCTCGAGACCGCGCGGCGCTGGGTCGCCGAGGCGTCGCTCGACCCAGCCGCACGCGAGCAGACCGCCGAGATCCTGTGCGACCTGTACCGCTGCTACGTCGAGGGCGACTGCGACCTCGCGGAGGTCAACCCGCTGATCCTCACGACCGAAGGGAAGGTCCACGCGCTCGACGCGAAGGTCACCCTCGATGACAACGCGTCGTTCCGCCACCCCGAGTGGGACGAGTACGCCGCGACAGAGACCGAGGACCCGCGCGAGAAGATGGCGAAGGAGCGGGGCCTCACCTACATCGGGCTCGACGGGACCGTCGGGATCATCGCCAATGGCGCGGGCCTGGCTATGAGCACGCTCGACGTCGTCAACCAGGCCGGTGGCTCCGCGGCGAACTTCCTCGACATCGGCGGCGGTGCCAACGCCGACGTGATGGCCGCTGCGCTCGAGGTGATCAACGCCGACGCCAAGGTCCAGTCGATCTTCGTGAACATCTTCGGCGGCATCACCAAGGTCGACGAGGTCGCTCAGGGAATCCTCGACGCGCTCGGGCGCGTCGACATCAAGGCTCCGATCGTGCTCCGCCTCGACGGGACCAACGCAGCAGCCGGGCGTGCCCTGCTCGCGCCGCACCTCTCGGACCGACTGGTCGCCGAGACGACGATGCTCGACGCGGCAGCCCGCGCCGTGGCACTGGCAGGGAGCTGAGATGGCGATCTTCGTTGACGAGGAGACCGAGGTCCTCGTCCAGGGCCTGACGGGCGGGCAGGGGCGCTTCCACGGCGTCCGCAATCGTGACTACGGGACCAAGGTCGTCGGCGGCGTGACGCCGGGGAAGGGCGGCCAGGACGTCGAGGGCATCCCGATCTTCGACACCATGCACGAGGCGGTCCAGAGGACCGGTGCCACGGCGTCGTTCGTGAGCGTCCCCCCGAAGGCGGCGACCGCCGCGATCCTCGAGGCCGCGGCCGCGGGGATCAGCCTCATCGTCTGCATCACCGAGGGCATACCGGCCCACGACGAGGCCCGCTGCTACAACCGGCTCGTCGAGGAGTACCCCGGCACGAGGCTCCTCGGGCCGAATTGCCCCGGTGTGATCAGCCCCGGGCGGTGCAACATCGGGATCACCTCGGGGGACATCGCATTGCCCGGCGGCCCCGTCGGCATCGTGTCGAGGTCCGGGACCCTCACCTACCAGGCGCTGCACGAGCTGTCTGCCAAGGGGGTCGGCCAGACGACGTGCGTCGGCATCGGGGGCGACCCGGTGCCGGGCACCAACTTCATCGACTGCCTCGAGGCGTTCGAGGCCGATGACGAGACGCTGGCGGTCATGCTCATCGGGGAGATCGGCGGGTCCGAGGAGGAGCGCGCCGCGGGCTTCATCCGTGAGCACATGACCAAGCCGGTGGTCGCGTACGTCGCCGGGGTCACCGCGCCGCCGGGCCGCAAGATGGGCCACGCCGGTGCCATCATCTCGGGGTCGAAGGGAACGGCACAGGCGAAGATGGACGCCCTGGCTGACGCCGGCGTGACCGTCGCGCGGAACCCGACCGAGGCGGGCGAGCGCATGGTCGACATCGTCCGAGCCCTCTAGGAGCGTCGTGGGCACTGCCGTGCTTGCCTCCGGCGAGGGCACGATTCTCGAGGCGATCCTCGGCGCGTCGATCGACGTCGTCGTCGTCGCCACCGACCGTCCCTGCCGGGCAGTCGCGATCGCCGCGGACGCCGGCACCGAGGCCATCACGCTCGACCGGCACGACTTCGGCGGCTTCGGGACCTCGTTCGATCGGCAGGGCTTCACCGACGCACTCGTCGCCGAGCTGGAGGCGCGGCGCGTCGACCTCGTGAGCATGGCGGGCTTCGGCACGGTGCTCGCCGACTCGTTCTTCGATGCGTTCGGCGGTCGGGTGCTCAACACGCATCCGTCGCTCCTCCCCGCGTTCCGGGGGTGGCACGCCGTGCGCGACGCACTCGAGGCGGGTGCGACGACCACCGGGTGCACCGTGCACCTCGCCACCGAGCAGCTCGACGACGGCCCGATCCTGCGCCAAGCGCGAGTCCAGATCCAGCCCGACGACGACGAGGCGCGGCTCCACGAGCGCATCAAGGCCGTCGAGCGCCAGCTGTACCCCGACACGATCCGAGCGGTGCTCGAGGCACTCTCGAGGGGCGAGGAGCCCGCGTCGATCGCGCCGTCCGTGCCGGAGGCGTCGCGATGAGAGCGCTGCTCAGCGTCTGGGACAAGCGCGGGCTCGTCGCGTTCGCTGAGGGACTCAGGTCGCTCGGCGTCGACCTCGTCGCGTCCGACGGCACGGCCGCGGCGCTCGACGAGGCGGGCATCGCGCACCGCACGGTCGAGGACCTCACCGGGTGGCCAGAGATGCTCGCGGGGCGCGTGAAGACGCTGCACCCGGCGCTGCACGCGGGGATCCTCGCGGACCTCGACGACGAGTCGCACCGAGCCGACCTCGGTGAGCACGACATTGCGCCCATCGACCTCGTCGCGTGCAACCTCTACCCCTTCTCGTCGGATCCGTCCATCACGCTGATCGACGTCGGCGGCCCGACGATGGTGCGCGGCGCGGCGAAGAACCACGCCCACGTCGGCGTGGTCGTCGACCCCTCGGACTACGACGCGGTCCTCGGCGAGCTCCGCGAGGCAGGCGAGCTGAGCGCCGCGACCCGCGTGCGGCTCGCGCGGACAGCCTTCGCGCACACGGCTGCCTATGACGCGGCGATCGTCGAGTGGTTCGACACCGACGTGGCGCCGCCCGACGGGTTGCCCGAGACCGTGCACCTGACGTTGGAGCGTGCACAGTCGCTTCGCTATGGGGAGAACCCCCACCAGCGCGGCGCGCGGTACCGGATCCAGGGGCACGCGACGTTCTGGGACCATGTAGTCCAGCACGCCGGCAGCGCGCTCAGCTACCTCAACCTCTTCGACGCCGACGCAGCATGGCGGCTCGCCCACGAGCTCGGAGGCGACACCGGCCGCATCGCGGCGGTCATCGTCAAGCACGCCAACGCGTGCGGCGCCGCGGTCGCCGACGACGTCGCCGAGGCCCACCGCCTGGCGCTCGGCGCCGACGAGCTCAGCGCCTTCGGCGGGGTCGTCGCGGTCACGGGCGAGATCGACGCCGTGGCGGCGGCGGCGATCGCCGCCGGTCCCCAGGCCGACGTGGTCATCGCGGCATCGATCACGGACGAGGCGCGTGACCTGCTGGTCGCACGCCGGAAGGCGACGCGCCTGCTGAGCGCCCCCGCTCCTGACGAGCCGACGTGGTCGATCCGCACGATCGGCGACTCGGTCCTCGTCCAGGACGCCGACCGATTCGAGTGTGCCCCGACCTCATGGGATGTCGTCACCTCTCGCGCGCCGACCGACGCGGAGCTCGCCGACCTCGTCATCGCCTGGCGGGTCTGCGCACGCACGTCCTCGAATGCCATCGTGATCGCCCGCGACGGAGTCGCCGTCGGGATCGGCGCGGGCCAGCAGTCGCGTGTCGTCCCGGCGCAGCTCGCCGCGGCAAAGGCGGCCGAGCGAGCAAGGGGCGCGGCGGCGGCGTCCGACGCGTTCTTCCCGTTCCCCGACGGCCTGGAGGCGCTCGTTGCCGCTGGCGTGACCGCGGTCGTCCAGCCGGGCGGCTCGATCAGGGATGCCGACGTGATCGCGACGGCCGATCGCGCAGGGATCGCCATGGTGTTCACCTCCGAGCGCCACTTCCGCCACTAGGAGCACGATGACTGCCACCCTCCTCGACGGCGAGCGACTCGCCCAGCAGATGAAGTCCGAGCTCGCGGTCCGGGTGAAGGCGCTGGACGCCGCGGGGCGCACCGTCGGTCTCGGGACGATTCTCGTCGGCGACGACGTGCCGTCCGCGCGCTACGTGGCGCTCAAGCACGAGGACTGCGCCGAGGTCGGCATCGCCTCGCACCACGTGCACCTCGGCAGCGACGCCACCCAGCGCGAGGTGCACGACGCGGTCCGCTCGTTCAACGAGGACCCGTCCGTCGACGCCTTCTTGGTCCAGGTGCCGCTGCCCGATGGCCTCGACGAGGAGGCGGCGCTGTTCGCCGTCGAACCCGAAAAGGACGTCGATGGACTGCACCCCGTCAACCTCGGGCGACTCGTCCAGGGCGTGCCGCGAGTGGTGCCGTGCACGCCCGCCGGGATAGTCGAGCTGCTCGCTGCGTACTCGGTCCCCGTCGAGGGGCGTCACGTCGTCGTGATTGGCCGGGGACTCACCATCGGACGACCTCTGGCGCTCCTCCTCGCGACCAAGCGCCCAGGGTGCAACGCCGCGGTCACCGTCGTGCACACCGGTGTCCAGGATCTCGCGGGAATCGTCGCCACCGCCGACGTCGTCGTCGCGGCGGCCGGGCGCGCGGGCCTCGTCAGGTCCGAGATGATCAAGCCGGGGGCTGCCGTCGTCGGAGCCGGCACCACCTGGGAAGGTCGCCGCCTGCTGAGCGACGTCGCCGACGACGTCGCCGACGTCGCCGGCTGGGTGACGCCTCGGATCGGTGGCGTGGGCCCGATGACGCGCGCCATGCTGCTGTCGAACGCGGTTGCGGCGGCCGAGCGGCGAGCCGGCTAGGTGCGCGTCGACGACCTGCTCGCTGCGGGCAGGACCACCTCCTTCGAGTTCTTCCCCCCGAAGAACGACGCCGAGGAGCGCAGGCTTGCCACGGCGCTCGAGGTGCTCGCGGGGCTCGCGCCGAACTTCGTGTCGGTCACGTATCGAGGCGGCGCTTCGTCACGGGAGCGCACGTTCCGGCTCGTCCGTCGCCTGCACGACGAGGGGCTCATGGAGTCCATGGCGCATCTCACCTGCGTGCACCACACGCGCGAGGAGCTCACGTCGATCCTTGGGGACTACCGCGACGCGGGCGTCGAGAACCTGATGCTGCTCGGCGGCGACCTCGACCCCGCGAGCGGTGCCGTCGGCGAGCTGCGGCACGCCGACGAGCTGGTGGCGCTCGCCCGCACGGTGGGGGAGTTCTGCATCGGGGTGGCGGCCCAGCCGTCCGGGCATCCCGACTCGCCCGACCTCACGACCGATCGCCAGCGACTCGCCGCGAAGCTCGCACTCGCGGACTTCGCGGTGACCCAGCTGTTCTTCGAGGCCGACGAGTGGCGCCGGCTCGTCGACGAGCTTGCAGCGCTGGGCAACGACAAGCCCGTGCTTCCTGGGATCATGCCGGTCACGACGGTGGCATCGGTTGCCACGATGCGGGGCATGGGGGGCCATGTCCCCGACTGGCTCGAGGCGCGCCTTGCCGCGGCGGCAGACAATGGGCCAGCTGCGGTGCGCGAGGCGGGTGTCACCGCGGCGACCGAGCTGTGCGCCGACCTGCTCGAGGCGGGAGCGCCCGGCCTGCACTTCTACACGCTCAATCGCTCGACGGCGACGAGCGAGATCGTGGCGCGACTGAAGAGCTAGACACCCCTCGGGTTGAGCAGCTTCCACTCGCGCACGAGCGCCGGCACGAACCTCGCCGCGTTGATCGTGCCGAGCCCCGTCACGAGGTTGTACGAGGCGCTCGCCTTGAAGCCCGCGACCGTCACGATGCCCGACGAGCCGTTCTCGAACCCGACGGTGTTGTTGCCCGACCTCACCGCGACGAGGCCGCTCGACGTGCCACCATGAAGTGCGTAGAGCGCGGGATTGATCGGCCCAAGGCCGTGCCCCGCCTCCTGGTCGCTCAGCGCGACGATCGCCGCGAACAGGGGCGTCGCCTCGCTCGTGCCGCACGCCGTCGACCACACGGCGCTCGACCCCTGGAATGAGACGTAGACGTCGACGAGCCCGGAGCACGCCGCGCTCATCGCGACGTCCGGCACGCCGCGGTGCGCGCCGGTGACCGGCGCGACCGACGACTGGTACGAGGGTCGTGTGAACAGGACGGATCGCCCGCCACCGGAGGCCTTGGGCGTGGGCGGGGAGTGCTCGTAGGTGTCGTTCCACGCCGCAGTGGACTGGAGCGGGTGGCCCTGGCCGTTGAGGTCCAGCTTGGTGCCCCCGACGGCGGTCACGAGCGGGTCGCTCGCCGGCCAGCTCGTGACGCGGTACGGATAGATCGCCTTCGCGTTCGCCTCGAAGTCCGTCGCCCCCAGGTCGCCGGAGCCCCCGAGCACCGTCACCTTCGCCTTCGCGGCGGCCAGGAAGGCACTCCGCAGCGGCGAGAGCTGCGTGAACGAGGAGAAGGTCTCCTCGGTCGCACCGAAGCTCTGACTGATGACCGTGCCCAGCTTTCTCGCGATGACCACCTTCTCGGCGCGAACGATGTCCGGGAACCCCGAGGTCCCCTCGACCTCGTCGGTCGGGGTCTCGACCAGCAGGATCGACGCCTTTGGCGCGAGCGCGTGGGCCCACTCGACGTCGAGCGACGTCTCGAGCGCCCAGCCCAGCCGGTCCGTGCCCGACCGCGAGAAGGGCGGGATCGCCCCGACGGGGCGGAGGATCTTGAACGACGGGGGAGCGGGCAGCCCGAACGCCTTGTCGAACGACATGAGGTCGGTCGCGATCGTGGGCGAGCCGTAGCAGTCGACGATGACGATCGTCTGGTGCTGGCCCTCGATGCCCGACCTGTAGAGCGGCGCGAGGTCGTAGGCGACGCGGAGCTGCGCCGGGTCGTAGCACGCGTCCTTGTTGTCGGACTTGGCGAGGCACGACGCCGTCGTGGGCGGCGTGCTCTCCGCGAGGCTCGGAATCGAGATCGCCTGGGGGGCGAGCTCGACGACAGGCGTCGGCCCGTGCCCGCTCTCAATCGAGGCCGACTGGCGTGCGGTGACCACGAGTGCGGCCGTCGCGAGCACGAGCGTCAGCGCGGCCGACGCACACGCGCGGCGATGAGTGCCGGCCACGGCACGATCCTCCCATAGGAGCGCCCGATCGCGACATCGGTTCGCGGCAGGTCGCAGCGCACTCGACGTCGGGTGACCTCGTGGGGCCCGAAATCGACTCGCGTAGGCTGGCGGCATGGCTGACATCATCTCGATGGGACCCGACGGCACGCTGCACGTCCCCGACGAACCGGTGATCCCCTTCATCGAGGGCGACGGCACCGGCGTCGACATCTGGCCCGCTGCCAAGCTCGTGCTCGACGCCGCCGCGAAGAAGTTCGGAAGGTCCGTCGCCTGGAAGGAGGTGCTGGCGGGCCAAAAGGCGTTCGACGAGACCGGGGACTGGCTCCCCGAGGCGACGGTCGAGGCGTTCCGGACCCACCTGATCGGCATCAAGGGCCCGCTCACGACGCCCATCGGCGGGGGCTTTCGGAGCCTCAACGTAGCGCTGCGCCAGCTGCTCGACCTGTACGTGTGCCTGCGACCCGTCCGCTGGTTCGAGGGCGTCCCGTCGCCCGTCAAGCGGCCGGACCTCGTCGACATGGTCATCTTCCGGGAGAACACCGAGGACGTCTACGCGGGCATGGAGGTCGAGGCAGGCACCAAGGAGGCCGAGACGCTGCGCGCCTACCTCATCGAGCAGTTCGGCTGGAAGATTCGGGAGGGCTCGGGCATCGGCATCAAGCCCATGAGCGAGTACGGCTCCAAGCGACTCATCCGCGCGGCGATCAACTACGCCCTCTCCCACGGTCGAGAGTCCGTCACGATGGTCCACAAGGGCAACATCCAGAAGTTCACCGAAGGTGCGTTCATGAACTGGGGCTACGAGCTCGTGCGCGAGGAGTTCCAGGGCCGCGCGGTCGGCTGGGACGACTGTGACGGCAAGCCGGAGGGCCGGCTCCTCATGAAGGACGCGATCGCGGACATCACGCTGCAGCAGGTGCTCACCCGACCTGGCGAGTTCGACGTGATCGCGACGCCGAACCTCAACGGCGACTACCTCTCCGACGCGCTCGCCGCCCAGGTGGGCGGGATCGGCATCGCCCCAGGCGCGAACATCAACTACGTGACCGGGCACGGCGTGTTCGAGGCGACGCACGGGACCGCCCCCAAGTACGCGGGCCTCGACAAGGTCAACCCCGGCTCGCTCTTGCTGTCCGGCGTGCTGATGTACGAGCACCTGGGCTGGACCGACGCTGCCACCGCGATCGTGCGCGCCCTCGAGGCGACCATCGCCGACAGGATCGTCACCTACGACTTCGCACGCCTCATGGACGGCGCGACCGAGGTCAAGTGCTCCGAGTTCGCGAGCGCCATCGCTGACCGTCTCTGATCGCCACGACCGAAGGAGCTCCCATTCCACCTCGTCCCGTCCACGTCACCGTCACCGGCGCCGCCGGCCAGATCGGCTACCAGCTGGTCTTCCGCATCGCCTCGGGCCAGCTGCTCGGCGACGACACGCCGGTCGTGCTGCGTCTGCTCGAGATCGAGCCCGCGATGAAGTCGCTCGAGGGCATCGTCATGGAGCTCGATGACTGCGCGTTCCCGCTGCTCGCCGGCGTCGAGTCCACGAGCAGCCTGACGACCGCCTTCGAAGGGACGAGCTGGGCGCTGCTGGTGGGCTCCGTGCCGCGCAAGGCAGGCATGGAGCGTGGCGACCTGCTGAGCATCAACGGGGGGGTCTTCAAGCCTCAGGGCGCCGCGATCGCTGCTCACGCCGCGGCCGACGTTCGCGTGCTCGTCGTCGGCAACCCGTGCAACACGAACTGCCTCATCGCACGAAGCGCGGCGCCCGACGTGCCCGCCGACAGGTGGTTCGCCATGACCCGGCTCGACCAGAACCGCGCCGAGTCCCAGCTCGCCAAGCGCGCCGGCGTGGGCGTCGCGGACGTCCGGAACATCGCGATCTGGGGCAACCACTCCGCGACCCAGTTCCCTGACTTCGAGAACGCGACGATCGCCGGGAAGCCGGCAGTGCTCGCGATCGGCGATGAGTCCTGGCTCAAAGGCGAGTTCCTCGCGACCGTGCAGAAGCGGGGCGCGGCCATCATCGAGGCGCGCGGCGCCTCGTCGGCGGCCTCGGCCGCGAACGCGGCGATCGACACGGTCGTGTCGCTCACCCGCCCGACGCCGACCGACTGCTGCACCTCGGTCGCCGTCGCCTCGTCGGGGGAGTACGGGGTGCCCACGGGACTCCAGTTCGGGTTCCCGGTTGTCGCCGACGGGCTGGGGGCATGGTCGGTCAAGCCGGGCTTCGAGCACACGGCGTTTGCCGCGGAGAAGATCAAGCTCACGACCGACGAGCTGCTCTCCGAGCGCGACGAGGTCGTCGCTCTCGGGCTGCTCGGCTAGGTCTCGCCGTGGGCGAGCTCAGAGCCTGAGGACGCCCTCGAGAGCCAGGTCGAAGAGCGACTCTCGGATCGAGCTCGCCCGGTTCCAGCCGCGCTCGTCCCAGGCCTCCCCGGCCACCGAGTCGCCCGCGTAGAGCAGCTGTGCGAAGCGGATGCCCCGGAACCGGGCGACGGCCATGAACGCCGCCGCTTCCATCTCGACGGTCAGGCATCCCTCGGCGACCCGGCGATCGATGCGCGGACGAGCCTCGCGATAGAAGGCGTCGGTCGTCCAGGACTTGCCGACGAGGAACGGGACGCCGCGCTCCTCGAGCAGGGTCGCGAGGACCGACACCCCGTGGCTGTCCGCGGTGACCGTCCGTGACGCGGGAAGGTAGTGGTATGACGTGCCCTCGTCGCGGACCGCCTCGTCGACCACGACGGCGTGCCCGAGCACGAGGTCGTCACGAAGCGCCCCGGCGCCGCCGCACGCGACGATGCGCGTACACCCGAGGCCGATGACCTCTTCGAGCATCCCCGCGGCGAGCGGGGCGCCCACGCCGGGGTGCACGACCAGCACCTCGGCGCCGCGGGCCTCGATCACAAACAGCGGATTGGGGCCCATCTCGCTCACGAGCCGCCCCACGCGCCGAGCGCGCCCCCGCGCCTCCAGGGTCTCGAGGACCTCTTGGAAGAAGCACAGGACCGCGACCTTCGGCGTCGCGCCGTCGAGCTCGAGGGGCATCATGCCCGCGCCGGGCTGTATGAGCCCTGGAGCGGCGAGGTCGTCTTCGAGGAGCGGGACGTCAGCGAGCTGGACCGACGCCCCTCTGGCGGGCACGTCGCTCCCGGCACTGGAAGTGGTCGTCTCGGCGCGGGTCACGCGCGCCGAGACTAGGAGAGTTCAGGCAGCGGGGACTTCGAAGCCCGATCGCTCGAGGAACGCCAGCTTCGCGCGCAGCGCGGTCATCCAGATGCCCATCTCCTCGATGAAGTGCGGCCCGTCGCCGTCCTCGCAGGCGTGCTGGAGCTCGTCGAACGCCTGGTCCTCTGCGTCCATCAGCTCTCGGTACCGCAGCAAGAAGTGGTCATTGATCACCGTCGCGGTCATAGCGCTCCCTTCGCAGCTTCCTCAGTGCACCTTCACAGATCGAGTTGCCGTCCCCTGGGGCTCGGGTGTGCGGCGCGGTCCCGTGGCGAGGTGTGGACGGCCGTCGTCGGAGCGGGCCACCAATCGGGACCTCGTCCGGGACACCGCGGCCGCGGCCTCGAGGCGCGTCGCACGGCGGTTGCCGGCGGTCGCTGCTGGGCACTTGCGAGCCACATCGCAGACCTTAGACCCGGGCCGTCGCAGCGGGGAAGGAGAAATCTGGGCCTGTGGAGCCAGCCGGAGCCGGCGACCTCCGCAGGCTGGCAGGCTCGTGGGGTGCCAGCAGGGGATCGACGGATTGGGATCTTCCTCTTCGACCGCTTCGAGGAGCTCGACGCGATCGGCCCCTACGAGGTGTTCGGTGCCTGGTGCGCCCACGCGCCCGAGGACGGCTGGTCCGTCGCCACGATGTCCGACGGCGGAGCCGAGGTGCGCGGCGCCAAGGGCCTCGTCGTTCGGCCCCACGTCGCCGTCGAGGACGCGCCGGACCTCGACGTGCTCGTCTACCCCGGCGGGCAGGGGACGCGCCCGCTCCTCGCTGACGAGACCCACCTCGAGTGGGTCCGCTCGATGCGCGAGCGCGTGCCGCTCCTCGCCTCGGTGTGCACCGGTTCGCTCGTCCTTGCGGCCGCTGGCCTGCTCGCCGGGCGGCCTGCGACGACGCACTGGGCCTCGCTCGACCACCTGGCGTCACTCGATCCGTCGATCGACGTGCGACGCGACGTGCGGTTCGTGGACGACGGGGACACCGTCACGTCCGCGGGGGTGTCGTCAGGGATCGACATGGCGCTGCACCTCGTGGCCCGGCTCCAGTCGACGGAGCGGGCGCGCGAGGTGCGGCACGTGATCCAGTACGACCCCGAGCCCCCGGTCTGAGGACGGCGCCGATCAGTTCCCAGCGGCACGCGCTCGCAGCGCGTCATGCGCCGCGGCGAGCAGCCCGACAGCCTCGACGACCGCGCGGAAGTCGCCGCGAATCCGGATCCGGCCCTCGACGAGCGCGCGGGCGGGGTCGAGCAAGCCCGCGTGCAGCGCCTCGGCGTCGTGCATCGAGACGGTGAGCCAGGCTGATGCAGCGGGGTCCTCTCCCGGAGCGAGGCGCACGCCGCCTGCGTCCGCGACGAGCGTGATCGCGCCGTGCCGGCCCGCTGGCGCCTGCGCGATGAGCTCGGTGACGACGAGACGATCAGTGCCGGTCGTGAGCGGCGCGGACAGCTCGCCGAGCGCGAGGTTGCACTCGGCCAGCCACTCGTCGGTGAACAGTGCAGCGGGCACTAGGGCGCGGGCTGCACGGACGCCTCGTCGGCAGAGCGCACCTTCTTGCGCCGGACGACTCGGCCGAGCCAGGCAACGGGGTCGTAGCTGGCGCCGACGACGCGCTCTTTGAGCGGGATGATGGCGTTGTCGGTGANNGTGCAGCACTTCGTGATGTTGCACAGCCCGAGCCCCATCTGCTCGCGGACGAGGCTTCGTCGGTCGTTCGTGTCGAGCGGGTGCATCTCGAGCTCGGCGTAGCGGATGAAGAAGCGTGGCCCCGCGTAGCTCGGCTTGTTCTCCTCGTGGTCCCGGATCACGTGGCAGACGTCCTGGCACAAGAAGCACTCGATGCACTTGCGGAACTCCTGGCCCCGCGCGATGTCCACCTGCTGCATCCGATAGCCCCCCTCGGGCGGCTCGGGAGGGCTGAACGCGGGCACCTTCTTCGCCATCTCGTAGTTGAACGAGACGTCCGTGACGAGGTCGCGGATGATCGGGAAGGTCTGCATGGGCGCGACCGTGATGACCTCGGTGTCGAGCTGCTCGACCCGCGTCATGCACATGAGCTTCGGCATGCCGTTGATCTCTGCAGAGCAGCTGCCGCACTTGCCGGCCTTGCAGTTCCAGCGGCAGGCGAGGTCCGGTGCCTGGGTCGACTGGAGCCGATGGACGACGTCGAGCACGACCTCGCCCTCGACGCGCTCCAGCCGGTAGTCCTCGAATCGGCCGCCCCCGGCGTCGCCACGCCACACCCGGAGGGTGAGTTCGTCGGTCACGTCGAGGCCTCGAGGATCTCGCGCAGCTCGGCCGGGATCTCGAGAATCGGCTCCGGCACGGTCTTGACCTCCTCGCGGTACCCACCGCCGCTTGGTTGGGAGTGGACGAAGTTGACCTTGCCCAGCTCGGCATCGGGTGTCGGGAAGTCCTCCCGGGTGTGCCCGCCGCGGCTCTCGGTGCGGTTGATCGCACCGAGAGCCGTGCACCGCGACACGGTGAGCATGCTCGGGAGGTCCGTCGCGAGGTTCCAGCCTGGGTTGTACGCGCGCGGGCCGGTGACCGCCAGGTTCGCCGTGCGAGCCGCGAGCTCGTCGAGCGCGGTGATCGCCGCGACGAGCTCGGTGCCGGTCCGGATGATGCCGACGTTGGTCTGCATCAGCTCTTGGAGATCGTGCTGGATCTGGTACGGGCTCTCACCCTCCTCGCGCGCGAACGGCGCGACGGCCTCGTCGATCACCGCGTCCACGGCGGCCGCGTCGAGGGCCGCGGCCTGCTGGCCCGCCGCGACGTAGTCCGAGGCCCCCATCCCGGCACGCCGTCCGAAGACGAGCAGGTCGCTGAGCGAGTTGCCGCCGAGGCGGTTCGAGCCGTGCATGCCGCCGGCCACCTCGCCCGCGGCGAAGAGTCCGGGCACGGACGTGGCGGCGGTGTCGGCGTCGACGCGCACGCCGCCCATGATGTAGTGACACGTCGGGCCTATCTCCATCGGCTCGCGCGTGATGTCGACGCCGGCCAGCTCCATGAACTGGTGGTACATCGACGGGAGCCGGCGCCGGATGAACTCCGCGGAGCGGCGCGAGGCGATGTCGAGGTAGACGCCGCCGTGCGGCGTGCCCCGGCCGGCCTTGACCTCGGTGTTGATCGCCCGGGCGACCTCGTCGCGCGGCAGGAGCTCGGGGGGACGCCGACCCGCGCTGTGGTCGTCGTACCAGCGGTCGGCCTCCTCTTCGGAGTCGGCCGTCTCGGCGCGGAACATGTCGGCGACGTAGTTGAACATGAACCGTTCGCCGCTCGAGTTGCGCAGCACCCCACCGTCCCCGCGGACGCCCTCGGTGACGAGCAGCCCTCGCACGCTGAGGGGCCACACCATGCCGGTGGGGTGGAACTGGATGCACTCCATGTCGATCAGCTGTGCACCCGCCCACAGGGCCAGCGCGTGGCCGTCGCCGGTCGACTCCCACGAGTTCGACGTGTACTTCCAGGACTTCCCGACGCCGCCGGTCGCGAGCACGATCGCGGGCGCCGAGAACGTCACGAACCCGCCGCTCGGCCGGTGGTACGCCACGCACCCGGCGATGCGGCCGTCCGCGTCGTTGACGAGGCGGAGCACCTTGCACTCCATCACGACGTCGACGCCCATCGAGACGACCTTTTGCTGCAGGGTCCTGATCATCTCGAGGCCGGTTCGGTCGCCCACGTGTGCGAGCCTCGCGAAGCGATGGCCGCCGAAGTCGCGCTGCAGGATGCGCCCGTCGCTGGTGCGGTCGAAGAGCGCGCCCCACGCCTCGAGCTCGTGCACGCGATCGGGTGACTCCTGGGCGTGCAGCTCAGCCATCCGGTAGTTGTTGAGCATCTTGCCGCCGCGCATCGTGTCGCGGAAGTGCACCTTCCAGTTGTCCTCGGGGTAGACGTTGCCCATCGCCGCGGCGACGCCGCCCTCTGCCATGACCGTGTGCGCCTTGCCGAGCAGCGACTTGGTCAGGATCACCGTTCGCAGCCCGCGCCTCGTGGACTCGATGGCAGCGCGGAGCCCCGCCCCCCCGGCGCCGACGATGAGGACGTCGTAGTCCTGGTGCTCGGTCTCGTGGTTCGGCACGGGGCTCCTAGAACAGCTTCACGTCGGAGATCGCGCCGCTCGCGACCAGTCGCACGTACACGTCGGTGAGCGCCACGACGATGAGGCTTGCCCAGGCGAACTGCATGTGTCGCGCGTTGAGCGGCGTCGTGATCTTCCACAGGCGCTGGCGGATGGGGTGGTCGCTGAACTTGCGCACGTGGCCGCCGCACAGGTGCCGACAGGCGTGGCAGCTGAGCGTGTACAGCCACAGCAGCGCGGCGTTCACCACGAGCACGAGCGTGCCGATGGAGACGACAAAGTTCCCGCCCGGCGAGGTGAAGGCCACGATCGCGTCGTAGGTGAGAATGATGTTGACGAGGAACGCGAGGTAGAAGAAGTACCGGTGCGTGTTCTGCAGGATGAGCGGGAACCGCGTCTCGCCGGTGTACTTCGAGTGGTGGTCCTGGACCGCGCAGGAGGGCGGCGACCACCAAAAGGCCCGGTAGTAGCTGCGGCGGTAGTAGTAGCAGGTGACCCGGAACCCGCCCGGAATGATGAGGATCAGCAGCGCCGGCGAGAAGCTCCACCACGAGAGGTGGAAGCCTCGGATCGTGGAGCCCGAGACGCACGAGTGCGCGATGCAGGGGGAGTACAGGGGGCTGATCAGGTAGGGGTGGCCCGCCACGCCCACGTAGTAGTTCCGGTTCTGGAAGCCAGCCCATGTGACGTAGACGACGAAGGCAAAGAGGATCGAGAAGGTGACGAGGGGCTGGATCCACCAGCGGTCCTGGCGCAGGGTCATGACACTCGGCCCGCCGCGCCGTGGCAGGGCGACCGGCGTGGACTCCGTGGCAGGGCCCGCGGATCCTGTGACAGTCGCCACGCGTCTCCTCCCTGCACCGTCGCTCGCCCGAAATTCGGGCCGGCGCCATCCTATGCAGGGCTCGACGGGACCCCCGGAGACCGCCTCTCGCAGTCACGCCACGTTCGCCGGCGACGTACGCTCGGGGCCATGAGCGATCTCGCGGCACCCGTTCCGCACGCACCGACACGCCTTGCGAGCACCATTGGCGCGCTCCGCGACAGCGGGTGGACGTCGCGACCCGTCGCCCAGGAGCTCCGCGAGAACCTCGAGCGCCGCATCGCCGACGGCGAGCCGCTCGCGCTCGGCATCCTCGGCTACGAGGACTCCGTGCTGCCCCAGCTCGAGAACGCGATCCTCGCCGGCCACGACGTCATCCTCCTTGGCGAGCGGGGCCAGGCGAAGACGAGGATCCTTCGCTCGCTCGTCGGCCTCCTCGACGAGTGGCTGCCGATCGTGGCCACGAGTGAGATCAACGACGATCCGTTCGCGCCGGTCTCGAGGCGCGCCATCGAGCTCGTCGAGGCGCACGGCGACAAGACCCCGGTGTCCTGGGTCCACCGATCCGAGCGCTACGGCGAGAAGCTCGCGACCCCCGACACGACGATCGCGGACCTCATCGGCGAGATCGACCCGATCAAGATCGCCGAGGGCCGGTACCTCTCCGACGAGCAGGCGCTCTCCTTCGGCCTCGTCCCTCGCGTGAACCGGGGGATCTTCGCGGTCAACGAGCTCCCGGACCTCGCCGAGCGCATCCAGGTGGGCCTCCTCAACGTGCTCGAGGAGCGCGACATCCAGATCCGCGGCCACCGGATCCGGCTCCCCCTCGACCTCGTCCTCGTCGCGACCGCGAACCCCGAGGACTACACGAACCGGGGCCGGATCATCACGCCGCTCAAGGACCGGTTCGGCGCGCAGATCCGCACGCACTACCCGCGCGACGTCGACACCGAGCTCGAGATCGCGAGGAACGAGGCATCGCTGCCCCCCACGGGCGTCCCCATCGCCGTGCCCTGGTTCATCGAGCTCGCGATCGTCCAGATCTCCCAGCTCGCTCGCCGCAGCCCGATGGTCAACCAGCGCAGCGGCGTGTCGGTGCGACTCACGATCGCCAACTACGAGAGCGTCGTCGCGAACGCGCTTCGCCGCACGCTGCGCACGCACGGCAGCGCCGTGGTGCCCCGCGTGAGCGACCTCGCCGCCGTCGTCGCCTCGACGCAGGGCAAGATCGAGATCGAGGCGATGGAAGAGGGACGCGAGGCCGACGTCGTCGCCCAGCTGGTCGCGGCGTCGGTGCTCCTCGTCTTCCGCGAGCACGTGGTGCTCGAGGACGCCGCCGAGATCGTCGCGGCGTTCGACGACGAGGTCGTGGTCCATGTCGGCGACGACCTCGACGCCCAGGACTACACCGAGGTCCTCGAGGCCCTCCCGGTGCTCGAGCCCGCGACCCGGCGCATCGCGGGCGAGGACGCCGGCACCGAGGAGATGGCCGCGGCCCTCGAGTTCCTGCTCGAGGGGCTCCACCTGACCAAGCGGCTGAGCAAGGACGCCTCGGGGCCGAGAGCGCTGTACCGCCAGCGTCGACGCTGATGAGCGCGAGGTACGGCTACCGCCGCTTTGACGGGAGCGGCGACGACGACGACCTCGACGCCGAGGCACTCCTCGACGCGCTGACCGACGACCTCTTGGAAGGTGGCGACCTCTCCGACGCGCTCAACCGCCTGCTGCGCCGCGGGATGCGCACGCCCGACGGCGAGCGGCTCGAGGGACTCCGCGAGCTCATGGAGCGCGCTCGCCGCCGACGCCAAGAGCTGCTCGAGCGCGGTGACCCCGACGAGCAGTTCGCCGAGTTCCAGGACCGCCTGGACAAGGTCGAGGCGACCGAGCGCGACGCGCTGCGCGCCCTCAGCGAGGACGCCGCGGCGTCCGGCGACGAGCGCCGTCAGCAGGTGACCGACGACGTGGTGGCGGAGCGCTCGGTCGAGCTCGACGTCCTGCCCGACCGCTTCGCGCCGCGGGTCGAGGCGATGCGCCACTACGAGTTCGTCTCCTCAGAGGCACGCGAGCAGTTCGAGCAGCTGCTCGGCGAGTTGCGTGAGCAGCTGCTGGGGTCGTACTTCGAGGCGATGCGCGGCGCGCTCGCAGAGCCCGATCCCGAGCAGCTCCGCCGGATGCGCGAGGGCATGGACGCGCTCAGCCGCATGCTGGAGCAACGTGGGCGAGGCGAGCCGCTCGATCCCACCTTCGAGGCGTTCATGGACGCCTACGGCGACCTGTTCGGCCCTGCCGAGAGCCTCGACGAGCTGCTCGAGCAGCTCGCGCGCCGCATGGCGGCGGCACGGGCGATGTTCGAGTCGCTGTCGCCCGAGCAGCGCGCCGAGCTCGAGCGGCTGAGCCAGTCGCTGTTCGAGGACCTCGACCTCAGCTTCTCGATGAACCGGCTCGCGGCGAACCTCTCGCGCGCGTTCCCCGAGTTCGACGGCTCGAGGGGCTACGCCTTCGAGGGCAGCCGGCCGCTCTCGCTCGACGAGGCGACGGACGTCACGGGCCAGCTGGGTGACCTCGAGCGGCTCGAAGAGCTGCTCAGCTCTGACAACGCCGCGGCCGCGCTGCCCGAGATCGACATCGACGCGGTGCGCCGCGACCTGGGCGAGGACGCTGCTCGCAGCGTCGAGCGGCTCAACCAGCTCGTGCGCGAGCTCACCGACGCCGGGCTGATCGACCGCCGCGGCGGACGGCTCGAACTCACCGCGCACGGCGTGCGGCGGCTTGGCGCGAGGGCGCTTCGGGACCTGTTCGACCGGCTCCGCAACGGCGCGTTGGGGGGGCACACCGCGACCAAGACGGGCCTCGGCAACGATCGCGAGGAGGTCTCGCGGCCCTGGGAGCCGGGCGACACGTTCAACCTGCACCTGCCAAGGACCGTGCACAACGCGGTCGCGCGCGGCGGCAAGGGCGTGCCGGTCCGCCTCGAGCCCCGGGACTTCGAGATCGTGGAGCACGAGGCGCTCGTCCGCTCGGCGACGGTGCTCGCCATCGACCTGTCGATGTCGATGCCGATGCGGGACAACTTCGTGCCGGCGAAGAAGATGGCGATCGCGCTCGCGACGCTCATCCGCACGCGTTTCCCGAGGGACTTCCTGTCGGTCGTCGTGTTCTCCGAGATCGCCCGGGAGATCCAGGTCGAGGAGCTCCCGACGGTGATGTGGGACTACATCTACGGCACGAACCTGCAGCACGCGCTCGCGCTCGGTCGCCGGATGCTCTCGAAGGAGCACGGGACGCGCCAGATCCTCGTCATCACCGACGGTGAGCCGACCGCGCACCTCGACGACACCGGCGAGCCCTACTTCCACTACCCGCCGACGAACGAGACGCTCCGACGGACGATGGCCGAGGTGCTGCGCTGCACCCGAGCGGGGATCACGATCAACACGTTCGCCCTCGACCTCGAGCGGACGCAGTTCCCCTTCGTCGAGCAGATCGGCAAGGTCAACGGCGGTCGGACGTTCTATCCGAGCCGTGACGATCTCGGCAGCTACGTGCTCGCCGACTTCCTCCAGCACCGGCGCACGCTGCGCGCGACTGGCTGAATAGTGCAGCGGGTCAGTAGCTCGCACTGCAGTCGAAGGGCGCGATCGAGGGCGCTCGCTTGCTTGACGGTCGGATAGACCCGGAAGCGATAGGTCTGACACTGGCTCACCGGTCCAGTGTCGGAGTGGGGTGCGACATGGTGAAACTGACGACCCATTACCCAATTTCGCTTGCAATTTCATCCAGGATCGCCCAAGATGACACCCGTGTAACTACAGGGGTGCCATCAGAGGCGGCGCCCCGGGGGAGGTCTTATGGAGATCGTGTCGATTCTGGGAGGGCTCGAGGAGCGCGGCTGGCAAGCCCGTGCGAACTGCATGGGGGTCGACCCGGACCTCTTCTTCCCGGAGCGAGGCGCGTCCACCAAAGAGGCCAAGGAGGTCTGTCGAGGCTGTGTCGTGCAGAACGACTGCCTGGAGTTCGCCCTCGACAACGGTGAGAAGTTCGGGATCTGGGGCGGGATGAGCGAGCGCGAGCGCCGCCGCCTGCGCCGTGCGAGGGCGATCGAGCGCCGCGCAGCCTCGGCCAGCTGAGGTCGCCAGGGAGCGGATCAGCCCGTCCCGACGCCGATCCTTGCTGCGGCCCACTCGACAGATCGCTCCTCTGACAGGTCGAGCCGCTCCCACCAGGACCGCGGCACGACGTCGAGGACCCGGTCAGGGACGAGTCCGACCAGCTCGCAGCGCACGACGTGGGCGTGCTCGGGGAGCAGTGCCTCGATCCTCGAGAACACGACGTGCGGGGGCTCGGTGACCGGGTCCACCAGGTTGCAGCTCACCTGGGTTGCGCCCTCGACCTCGAGCCCGAGGGCCCGCACGTGCACGGTGCGCACGGACGCCGCGACCCGCCGCGTCTCTTCGAGGCTCGCGCCCTGGACCCATGCGTTCCAGGCGACGAGCGGCAGCCGCGCGCCGACTGCCGTCGCCCCCGCGGTCGGGTGCGGCTCGGGCGGGCCAGCGTCCGGGGAGAGGTCCACGAAGGCGCGCCGCCGCAGCTCGGGGAGCGACCGCGTGGTCCCGTCCGCCAGCGGCCCGTAGCGAAAGGCCGGGATCCCGAGCAAGCCCAGGCCAGCTGCGACCTCGTCGCGGGCTGCGACTGCCTCGTCGAGCGAGGTCCCATGGAGGGGGGCGAACGGCACGACGTCGAGGGCGCCGAGCCGGGGATGGACCCCACGGTGCGCGCGAAGATCGATCAGGTCAGTGGCGACCTGGGCGAGGTCGAGGAGGCGTGCTGGGAATCCCGGGGCCGCGGATGCCATGGTGAGCACGCACCGGTGGTGGTCGACGTCGACGTGCGTGTCGCAGAGCGCATCGCCGGCCGACGCGCGCAGCGCGGCCAGCACCGCGTGGTCGCGTCCCTCACTGAGGTTGGCGGCGCACACGAGTGCGCCGTGCTGCTCAGCGCTCAGCTGTGCAGTGCGGAGAGTGAGCCGCGACGCCGCGTGCGCAGGATGCGCCGCCGCTCGCGCTCGGACTTGCCGCCCCACACACCATGATCGATGTGATTCGCAAGGGCGTACTCCAAGCACTCCGATGACACGTCGCACGTCGCACAGATGCGCTGTGCCCTGATCACGCCGAGCCCGTCACTCGGGAAGAACGTCTCCGGCGGGACCTCTCGGCACTTGCCGTCAGCCATCCACTCGGTAGTCATTTGTCCCCTCCTCCAACGCAGTAATACACTTGCATATGAAGGCTTGCTCCACAAGCGCATCCACGTGCAATGTTTCACGTGACGTCGCCCCGCGCAACCGGGATCCACAGGATGCTGCGGCCAGCGGATACGTGCCCACGCTTCTCCTCCTACCCTTCTCTCATCCCCGACAAGGAGCCCACATGACCCAGGCCCATGACGACGTCGTCGAGCCCTTCGAGCCTGTCGGGCACGTCCGCATCGTCTACCTCGGGCCCGTCGCACCCCACTGGGAGATCCAGAGCGACTGGGGCAACGAAGAGACGATCCAGTCCTTCGCGGATCGTGCCAACGCTCGCCTCGTGCTCCTGCCACCCCACGACCCGCAGTTCCGCCGGAACCGTGAGCGCGTCGCTCGCGACGCCGAGCGCGAGCAACTGGCCCTCGAGTGGGACCTCGGGTTCGACGAAGAAGAGACCGAGCAACGCAGCTAGCCCTGCCCGTCGCTGCCAAGGGTCGGCAGGGACGTCCGCGCGAGCCAAAGCCCCGGCGCGACGATCTCTGCGGGGGTGGGCAGCCCCTCGGCGCTCGTGATGAGCCGCGCGAGGGCGTCGAAGCCGTCGCGCTCGATGACCCCCGCGACGAAGGTGGCACCCAGGTCGACCCGTTCCTTCGAGAGGTCGACGCCGAACATCGCCGCCGCCGCCTCGGCGCCCTTGCTGTCGCCCGTGCGATGCCGGTGCCAGGCCTCGGCGAGACGTGCTGCGTCGCCGAGGATCCTCGACGCGACGACGCGTGCCACCTCGTCGACGTACGCGCTGATGGCGGTGACCGCCGCGTTGAGCGCGTCGTGGGCGCGGCCGCCCTCGGGGAGCTCGTGGCCCCAGAGCCCCTCGACGAATGCCTCCGGGTCGCCGAGCAGGCGGGAGAGGTCCTCCACGCCGTCGGCCTCCCCGAGTCGGTCGAGCAGCGTCTTTTGCATCGACATCTGTGCGGCCGTCGCGGCGTCGAGCAGACCCTCGACGTACGTGGCGATCGAAGGTCTCGAGTAGACCGCTCGCATCGCGAGCTCGCGCGAGATCGTGAATGCGGCCACGGCATCGCGGTCGAGGCTCCAGTCCTCGGCGAACTGATCGAGGTTCCGAACGACGATCAGCGCGTGGCTCGCGTCGGGCCAGGGGAGGGGAAATGCCGAGGAGCCGAGCGCGCGCTCAGCGAGGTGTCCCGCGGTCGACCCCACCTGAAGCCCGAGGAACATCGGCCCCATGGAGGACGCGAACTTCGCGAGCATCGCGGTCGCGGCGTCGGTGTGCTCGTCGTCGAGCGCGTCGGACGACTCTGGTTGGGCGGACGCCGACGCGACGAGGGGCTCGAGCCTCGGGCGCCATGACGTGAGGGCCGCGACGCCCCATGCTGCGCGGGTGACGGGCTCGACGACCGCGTCGACCGCGTCACCGGTGACCTCCGCGACGTGCAGCGACACGACCCGGGCCAGCTCTTCGAGCTTGATGCGCGTCACCGGGTCCGGGTTGTACGCCTCGTGGTCGTCGGCGACGACGCTCACGGCCAGGGCCCTCGCGGCGTCGAACCAGGCGGCGGCCGGGCTGCCGCCCATCGCCTTCAGGAGGTCGCCGAGCAACCCCTCGAACCCGTTTGACGGGCCGGTCATGGCCCCGAGCCTACGGGGAGGCGGCGAGCGTCACGTCGACGGCGCGGAGGTGACCGTCGTGCACGACGGAGAGCACGAGCAGCTGTCCGGGCGAGCTCGTGTAGAGGATCGAGCCGATGTCCGCCATGGTGCGCACCCGAATCGAGTTGACGGCCACGATCGTGTCGCCCGGGCGGACCGCCCCCCATGCGGCTCCCCGGGGGGTCACTTCGACGACGCGCGCCCCGCCCGTCGGCGCCGCGGTGCCCGTGAGCTGGAGCCAGCCGTGGCCGGCGGTGTTGCCGAGCACGATGCGCTCTGCGAGCTGCTCGAGGAACGTCGCGGGCACGAAGGCAGACGACCCGAGCGCGGGGACCGAGACCGCGACCGCTCGTCCCTGCCCGTTGAGGATGACGGTGCCGGCGATGTCGCCAATGAGCGAGGTGCCATGGGTCACGGCGATCGTGGAGCGACCGACCCTCGTGGCGTCCTCGCTCGAGGAGAGGTACGCCGCGGCGAACTCGAACTGCGTGGGGGTGACGACGCCTCGGACCGCGGCGAGCGCGGTGAGGGTGAGCGGCGCACCGTCCGTGGACACCGCGGCGGCGAGCGGCGCCGTCGGGGTCGTCGGGTCGGACGACGCAAGGCGAAGCACCGTGACGCCCAAGAGACGGTCGGTGCCCACCACGCTGAGGGAGATGGCGCGCTGGCCGACGCGGACCCCGACGACCGACGAGCCTGCCGGAATCGGCGTGGACGTCACGGCGAGGTCCCCGGGCGGCAGGACGAGCGCGGTCGCGGTCCCGAGATGCTGACCCTCGTAGATCACGAGGGCGAGCAGCGAGTTCGCGGCCGGTCCGTCTGGCGACGGCACCGCCGAGAGCGACGTGGCGATGCGAGGGCCGACCGACGCGCCAGCCGGCTGCGAGGCGCTCGGTGCAGCAAGGAACACGCCACCGGTCAGGAGGAGCGCGCAGGCGGCGGTGCCCACGAGCACCTGGAATCTGCGTGACCCCGAAGACCGCACCGGTGGCATGGCCGCCTCTTCGAAGGAGCCCGGCAGCTCAGCGGGATGGACCCAGGGCCGCTCGGAGGGCGCAGGGGCACCCATCGACCGATGGCTGCCGCGCATCTCGAGGAAGTAGCGGAGGCGCCGGAACACCTGTACAAGGGTAGCGAGGCAGGTGGACCCGGGGGTGTCGCCCCTACCATCTGGGCCGTGGCGCCGACCCTCGCGATCGACGTGGGCACGTCCATGACGAGGGTCGCCACCGAGTCGGCGGGTCTTGTCTTCGCCGAACCGACCGTCGTGGCCATCGACACCCGCAACGGCACGGTCGTCGCCCTCGGTCATGAGGCCGTCGAGCTGGTCGGTCGCACGCCGCGGCACGTCGTCGCCTTCCGACCGATGCACAAGGGCGCCACCACGGACTTCGACGTCGCAGCCCGCCTGCTGCACGGCGTGCTCGAGCGGTGCGGCATGGGGCGGTTCTCGCGCCCCCGGGTGCTGCTCACGGTGCCCGCCTCGGCGACCGCGATCGAGCGGCGCGCACTGCGCCAGGCGGCTCGCCGCGCCGGCGCCGCGCACGCGCACCTCCTTGAGGCGCCCATCGCCGCGGCCATCGGGCTCGGGCTGCCGATCCACGACCCGGTGGCGAGCTCGGTCGCCGTCGCCGGCGCGGGCACCACGGAGGTCGCGGTCATCTCGCTCGGCGGCATCGTCTCGCTTGCCTCGATCCGCATCGGCGGGGACGACCTCGACGCGGACATTGCTGCGTGGGTCCGCCAGCATGCCGACGCCGTCATCACGGGGGCGACCGCTGAGGCACTCAAGATGTCGGTGGGGACAGCCTCTGAGCACGCCCGGCCGAGGCAGGCCGAGGTGCCCGCCCGGCGCACGACCGACGGTGCGCCGTACTCGCTCGTCGTCTCTGGCGACGACGTGCACCGCGCGATCGCAGACCACGTCCAGCAGATCGTGCGCTCTTCTGCGGACTGCCTCGCCGACGCGCCGCCCGACCTCGCACAGGACGTGCTGGTGCACGGCATGCACGTCGTTGGCGGCGGCTCGATGCTCGACGGCATCGTCGAGCAGCTGTGCGAGCGCACCGAGGTGCCGGTGCACACGTGTGAGGCGCCTGCAGAGGCCGTCGTCCTCGGTGCGGGACGGTGCCTCGAGGACCTCGGCCGGCTCTCGCAGCTGTTCGCGTCCGCGGAGCGTTAACCGACTGGCGCCTCGCGCGCCGCGTCGCGGAGCGCCTCGGCTGCCTGACGCACCTGCCAGTCCTTGTCCTCGAGCGCCCGAGCGAGCGCGACCTCCACGAGCGTGCCGCTGAAGGCCGACAGCGCGACGACCGCGCGTCGACGTATCGCTGGCTTGTCGTCGAGCGCCGACAAGATCGCGCCGAGACCCGCGTCATCGCCGATGTTGCCGAGCGCGGCGACCGCGGCCTCGCGGCACCTCGCGTCGGCGTGCGCGCCCGCGAGGCTCGAGAGAGCGCCCGTGGCGGCACGCGCCCGAACCTCCCCGAGTGCGTCCGCGGCCGCGACGACGACGAGCTCATCGGCGTCGTCCAGCCTCGAGATCAGCGCGTCGGTGACCCGGACGCTGCGACGAGGGGAGCGCGCCTCCAGCTGGCAGGCTCGCCGGCGGACGATCGGCGAGTCGTCGAGGATCCCGTGCACCCGCTGTGGGACCGATCGCGGACCAAGGCGAGCTGCCGCACCGAGCGCCCTCGCACGGACCATCGGCTCAGGACTGGAGAGCCCCGCAGTCACCGCGCCATGGTCCTCGGGCGCGAAGCCGGCAAGGACGACCTCGCGAGCCTCGGTGGCTACGGTGTCGGCATCGTCACGCACGGCACCAGTGAACCACCACGCCGCGGCCGCGCACGCATCGCGGGACTGGTGATCCTCATCGCGATCATCGGGCTGTTCGTCTGGTCGCTCAAGCACATGACGAACTCCTTCGCGATCACCCCAGGGGTCGCCCAGCCCGTCGGGCCGCTCATCTCGGTCGCCGGCCATCCGCACAGCGCGACACGCAAGACGATCCTGCTTACCGACGTCTACCTGACGCAGCTCACCGTGTGGCAGCTGTTGTGGGCCGAGATCCATCCCGGCCGCGAGGAGGTCGTCGTCCCCGGCTCCGATCTCATCCAAGGCGGCGTGCCCATCGCGCAGCTCTACGCCCAGTCCTACCTCCAGATGTACGACTCGCAGAACGACGCGAAGGCGGCCGCCATGCGCGCGCTGCATCTGGACGTGACGGACCGGCACGCCGGCGCCACGGTGGGCGCGGTCGCGACGAACGCGCCCGCGTCCCAGGTCCTGTCGGTCGCGGATCGCATCGTCGGGGCGAGAGGCCTCGCGGTCTCGAGCCGGTGCGGACTCATCGACGCGCTGGACCGCGCGGTGCCGGGTCGACCAGTCGCCCTCAAGGTCGAGCACGCGCACATCACGGCCGACGGCACGATCACCTACGCACGACCACAGCTCGTGGAGTCGCCGACCTCGGCGGTGCCGCCCAACGCCGGGACGACGGGCTGCGCAGGCCACGAGTCCGCGACGGTATGGCTCGGGATCGGGCTCGAGAATGCCTTCCAGTGGCACTTCCCCGTGTCGGTCTCCATCAACACCGCCAACATCGGCGGGCCCTCGGCAGGCCTCGCGATGACACTCGGAATCATGGACTCCCTGTCGAAGACGTCGATCACGGGCGACCTCAAGATCGCCGCGACCGGGGAGATCGACCCGAACGGCAACGTGTTCGCGGTGGGTGGGCTCCCACAGAAGACGATCGCGGTCGAGAACGCGGGGGCGACGGTGTTCCTGGTGCCGCCGGGCAGCAACTACACCGACGCGCGCTCCGCTGCCTCGGGCGGGCTGAAGGTGATCAAAGTGGCCACGCTCCAGCAGGCGCTCGCGGCTATCGAGCGGCTCAGCGGCGCAGCGCCGTCGGCTTTCTCGGCTCGTGAGCAGCCGGTCAGCGAGAGCCCGACGTCGTAGGCTCGAAGCCACATGGAAGACAGGACCACCATCTCGTCTTCGCGGATCGCCTCGGGCGACGTCGCCCGTGCGACGTTCACACCATCGCGTCGAGGCTACGACCCGCGAGAAGTCCGCTCCTATCTCGAGCAGGTGGCGCGCGAGCTCGCCGGGGCCGAGCGACGGATCGCCGAGCTTCGTGAGCACGTCGCGGACGCCGAGCGCCGCGCCACGCACCCCGTCATCGACGAGGCGACGCTCGCGAGCGCCCTCGGCACCCAGAGCGCGGCCATCCTTCGCAGCGCCCACGAAGAGGCCCAGCGCGTCGTCACGGCCGCACAGGCCCGCAGCAGCGAGTTGCTCGGCGAGGCCCAGGACCGAGCGGCGGCCCTCACTGTCGAGGCGCAGTCGCACGCGTCCTCCACGGTCTCTGAGGCCGAGCAGGCCGCGGCGGGGATCGAGACGGACGCGCGCGGCGCGGCCGAGCGGCTGGTCGACACCGCGAAGACCAACAGCGACATGCTCATCGACCGTGCGCGCGAGCAGGGGCGGACCATCGTCGACGAGTCCCAAGAGACTCGACGAAAGGTGCTCGCCGACCTGCTCGTGCGACGAAAGGCGTTGCACATACAGGTCGAGCAGCTTCGCGCGGCGCGCGACTCGCTCGTCTCGTCGGTGCAGGGCCTTCGCACGACCGTCGACGCCGCGCTCGCGGACCTCGAGGGCTCCGACGACCGCGCGCGCAAGGCAGCGATCGAGCTGCTCAAGTCACGTCCGTCGCCGCCGTCGGTGGGCGCGGAGAGCTTCGAGCAGCCCGCGCCCGAGCATCCGTCGGGCTCGGCCACGGCCGAGCACGAGATCGAGGACCCCGATGCCGTCGAAGAGATCTTCGCCAAGCTGCGAAAGGCCTCGCTCGAAGAGCGCGGTGCCGAGGAGGTCCGCACGGCGTCCCGGGCCACCGTCCGGCCCGACACGCCCATCGGGGCGATCCTGCAGCGGCGAGACGAGATGGCGGCGGGCCCGAGGGACGGGCTCGTTCGCAAGGTCAAGCGCGCCCTCCAAGACGATCAGAACGCCGCGCTCGAGCGGGTCCGGGGGATCGAGGGCTCGGGCGTGGCCGAGCGGCTCGAAAAGGAGCGTGACCAGCGCGACCGCTACGCGCTCGCCTCGGTCGAGCCGCTGCGCGATGCCGCCAATGCAGGGCGCTCCTTCGCCGCGAGCGAGGGCGGGGTCGTCGGGCCCGAGGTCGACGACGGCGTGCTCGCCGGGCTTGCCGAGGACCTTGCCGCGACGCTCGTCACCGCCCTCAGGAAGCGGATGACGAACGACAACGGCAAGGACGGCACCGAGCGTGTCACCGCGGCGTACCGAGACTGGCGCGGCGCGCGCACCGAGCGCCTCTGCGCTGACCTCGCGCTCCGGGCGTTCCACGAGGGCGTCGCCGCAGCCGCGGTGGGCCGGGCCACTCGCTTCGTCGTCGCGCCCGCAGAGCCACCGTGCGAGCAGTGCACGTCGGTCGGTGCGACCCACGGGATGGGTGCTGCGACGAGGCTTCCGCCACTGCACGCGGGATGCCGGTGCACCGTGCTGCCCGCGTAGAGCACCACCTCGAGAACCCGGCACCGTAGGCTCGGCCGGTGCGAAGCTCCGCCGACATGGCCCCGAGGGGGCGGTCACGCCGCCGGATCGTCATCGTGGTGGTGCTCGCGGTCCTCGTCATCGTCGCGTTCTCGCTCCGGACGATCGCCTCGATCTACACGGACTCGCTGTGGTACTCGTCGATATCCGACGTGTCGACGAACGAGCACCAGGTGTTCAGCACGATGCTCGAGACCAAGCTCGGGCTCTTCCTCACCCTTGGGCTCCTCTTCTTCCTCGCGATGTGGGCCAACCTCCTTCTGTGCAACCGCCTCGGTCCATCCGAGCTGTTCCTCGACGCCCCCGAGGACGAGCTCGTCCGTCGGTTCCGGGGCGCGGTCCGGCCCTTCGCGGGTCGCCTCTACGCGCTGCTCGCCATCGTGTTCGCCCTCATCGCGGCCTCGAGCGCGGTCGGCCAGTGGCAGAACTTCCTGCTCTTCACCCACGCCAAGAACTTCGGAGTGCGAGACCCGCTCAACCACAAGGACATCAGCTTTTACATCTTCAAGCTCCCGTTCCTGACCTTCGTGGTCGACTGGGCGCTCGCCTCGCTGTTCGCGATGATCCTGGTCACCGTCGTGTTCCACTACCTGAACGGCGGCATCAGGGCCGCTCGCGTGTCGCCTCGTGTCAGCCCCGCGGTCAAGGTGCACTTGTCGGTCCTCGTCGCGCTGCTCGCCGTGGCGAAGGCAGGCGGGTACCTGGTCGCACGGTGGCACATGGTGACCTCGACGACGAACGGCGTGGTGGAAGGTGCGGGCTACACGGACGTGCACGCGAGGATCCCGGCCCTGACCCTGCTCTTCTGGCTGTGCCTCGCCGCCGCGGCGATCCTGCTCTTCAACATCCGCCAACGCGGCTGGACGCTCCCGGCGATCGCCATCGGGCTCTGGGCGTTCGTCGCGCTCGCGATCGGCGTGATCTACCCGGCGGCGCTGCAGGCCTTCAAGGTGACGCCCGCCCAGAGCTCACTCGAGCTGCCCTACGTCCAGCGCAACATCACCGCGACGCGCGCGGCGTACCACCTCCAAGACATCAAGATCAAGACGTTCTCGCCCGTCTCGGGCACGCCGGTGCTCGCCCAGCCCGGCGTCGCCGCAACGCTCAGCGACATCCGCCAGTGGGACCCATCAAGCGACGTCGGCCAGAGCACGTTCCAGGTGAACCAGGCGCTCCAGAACTACTACTCGGTCTCGATGCTGGGCGAGGACCGCTACATGATCGACGGGAAGCTCACGCCGGTGATCGAGGGGCTGCGCGAGATCACCTCGTCGGGCCTGGCGCAGTCGTCGTGGGTGAACCAGCACCTCCAGTTCACCCACGGCCTCGGCATCGTGATGGCGGCGTCCAACAGGGAGTCGTCGACCTTTCCCGTCTATGTCGAGAGGGACATCCCGCCCACCTCGGCGAGCGGGTTCCCGACCGTCTCGGAGCCGGGCGTCTACTTCGGGCTCAGCCAGAGCGGGTACGTCGTCGCCGACTCCAAGCAGCAAGAGCTCAACTACGAGGTCGGGAACACGCCCACCTTCCAGCACTACAACGGCGGCGCGGGCGTCAAGTTGAGCGGCTTCTTCACCCGAGCGATGTTCGCGATCAAGTTCGGGGACCTCAACTTGTTCCTCTCGAATCTCATCACCTCGAACTCACGGATCATCTTCGTGCGCAACGTCGTGCAGATGGCCCAGAAGGCGGCGCCATTCCTCTCGATCGACGCGCACCCCTACGCGGTGATCGTCGGCGGCCATATCGACTGGGTGCTCGACGGTTACACGACCACCGACCAGTACCCCTACTCGCAGAACGCGAACACCCAGCTCGTCCCGAGTGACAACGGGCTGCCCTCTTCGTACAACTACGTGCGGAACTCGGTGAAGATCGTCATCGATGCGTACACGGGCAAGGTGACCCTCTACGACATCACCACCAAGCAGAATCCCGATCCGATCCTCCAGGCGTGGGAGTCGGTGTTCCCCAACCTGTTCACCCCCATGAAGTACATGACCGCGAACCTGCAGCAGCACCTCAAGTACCCAGAGGACATCTTCTCGATCCAGTCGGCCATCTTCGGGCGCTACCACATCACCGCGCCGTCGTCCTTCTACACCTACGGCGATGGGTGGAGCCTCTCGCCGACCTTTGGCGCCGGCCCGCCACCGAGCGCCATCAAGACCACCGACCAGGTGGACAAGCAGGGCGTCATCATCAGCCAGACGGCCGACCGGATGGACCCGCTGTACCAGATCTACGCGCCACCTGCGAGCTCGACCCCGCAGTACACCCTCACCGACGCCTACGTCGCGGCGTCCGCGAGCGGCGGCTCGACGTCGGCGAACTCGGGGGTGGTCAATCTCAAGGCGTTTGATGTCGCCCTCTCCGGTCCGGGCAAGACCTACGGGCAGATCACCGTCTATCGCCCCCATACCGCGGCGCCGATCGACGGACCGCTGCTCGCCGAGGAGAAGATGGTCAACTTCAACCTCGCGAGCAGGGCGATCTCGCTCCTCAACACGGAGGGCTCCTCGGTCATCCTCGGCAACGTGCTGATGGTCCCCGTCGGCGGCTCGATCCTGTATGTGCTGCCCATGTACGTGACGTCGAGCGTCACGAACGTCCCCCGGCTCGAGGATTTCATCACCCGGTACAACCAGAACACCGCCTTCGAGCCCACCCTTCACCAGGCGCTGACCGAGGTCCTCGGCTCCGGCGGCGCGCCCAGCACCCGAGGGACGAGCGGATTGACCGTCGTCCAACTGCTGACTCGCGCCCAGACCTTCTACGAAGGTGCGCAGGCCGCCTTGGCCGACAAGCAGCTCGGCTTGTATCAAAGGGACGTCGGCTTGGAGAACGCCGACATCGCCAAGGCGCTGTCGCTGCTGCACGGCGGGTCGACGAGCACGCACGCGAAGACGACCAAGACGTAGCCCCCTTTGTTGTCGACTCGCCTGACGGTTGGTAGGATGGCGTCAGCGACGCGGGGTGGAGCAGTCNNGGTTCAAATCCTGCCCCCGCTACGAAGAAAGTCCCAGTTCAGAGCCCTCTTCTCGGAGAGGGCTCTTCTGGTTCCCGAGGAGAAATCCCAGGCCGAATCCCAAGGATTCGGCCTGACCATCCGTTCGAACGACCGTTGGGGCCATGCGGGGATCTAAGCGCCAGCGTGCCCCGGGCGTGTGGGAGATCCGCGTCTACGTGGGCCGGGATCCCGTCACCGGCACGGAGAAGACGCTCACTCGGACGTTCCACGGCTCGGCCCGGGCGGCGGATGCTCTCATCCGGGAGCTGATCGACGGCCAGGCGCCCAATCGAGCCGACGGGCTGGGTGTCACCTTCGGCCAGCTGCTCGACCGCTGGCTGGTCCGAGTGCGAGCGGATGGACCTCTCGCCGACCACCATGCGCTCGTACCGGTCCCAGGTGGAGCGCGTCCTTCGCCCCCAGCTTGGCGGGATCCACGCGAGCCATCTCACCGCCAAGCACCTCGACGACCTATACGGGACGATGCGCGACGCGGGCAAGGCTCCGAAGACGATCAGGAACCTCCATGCGACCGTCTCTTCCGCGCTCCACCAGGCCGAGCGCTGGGGTTGGGTACGGCAGAACGTTGCGGAACTCGCAAAGCCACCTCGGGTTGCCCATCGGAGACTTCGGCCTCCATCGACCGATGCTGTCAGGAGCATCATCGAGGCGGCCGAAGTGCGAGATCCCCGACTCGCTCCGCTTCTGATGCTTGCGGCGCTGACCGGCATGCGGCGCGGCGAGTTGTGTGCACTCCGATGGTCTGACGTTCGACTCGACACCGGGCAGCTCGAGGTGTCTCGGTCCGTAGTCGTGATCCCCGGCGGGCTGGCCGAGAAGTCCACCAAGACGGATCGCGAGCGACTGGTCGCGCTCGATGAAGTTGGCGTGGCAGTACGGCACCATCGAGCGAAGGCAGACGACCTCGCCGCCATCATCAAGTTCCAGATCGAGCCGACGTCGTTCATCTTTTCACCCGAGCCAGATGGATCCGTGCCGTATCGACCCGACACGGTCACGAGCTTCTTCATTCGGGTTCGGGACGGGCTTGGACTAAGGGGTGTTCGATTGCACGATTATGCCGACATTCG
>PMON01000014.1 GCA_003162395.1 Acidimicrobiaceae bacterium
GAGGACGGCCGGCGCTTCCGGCGCGCGTTCCTCCCCGAGGAGGGCTGGTCCCTGCTCGTCGCGGACTATGACCAGATCGAGCTGCGCGTCATCGCCCACCTGTCCGGTGACGAGGGCCTGTGCGCCGCGTTCAGCGGGGACCGAGACGTCCACCGCTTCATCGCGGGCGTCGTCTTCGGGATCGTCCCCGACGAGGTCAGCCACGACCAGCGCGAGCGCGCCAAGGCGGTGTCCTACGGCCTCGCCTACGGCATGGAGGCCTACGGCCTCGCGCGCCGCTTCGGCACCTCGGTGGGGGAGGCCAAAGCCCTGATGGACCAGTACTTCGAGGCGTTCCCCGGCGTGCGCTCGTTCATGGACGAGACCGTCGCCAAGGCACGCGTCGACGGCTGCACCTCGACGCTCTTCGGTCGGCTCCGCTACCTGCCCGAGCTGGTCGAGGGCACCGGTGCGGCGCGCGCCGCCGCCGAGCGCCAGGCCATGAACGCCGGAACCCAGGGCACCGCCGCGGACATCTTCAAGCTCGCGCTCGTGCGCCTCGATGGCGCGCTCGACGACCAGGGGCTCGAGGCGCGGATCGTGCTCCAGGTCCACGACGAGGTCCTCGTCGAGGCCCCCGCGGCGGAGCGCGACGAGGTCACCGCCGTCGCGGTCGAGGCGCTCGAGCACGTCGTCGACCTGCGCGTGCCGCTCAAGGTCTCCTACGGGTGGGGCGCGTCGTGGGCCGAGGCGAAGGCCTGACGCGAGCTCCCGACACTGCAGGGCGGCCGAGAGGGCCGTCGTGCAAGGTACTGGTAGCGTGGCGAGCCGGGTCGGCGCCGGCGACCCGCATCCATCCCTCCAGCGGACCCCGGTGCGGTCACGTGCGTGAAAGCGAGTCCTGAATGTCCGAGTCGACCAGCCTGCTGTCCTCCGAGCCAATGGGCACCTTCAACGAGGACGGCACCTACGTCCCTCGCCCCGTTACCTTCGACGACCTCTCCGAGGGCGACCTCGAAGCGGCGGTCGCCGGCACGATCCTGCAGTTCGAAGACGGCGACGTCGTCGAGGGCACGATCGTCAAGATCGACAGGGACGAGGTCCTGCTCGACATCGGGTTCAAGTCCGAGGGCGTCATCCCCGCACGCGAGCTGTCCATCCGCAACGACGTCAATCCCGCCGACATCGTGTCCATGGGCGAGCACGTCGAGGCCCTCGTGCTGCAAAAGGAGGACAAAGAGGGGCGGCTGATCCTCTCCAAGAAGCGCGCGCAGTACGAGAAGGCCTGGTCCACGATCGAGCAGTCCAAGGCCAAGGACGAGGTCGTGAAGGGCCCCGTGATCGAGGTCGTGAAGGGCGGGCTCATCGTCGACATCGGCTTGCGTGGGTTCCTGCCCGCGTCCCTCGTCGAGCTGCGCCGCGTCCGCGAGCTGCAGCCCTACGTCGGGCGCGTGATCGAGGCCAAGATCATCGAGCTCGACCGCAACCGCAACAACGTCGTGCTCTCGCGGCGCGCCTGGCTCGAGGAGACCCAAAAAGAGCAGCGCGGGGACTTCCTCGCCAACCTTCGACCCGGCGAGCGCCGCCACGGCGTCATCTCCTCGGTGGTCAACTTCGGCGCGTTCGTGGACCTCGGCGGCATGGACGGTCTCATCCACGTCTCCGAGCTCAGCTGGAAGCACGTCGAGCACCCGTCCTCGGTCGTCGCGGTCGGCGACGAGGTCGACGTCGAGGTCCTCGACGTCGACTTGGAAAAAGAGCGCATCTCGCTCTCGCTCAAGGCCACCCAGACCGACCCCTGGCAGGAGTTCGCCGACACCCACGAGGTCGGCCAGCTCGTGTTCGGACGGATCACCAAACTGGTCCCGTTCGGGGCGTTCGTCCAGGTGGGCGACGGCATCGAGGGGCTCGTGCACATCTCGGAGATGGCCGCGCACCATGTCGAGACCCCCGAGCAGGTCGTGAACCCCGGCGATGAGCTGTGGGTCAAGATCATCGAGATCGACACCCAGCGCCGTCGCATCAGCCTCTCGATCAAGCAGGCCCTCGAGGGCGGTGAGGTCTCCGAGGAGTACCGCGAGGCGTTCGGCGCCCACGCCTACGACGACGAGGGTAACTACATCGGCACGCACGACTACACCGACATCGAGTTCACCCCCGAGACCGAGGCGCAGGCCGCCTGGGCGGACTACGTCCAAGAGGCGGTGCACGGCCACGATGAGCCCGCCGCACCGACGAGCGAGGACGCGACCGAGGCGACCGAGCCCACCGACGCCGCAGCTCCTGCGCCCCTCGCCGAGGACACAGCCGCGGAGGGCACCCCCGGGGCCTGAGGCCCGGGGGCCTCAGGCGGCCCGGTCTCGGATCTCGACGGGGAAGTGGCAGGCCACGTGATGGTTCGGCTCGATCTCGCGCAGCTCGGGGACCTCGGTCGCGCAGCGCTCCTCGGCCCGCGGGCACCGGGTCCTGAAGCGGCAGCCCGACGGCGGGTTGAGCGGGCTCGGCGGCTCGCCCTGGAGGGGCGCGTGGGTCCGCGGCGCGTCCGGGTCGGGCTCGACGGCTGAGGCCAGCAGCGCGTTCGTGTAGTGGTGCCGCGGCGAGCGGTAGAGGTCGTCGGCGCCCGCGACCTCGCACAGCCGGCCGAGATACATGACCGCGACACGGTCCGAGACGTTCTTCACGACGGCGAGGTCGTGCGCGATGAACAGCACCGTGAGCCCGTAGGCGGCCTTCAGGTCCTCGACCAGGTTGAGGATCTGGGCCTGGATCGAGACGTCGAGCGCCGAGACCATCTCGTCGCAGATGAGGATCTTGGGGCGCATCACGAGGGCGCGAGCGATCGAGATCCGCTGGCACTGCCCGCCGGAGAACTGTCGCGGGTAGCAGGGCGCGGCGAGCACCGGGTCGAGGCCCACGGCCTCGAGCATCTCGGTCACGATCCGCGTGCGCTCCTGGCCCTTGGCAGAGTGCCAGATGTCGAGGGGCTCGGCGACGATGTCGCGCACTCGACGGCGCGGGTTGAGCGACGAGATCGGGTCCTGGAAGATCATCTGGAGGCGGGTGCGCTCGCGGCGGAGCACGCTCGGGCGGCACGTCGTGAGGTCGATGTCGCCGAGGACCACCGAGCCGCTCGTCGGGGCGATGACCCGGGCGACCGCTCGGCCCGTCGTCGACTTGCCGCACCCGGACTCGCCGACGAGCCCGAGGGTCTCGCCCTCGAAGAGGTCGAAGGACACCCCCGAGACGGCCTGGACGGTGTGGCCGCCCCGCGTGAACGAGACGTGCAGGTCCCTCACGGTGAGCAGCGGTGCGGCGGACGCGTCAAGCGTCACTCGGGGCTCCTTGTGGATGAACGGGCGTCGAGGTGCCCCGCGGGTACCAGCAGGCATAGAAGTGATCGGGCTCCGCGGCGTCGGCGACGAGCATCGGTGACTCCTCGCGGCACTTGTCCTGGGCATACGGGCAACGCGCCGCGAACGAGCAGCCGGGTGGTCGGCTCACGAGGTCCGGGGGTCGCCCGTCGATCGCGGCGAGCCTGGTGTGGCTCGGATTGCCCATCCTCGGCGTCGAGTGCAGCAGGGCCTCGGTGTAGGGCATCCGAACGTTCGCGAACAGCTGGTGCGTGGGCGCAAACTCGACGGCGCGGCCCGCGTACATCACCATGATCTGATCGGTCCGCGTGGCCACGATGCCGAGGTCGTGGGTCACGAAGATCATCGCCATGTGGCGCATGCGCTGCGCCTCGGCCAACAGATCGAGGATCTGCGCCTGGATCGTGACGTCGAGGCCCGTCGTGGGCTCGTCGGCGAGCAGCAGCTCTGGACCGCAGGCGAGCGCGATGGCGATCATCACGCGCTGGCGCATGCCGCCGCTCAGCTCGACGGGGTAGTTCCGAGCGCGCAGCTCGGGAGAGGGGATACCGACTTGTGCGAGGAGCGTCACCGCCGACTGGTTGGCGAGCTTCTTGCTGAGCTTCAGGTGGAGCCGCAGTGTCTCGGCGATCTGGCGTCCGATCCGGTGGACGGGGTTCAGCGACGTCATCGGGTCCTGGAAGACCATGGCGATCCTCGGTCCCCAGATCGATCGCAACAGCGACTCTGGTGCGCCCACCAGCTCCTGGCCGTCGAAGCGAACTGACCCGGTGAGCATGGTGCCGCGACCAGGAAGAAGGCCCATGATCGACCTCGAGAGCACGGTCTTGCCAGAACCTGACTCGCCGACGATCCCCAGCGTCTCGCCACGCTTGAGGCGAAGCGAGACGCCGTCGACCGCGACCAACGGTCCCCGCGGCGTTCGAATCGTCGTGCGCAGGTCCGTGACCTCGAGCAGCTCGCCGCTCGTGGGGCGTTCGGTGCCAGCGTCTGGCGCGACCGCCGTGTCAGGCGCCGAGGTGCTCACAGCTTCTGTTCGCTCGTGTCGAAGCGGAGCCGTATCTGCTCGCCCGCGTAGTTCAGGGCCACGAGCGTCAGGAAGAGCGCGGAGGCAGGCGCGAGAATGAAGACGAGCGTGGCGTTCAGGTCCCCTGACGCCTCGCCGATCATATTGCCCCAGGACGAAATGGGGATCTGGACGCTTTGTCCAAGAAAGCCGAGCGCGCCCTCGGTCGTGATGATGCCCCCGAAGGTGAACACCGTGTACGCGATGAGCGCTGGGATGACGTTGGGGAAGATGTCCTTCGCGAGCACACGCCTCGCGGTCGCGCCCTGGGATCTCGCGGCGGTGACGTACTCCTTGGTGGCGCACGCGAGCGTGGCCGCTCGCGTCACGCGGTAGATGAACGGCACGCTGAAGAGTCCGAGGATCACGACGATGTGCGACTCGGTGTGTCCCCAGAACTCAAGGATGCACAGCACGGCGATGATCGCAGGGAACGCAAGGAAGATGTACATCACGAACGACAGCCCGGCATCGATCTTGCCGCGGACGTACGCGGAGAACATGCCGAGCGACCCGCCAATGCCGATGCCGATGGCGGTGCCGAGCAGGCCGATGACGAGCGAGACCCGAGCCCCGTAGACGAGCCGGCTGAGGACGTCGCGCGACGAGTCGTCGGTACCCAGCCAGTGGGCGAAGGAGGGCGGCGCATTCACGGCGATCGGGGTGTAGTACGGCGCGTTCGGAGGGTCGAGGTGCAGCATGCCCGCGAAGATCGCAACGAGGGCAATGAGCGCCAGCCACCCCAGGCAGCACCAGAAGAAGAAGCCGAACCGCTTCGGCGGCGTGGTACCGGGCTGGGCGTTCGCCGCGGCGACCTCAGCGTCAGAGACGCCTTGCTCGACGGTCGTGACCGGGATGTCAAGCACGGGCGATCCTCGGGTCGACGAGCGGCAGGATCATGTCGATCGCGAAGTTCACGACCACCACCGTGATCGCCGCGACGAGCGCGATGCCTTGGATCGTCAGGTAGTCGTTGGCATAGATCGCGCCGATCAACTCGGAGCCGAGGCCAGGGAGCGCGAACTTCACCTCGACGATGAAGAGGCCGGTGATGAGCAGGGCGATGTTGTTGCCGGCGCTCGTCAGCATCGTGATGGACGATGGGCGCACGGCGTGACGCCACAGGATGCGGTTAGTGGTCAGGCCCTTCGACCGAGCGACGGTGATGAACTCCTCTTGGAGGGTGAAGACCATCTCGCTGCGAAGCAGTCGGAAATAGATGGCGATGCTGCCGATGGCGAGCACGAGCGACGGCAGGATCATGACGTACAGGTTGGTGCCGATATTCGATAGCCACGAGCCGCCGGTCGGGAAGGGGTTCGTCCCGGGGCCCGGAAAGGTGTGCCAGTGGATGGTGAAGAGGTTGACGACCCAGAGCACGATGATGAACGACGGCAGGCAGAACAGCGCGAAGGAGGTCGACGTCGTGGCCTGGTCGAGGAAACCTCCGGGCCGCCTCGCCGCGTAGACCGAGAGGGGGATCGCGATGAGGAACGCGATGAACTGGCTGATGACGATGAGCTCGACGTCGAGCTTGTAGGACTGACCGATAATGGTCGTGACAGGCACGCGTGACGGCGTGGCGATGCCCAGATTCCCGTGCAGGATGTGCCCGAGCCAGATGAAGTACTGCTCGTAGATCGGCTTGTCGAGCCCGAGCTGCCTGTCGAGCGCGGCGATCGTCTGCGGCGTGGCCGTCACCCCGAGGATGGAGGCCGCAGGATTCCCCGGGAGCAGGTGCACCAAGTAAAAGCAACCCACCGAGATGAGCACGAGGATGGCGAAGAGTGCCGCGAAGCGCTGCGATAGGTATCTAGTCACCTCACCCCCCGGCTCAGACCGTCGGCAGAGATTAGTCAAGCAACGGGAACCCAATGGGCCAGGCACGAGCAGACACAACGTACGATCGGGGCAGTGCTGACGGCTGACGACACAATCGAGGCGTCGCCTCGGTCGGGGCGCCACGTGGCAGGCGACGCCACTGGTCGCAACTGGGACCCCGCGACGAGCGCGATGGCCGTCGTCGTCGCAGCCGACGTTGTCGTGGGGCTCTACTACCGCTTCACGACGACGTCAAAACTCTGGCTGGACGAGGCCCAGACCGTCAACATCGCGAGCTTCCCGGTCCGGATGCTCCCCGCGCAGCTGCGCCGGGACGGTGCGCCCCCGCTCTACTACCTCCTCCTGCACTTCTGGATGGGGCTCGTCGGGCACTCCGACATGGACGTGCGCGCCCTCTCGGGGGTCTTCGCAGTGCTCACGCTGCCCGTCATGTGGTGGGTGGTCCGACGCGGCTTCGGGCGCATCGAGGCGATCGGTGCGCTCGCGATGCTCGCCACGTCGCCATTCGCGGTGTACTTCGCGACCGAGACGAGGATGTACTCGCTCGTCATCTTCCTCGTCACCGCGGGCATCGGCGCGGTCATGGCCCTCCTCTCGCGCCCGACGGTTCCCCGAGCGCTGCTGGTGGCGGTGCTCGCCTCGCTCCTCATCTACACGCACTACTGGGCCTTCTACCTGCTGGCTGCGGGTGGCCTGTGGCTCGCGTTCCTCGTCGTGGCCGACAAGGGCGCGCGTCGGCGCGGCGCGCTCCTCGGGCTCGCCGCGATGGCGCTCGGCGTGCTCAGCTTCGTTCCCTGGCTCAGCTCGTTCCAGTACCAGCGCGCCCACACCGGGACCCCGTGGGCCTCGGGGCCTTCCCTCGCGTCGACCTTCGGGTGGATCGGGGGCTTCATCGGCAACCAGAGCGTCCAGGCCCAGGCGTTCAACCTGCATCTCGAGCTCGGGCTCATCGCCTTTCTGATCCTTCTCATCTTCGGCTACGCCGCGTCGCCGGTCGGCCGCGACGTGCTGGAGTTCCGCTTGCTGGGCCAGCCGCGCGCCCGTGTGCTGACCATCACCTTCTTCGTGACGCTCGCGATCGCCTACCTCGCGAGCCGACAGTCCAACACCGCGTTCCAGCCCCGCTACGCGTCGATCGTGTTCCCGATTGCAGTGATCCTCGTCGGGCTCGGCGTCGCCGCGCTCCCGAACCGATGGCTCCGGGTCGGCGCGGTGTGCGCCATCAGCGCCCTCGGTCTGTGGACGACGCACTGGGGCGCACACGTCCAGCGATCCCAGGCCGGCAAGCTCGCCGTCGCGATGCGCGCACACGTGCCCGCGAGCGCGGTCGTCGTCGTGTGTCCCGACCAGCTCGGACCATCGCTGCTTCGCTACGCGGGTCGGTCGAGCTACGACTACGTCGGTTTTCCAAGGTTCACGTCGCCATGGCTCGTCGACTGGGTCGACTACAAAGACGCGGTCAACGGTGCGTCATTGTCCGGTTTCTCGAAGCGGGTGACGAACCGCGCGGGCCCGTCGGCGTTCTACCTCGTCTGGTCCAAGGGTTACGGGGTCCACACCACGTGCGCGGACCTCGTCGGAGCGCTCGCGCGTGCCTCCGGCCGGGCGCCGACGACGCTCGTGGTCGCGCAGAAGTACCAGTACTACCAGTCGATGAACCTGCTCAGGTACTCGCCTCACCCGTAGCGGCGCCACACGCCGCATAGTGTTCACGGGTGACTCGTGACGAAGGCGCGGCTCGATCCGCCGCGCCCTACGTCGTGATCGGCGCAGGGCCGGCTGGACTGACTGCCGCCTACCAGCTCGTGAAGCGCGGCGAGCCCGTGCTCGTCATCGAGGCGGACGACATCGTCGGGGGCATCAGCCGGACCGTCGAGCGCGACGGCTGGCGGTTCGACCTCGGTGGACACCGGTTCTTCACGAAGGTCCAGGCCGTCGAGGATCTGTGGCACGAGATCCTCCCCGACGAGGACTTCCTCATGCGGCCGCGGATGTCGAGGATCTACTACGACGGCAAGTACTACGACTACCCGCTCAAGGCGCTGAACGCGCTCAAGAACCTCGGCGTCATCGAGGCGTTCCGGTGCGTGGGCTCCTACGCGTGGGCCAAGGCGCGGCCGCCGAAGGACCAGTCCAACTACGAGAACTGGCTGGTGGCGCGCTTCGGGTGGCGCCTCTACCGACGATTCTTCAAGACGTACACCGAGAAGGTCTGGGGCGTGCCGGTGCACGAGATGCCCGCGGACTGGGCCGCCCAGCGCGTGAAGGGGCTCTCGCTCGGCAACGCGATCATGAACGCGCTGCTGCCCCGTCGCAACCAAAAGGACATCACGAGCCTCATCGAGGAGTTCCAGTACCCAAAGTACGGGCCCGGGATGATGTGGGAGCGGTGCCGCGACCTCGTGGTCAAGTTCGGCGGCGAGGTCCGCATGTCGACGCGCGTGGTCGGGGTGCACACCACCGACGGGGTCGTCGACGCGATCACGATCGAGAACCCCGACGGATCGCGCGAGCGCCTCGCGGCGGCCGCGGTGATCTCGACGATGCCGATGCGCGAGCTCGTCGCCGCCGTCGAGCCCCCGGTGCCGCCCGAGGTGCGCGCAGCCGGTGACGCGCTGCACTACCGCGACTTCCTCACCGTCGCCCTCGTCGTGCCGAAGGCAGCGTCGTTCCCGGACAACTGGATCTACATCCACGCCTCCGAGGTCAAGGTGGGTCGCATCCAGAACTTCGGCTCGTGGTCGCCGTTCATGGTGAAGGACGACAAGACCTGCCTCGGCCTCGAGTACTTCGTCTTCGAGGGCGACGACGTCTGGACGATGCGCGACGAGGACCTCATCGCGATGGGCTCGAGGGAGCTCGAGCAGCTCGACTTGGTGCGCGCGACCGACGTCGAGCGCGGGTTCGTCGTGCGGGTCCCCAAGGCCTACCCGTACTACGACACCGAGTACCGCCAGAACGTCGAACGCATCGTCGGGTACTTCGACGAGCACGCGCGCGGCCTGCACCTCATCGGGCGCAATGGCATGCACAAGTACAACAACCAGGACCACTCGATGTACACCGCCATGCTCACTGTCGAGAACCTCTTCGGCGCGCTCCACGACATCTGGTCCGTCAACGTCGAAGAGGAGTATCACGAGGAGTCGCGCCCCTCGCACGGGGGCACCGGTCGCGACGCTCCCGTCCTCCCGCCGAGGGCCGCCACGAAGTGACGCGGCGCTTCGAGTGGCGTCTGTGGCGCGAGCCCGCCGGGCTCTTCGGCGCCGCGGTCATCGGGTCGGGGGCACTGTGGGGGCGGCTTTGGGTGACGTCGCCCACGACGAGCGGGGTCTGCGGCTGCGGTGACCCGTCGCTCTTCCAGTGGTTCCTCGCGTGGCCTGCGCACGCGATCACGACGGGACACAGCCTCGTGTTCTCGCGCGACCTGTTCCATCCCTCTGGCATCAACCTGCTCGCCAACACGTCGGTCCTGGCCCTCGGCGTGCCGCTGTCGCCGGTGACGTGGCTCTTCGGGCCGGTGCTGACCGAGAACGTCGCGCTCCTGCTCGCCGTCCCCGTCGCGGTCGTGGGAATGGACCTGTTCCTGCGCCGGGTGACCACGTCGCGCCTGGCTCGGATCGTCCTCTCGGCGTTCTACGGCTTCTCGCCGTTCGTGCTGGCGAGCCTGACCGAGAGTCACCTCATGACGGCGTGGATCGGCGTCCTGCCACTCCTCGCCCTCGGGGTCCTCGACGCGGTCGCTCACGACCGACGGCGCGCGCGACGAGGCCAGGTCCTGCTCACCGCCGCGCTCGTCGTCCAGTTCTTCTTGAGCACCGAGCTGTTCTTGCTCTGCTTCCTCGTCGCGGCGATCGTGCTCGTGCTCCTTGGCGCCAACTCGCTGGCCGTCCGCTCCGCCCCGCGCGGGGCGATGACCGCGGCGCGACGGCTTGCGTCGCCGCTCGTCGCCGCGGCGATCCTGCTCGTCGTCCCGGCGTACTACGCCCTGCAAGGACCACGGAGCCTCAGGGGAAGCGTCTGGGGAGCCGGTGTCGACCGGTCGCAATGGGGGAGTTCGCTTGTCGACCTCGTCATTCCGCGCGCAGCGAGCGGCACTGCGGAGCAGCTGATCCATGCCTCGGGCTACCTAGGGACACCATTCGTCAAGATCCAGCTGCTCGGCTGGGGCCTCCTGTCGGTTGCCGTCATCACCGCGGTGTGGCAGTGGCGCGACGTGGTCGCTCGGATCGCGGCGCTCACGGCGTTGTGCTGCGGCGTGCTCGCGCTCGGTCCCGCTGAGGTCGCGTGGGCACCCTGGCGGCTGTTCGCGAGGCTCCCGCTGCTGGGCAACATCGTGGAGCTTCGGTTCCTCGTCTTCGCGATGCTGGCGCTGCTCGTCGTCGTCGCACGCGGTGTGGCGAGGCTCGAGCACCTCGGCCGCCGAGGCCTCATCGTCGGCATCGCCGCGCTCGCGGTGATCGTCGTCCCTGTCGCCGTGCCCGAGGCGCTCGGCCTGCCGTTGCACTCCGAGCACGTGGCGATACCCGAGTGGTGGCGGACGTCCCACGGGCCCGGCGTGGTCCTGAGCTACCCGTTCCCTGCGGGGCTGATCCAGAGCCCGCTCACCTGGCAGGCCCAGGGCGCCTTCGGCGTCGCGCTCGTGGGCGGCAGCGGGCCGCAGGGCGCCCTGTCGCGAGCCGGTGCGGACGCAGCCGGGACCGCGCTGCTCGTGAACCTGTCGCTGCACGTCACGGGACGGGCGACCGCGACCACCGCGAGCACCGCGGTGATCCGCGCGATGGTCGCGCGCGACGCGGTGACCGAGGTCGTCGTCCCCGTCACGTTGCACGGTTCGGCCCTCGTCACCGGCTCACCGAGCATCGGCGCGGCCGCGTTCTTCATGGAGACGCTCGGGGTCGACCCCGTCGTGGATCACGGTGCCTGGGTGTTCGACCTGCCCTCCGCGCTCCCCGCGCCGAACCTCGCGCCACGTCAACGCGTCGCGCAATGCACCGCAGCAGGCGCCTCGACTCAGGCCGACGCGCTCTGGTCGTGCCTCTTCCCGGCGGCGACGTGACCGGGCCCGAGCCGGCCCACGCCGAGCCGCTCGGGGCGCCCTCGACGAGGGCGTCGCTCAGCCACGCGCTCGGCGTCGCGATCGCGGGCCTCGTCGCGAACGGTCTCAACCTCATCGTCACCGTCGTACTCGCGCGCATACTCCCCGGACACGACCACAACGCCGCCTACGGCGCCTTCGCCCAGATGGTCGGCCTCTACGTCGTGGTCTCGCTGCCCGGCTCGGCGATCGCGATCGCCGTGGTGCGCCGCTCCTCGTGGTGGCTCGCCCGTCGGGGCAACGCCGAGCTCGACGCGTGGCGCCGCGACTCGACGCTCCTCGCGGTCAAGGCGCTCGCGATCTTCTCCGTCGTCGCGCTCGCGGTGTCGCCGCTCATCGGCTCCGCCCTCGGCGGGCGCAGCTGGATCGCGGTCTTCATGACCATGCTCGCCGCGGGGTGCTGGGTCGCCATCGCGGTCGAGCGGGCGTTCCTCCAGGCATGCCGCCGCTACCGCCCGCTCGCGGTCAACCTCTTCTTGGAGGGCGGCGCGCGCACGACCGCGGTGCTCGCCGGTGCCGCGCTCTGGGGCGTCACGGGCGCGGTCACCGGCATCCTCGTGGCCGAGCTCGCGACCTGGGCGAACGCGTGGCGCGCGGCCGCCACGGCGGTGCCCGCCCCCGCGATGAGCGCCCCGGGCTCCCCGCCGAGCGGCGAGATCGGCGGGGACCTCGTCGCTTCGATCACGGCCTTCGGGATGCTGGCCCTCTTGCAGTACGTCGACGTGTTCTTGGTGGGTCGACTCAACGCGTCGGGATCGGGCCGCTACGCCGCGATCGCCGTCGTCGCCAAGACGCTCGTCTACGTCGCGATCGTGCTCTCGTACTACCTGCTGCCCGAGGCCTCGATCGGGCACCGCGAGGGCAGCCACGCGCGCCGGCAGCTGGGCGTCGTGCTCGCCATCTACGTCGTGCCGTGCGCACTGCTGCTCGGCCTCGCCGCGCTCGCGCCGAGGTCGCTGCTCGGGATCGTGTATCCCGCACGACTGCTCGGTGCGTCAGGTTCGCTCGTCACCCTCATCGGCGCGATGGCGTTGCTCGGTGTGTCGTTCCTGCTCTCGACCTACTTGCTCGCCCGCGGGGTGCGGCTGGTGGCGGTCTGGCTCCTCGCGGGCGCCGCCGTCGCGATCGTCCTCGTCTCGACCGCGCACGGGAGCTGGCAGGGCACGGCGCTGCGCGACCTCGAAGCACAGGCGGTCATCGCTGCGGGCCTCGCGGTCGGGACGGTGCTGGTTCTCGCGTCGCGGCGCAGGACCTAGCTAGCATCGCCGGTCCGGCGATCTCGGGGATTGGTGTGCACGGCAACGACCAGAGCGTCACCCTCGAAGCACTCGCGGCGGCGTCGTCGCTTCGACGGGTCCAGATCGTCGCGTGGCGCGACCTCGACGACCCCGAGGCCGGGGGCTCCGAGCTGCACGCCGACCGTGTGGCGACCCGATGGGCGGCGGCCGGTCTCGACGTCGAGCTTCGGACCTCGATGGTGCCCGGCGAGGCGCGCCAGACAAGGCGCAACGGCTACCAGGTCGTGCGGTGGGGCGGGCGCTACCAGGTCTTCCCGCAGGTCGTGATCGAGGGACTGACCGAGCGGCGCGGCGACCCCGACGCGGTCGTCGACATCTGGAACGGGCTGCCGTTCTTCTCGCCCGTGTGGTTCCGCGGACCGCGGCTCACGATCCTGCACCACGTCCACGGCGAGATGTGGCGCATGGTCCTGCGCAACTCGGGCGCGACACTCGGCGACACCGTCGAGCGGCGGCTCGCGCCCCTCCTGTACCGGCGCAGCACGGTCGCGACGTTGTCGGCGTCCTCGCGCGAGGAGATCATCGAGCGCCTGCACCTGCCCGCCGCGCACGTCCACGTGGTCGAGCCCGGCATCGACGCGCGCTACACGCCGGGCGGCGTGCGCAGCGAGGACCCGCTGGTCGTCGCGGTCGGACGCCTCGTGCCGGTGAAGCGCTACGAGGTGCTGTTCCGCGCACTGGCCGAGGCGCGGCGCCAGGTGCCGACGCTGCGGGCGGTCATCGTGGGGGAGGGCTACGAGCGCCCCTCGCTCGAGGACGTGCGCCACGAGGTCGGTGCGGACGACTACATCGAGCTGCGCGGTCGCGTCGGCGACGCCGAGCTGCTCGAGCTGTACCGGTCGGCCTGGGTGGTCTCGTCCTCATCGCTGCGCGAGGGCTGGGGGATGACCCTGACCGAGGCCGCCGCGTGCGGCACGCCCGCAGTCGCGACGGACATCGCAGGTCACCGCGACGCCGTGGTCCAAGGCGTGACCGGCATGCTGGCCTCCGACACCTCGCTCGGCCGCGAGATCGCGGGCGTCCTCGGTGACGCCGCGCTGCGCGAGTCGCTTGCCAAGGGCGCGCTCGAGCGCTCGCGGACGTTCCGCTGGGAGCGCACCGCGGCGCGCCTGTTCGCGCTGCTCGACCCGGCCGCCGCCCTCAGAGCTTCTCGAGGAGCGTGACGAGGTTCCAGGTCACGACCTCGCGAACGACGGGCACCTTGACGAGGAACGCGGCCCACCGCGGGAGGTAGCGCGGCTCGGCGGCGATGAGCGCGACGTCGTGGCGTGCTGCCAAGAGCTTGAGCACCGTGCTCACCTTGAGCGCGAAGAGCGACTCGCCGTAGACGTTCTTCGGCGGGTGCCCGTGGCGCTTTGTGTAGCGACGCGTCGCGTACCTGCCCGAGAGGTAGTGCCAGGGCGAGGTCTCGTGGCCGCCCCAAGGCGACCACCACACCGTGAACGACAGGTAGATCTGGCCCCCTGACCTCGCGACGCGGACCGACTCGTCGATGAACCTGGCGGGGTCCGCCACGTGCTCGAGCACGTTGGACGAGAACACGAGGTCCGCGAAGCTGTCGGGCAGCGGCAGGTGCAAGCCGTCGCCCGCGATCGTGTCGCCACCCATGAGCCGGCCTGGCCAGACCGCACGCTCGTGGCGGGCGCGCAGGTCCAGGCCCTGCTCGGGACCCTCGAGGTGAGCCGGGAGCGGCGCGTCGGCCTCCGGCTCGATCAGCACGACCCGGGCGCCGGCATTGCGGAAGGCCTCGGCGAAGTAGCCCGCGCCCCCGCCGATGTCGACGACGGTCCGGTTGAACAGGGGCGTCGAGCCGGTGAGGCGGACAAGGGTGTCGAGCGCGATCGTCCGGTAGAAGAAGTCCGGGTCGCTCTGCTCCTTTCGGAACGCGCGGTACAGCGCGACCGACCGTGGGATGCCTGACGCGGGGAGGGCGATCACCGACTCGCCGACGCGCCCGAGCTCCTCGGGCGGGGCGAGCCTCGAGGGCGCGACGACCGAGATGAGCCCCGCGAGGCGCGTGGGCACGATCCGCGCGAGGCCCTGGGGCGCGTCGGGATTCGAACCGACGCTCTCGCGATCCAAGCGGCGCACGGCGAACCACGGGTCCGCGTCCTCACGGAACGCGAGGGCGTCGACGACGAGGAGGCACACCGCGATCCACCCGAGCGTGTTGGCAGTCGCGAAGTGCGTCGGCCACTGGATGTTGTGGGGCCAGTCGTACTTGCGCTGCTCGTAGATCATGTAGGCGGCCGCGAGGGCGACGGCGATGGCCGGTGCGAGCGCGAGCACGGCTCGCAGCGGACGTCGCCACCACGCGAGCGCGAGCAAGGGCACCAAGATGACGGCGACCGCGGGGCCCGCGATCAGCGCGCTCAGCACGGTTGCCGCGGCGCACAGCGGCAACGACATCGTGCGTGAGCGCCATGGCCACGCAAGCACCGGCTCGAGGTCAGCCGGTTCCTGGCTCGCGGCCAGGGAGCGAGCCCGCGAGCGGCGGCGGCGAGGGATCACGATGAGCCCGAGCACCACCACGAGCCCGAGGGCGCTGATCGCGAGCGCGATGTCGACCGTCGACTGGGGCTTCCACGAGATCGACACGATCGCGCTCTTGGTGGACACCGGCAGTCGCCACGCCGTGAAGCCGCCGTCGAGCAGCACGGGCGCACCGAGGTCGTGGCCCTTGATCGAGGCGTCCCAGCCCGACGAGAAGCTCTGGTTGAGCACCAGCCACGAGGCCCTCGACTGCGGGCCGACCACCGCGCGCAGCGAGACGTTGTTCACCCAGCGGACGTGCGTCACGTGGGCGGTCGCACGAGGGGCGACGGCCGGTGTCGTGGCCCCGCTTCGCAGCTCGAGCGTGTCGAGGTTCCAGCCTGTCGTGTAGCCCGGAGCCGTCGTGAGGACGTGGCTGCCGGACGCGAGCCTCGTCGGCGACCCGCAGGCGGAGATCGACAGGGCGCGCTGGGCGAGCGCGTCGCTCGTCGTGCCGGTGATGCGGATCGCGACATCCTTGCCATCGACCGCGAGGAGACCGGTGCGGCAGGCCGACGACAGCCTCCGCGGCGTCGTCGCGTTCGCGACATTGGGGATCATGACGTCGGCGACGCCGATCGGCAGCACCGTCGGAAGCCCCGAGATGTGATCGGTGGTCACGATCGCGTGGTTGTTCGGGAACGTGAACTTGAACGTGGTCCCTGCGATCGGCGGGAACGCCGCGGTCGCCGACTCGGTCGCGCCCTGGCCGGACCCGACGCGCGACCTCGGGACGTACCTGATCGGCGCCCTGACGTGCGTGCCCCTGTCCGTCGTGACCTCGAGGACCCTCGGCACACTGTGTCGCCCGTCAAGCACGACGTGGAGCGTGACGTGGTTGATCGTGGCGGGGTGCGAGAGCGTGGCGGAGAGCCAGACCGGCACCGGTCCCACGTAGGCGGGGGACCAGGACGTGTAATGGTTGCCGTCGAAGGCCGCCCACGAGTCGTTGGCGAGCGAGCCAGTGAGCCGTGACGAGCTGTCCGTCGACACGACGTGGAGCCCGTTGCCCCCGCCTCGCCCGAGCAGCGTGTCGAGGGTGGCGTCGTCGGAAAGGTCCGAGACGCGAGCGGTCCCGCGGATCGCAAAGGTCCTCGGGCTCGGCAAGTCGAAGGTCCGCGACATCGAGAGCTCGGGATCGGTCCGAGGTGGGATCGTCGCGGCGCGAAGGCGGTGCAGCAGGATGACGAGTGGGTCGTGCCTGCCCGCGGACCCCGTGCCGGTGAGCAGGTCCGTCGGCAGCCGCAGCGTCGAGGTGACCGGACCCACCCCGGGAATCCGTACCTCGGCGAAGCCGACCGGGCTCGCACCCGTGAACGTCGTCTGGGAGCCCGTCATGCCCGTGATCGTGATCGAGAGCGACGTCGTGCGATGCGCGGTGAAGTGGAACGTCGCGCCGCTCGTGCGGGTGTTCGCGCCGAGCCGCAGCACCTGTGTCGAGCCGTCCGAGAACGTCAGTCGCACCCGCGACGCCCATCGGGTGCGGATCCCGACCTGGGGCTGCTGGAGGAACACCGAGGACACCCTCATCGGGTGCAGCAGGTCGATCCGGAGGAACTGGCCCCTCGGGTCCGTGAACGCGCCGACGGCCCACGCGGTCAGCGGGTTGCCATCGACCGCGTTGAGCGGCTGGTCCTCGGGGGCGTTGGCGACCGCGTTGCCGTACCCCGAGGCACCGACGCCACGGATGCCGTGCACCACGAGCACGGTGTCGGTCAAGGGCGACTGGTTCGTGAAGATCGGCAGCGACTGCTCGGCGGGGTTGTAGGACAACGGCTCGGCGCCGGCCTGCGCGACGGCGCCGTAGGTCGTGTGCAGCGTGCCCCAGGTGTCGAGCTCCTTCGCGTTCGTGTCGGTCACCACGAGCAGCGTGTCGTGCGACCGCGCCAGCGACGCGAGTAACGGGGCCGACTCCGACGCCGCGTAGACGATCGCTCGCGGCGCGCCGTTCAGCAGCCCCGCGCCCGCGGCGAGCAGCACGCCGCTGCCGTCGCCGTCGAGCAGGATCGGGTCCTGCATCGACTCGGTGCGCAGCAGCCCACGCGGCTGGGCGATCGAAAAGACCGTGAGCGCCGGCGGGTAGCTGGCGTTGGTCGGGATCCCGAGCTGGGTCTCGTCCAGGATCCGTCCGACCTGGGTGACGTCGAGGTGCGCGGCGCCGAAGCTCTTGGCGAAGGTCATGCCCGCCGGGACCGGGTGCAGCGCGAGCCACAGCGCTTGGGGGCGCGGGAGGTCGAAGCGCTCGTACTGCAGGTCCGATTGCAAGAGGACTGCGCCCACGCCCATGAGCCTCGCCATCGGCACCAGCGTCGCGGGGTCGAACACGCCGTTTTGTATCGACTCGTCGAGCGCGCGCAGGAGGTTCGCGCTCGCCGGCTCGCCCTGGAGCACGGCCTGGCGCTGGATGTACGGCCGGTCAAGCAGCCCCGGCCACACCGAGTCGAGGGTCACGCCCCAGCGGTAGTAGCCGAAGTCCGCTCCGGGCAGCCCGAGCACCGGGGTGCGGCCCGAGGCATTCAGGTAGCCGGCCGCGTCCGTCACGTACCTCGGCGGGGTCTCGGGGAACACCAGGTTCGAGGCGATGACGTGGCCCTCGAAGAAGGGCGCGAGGTTGAAGCAGGCGAGCGCGCCGACGAGGATCCCCGCGAGCATCGAGACGCTCGGCCGCCAGGCGCGGAGCGAGCTGACCGCGGCCCCGGCGAGCAGGCTCAGGCCGAGCACCACGATCGGCAGCACGCGGTTCGACGAGCGCATGGCGAGCCCGATCGTCGAGCTCTCGCCGATCGAGCGGAAGACGCGCCCGAGCGGCGAGGGGTCCGACAAGGGGTACGCGCCGACGGCCAGGACCACGCCCATCACGACCAGCAGGACGCAGAACGCGCGGTACCGCCACCGCAAGAAGGCCGCGCCGAAGAGCGCGACGACCGGCACCGCGAAGCTGAGGAGGACCCCAAGGCCGTGGGACATGTAGCTGGAGGAGGTCTGGGTCCAGGGCTGGATGGCATCGTTGCCGTAGAAGTACCAGTACCCGAGCCCGCGAAGGACCTCTGAGGACAGGGACGTCAGCGTGACCGTGGGGAAGGTCTCGGTGTAGCGGAGCACGTTGATCCCGAAGGCGCCCTCGGCCCACAGCCCGGCGACCCACCACAGCGACACGACGGCGGACAGCACGCCCGCGCGAAGGGTGGCGGCGAGCACGCGCTGCCACGAGGCCTCCTTCGTGATCCCCGCGAGCACCAGCCACAGCGCGGGCGCGAGGCCCACGAGCAGCACCGACGTGGCGTTCACGCCCCCGATGAGCGCGACGACGAGCGCGAAGAGGGCCGGATAGCGCCAGCCGCCCCGGCGGACCGCGACGATGGCGAAGCCGACGAGCCAGCCGAGCCCGGCCCACGGCATGAGGATCGCCGAGGTCCGAGCGAGGTAGTCGATGATGTAGGGCGTGAGCATGTAGCACAGCGCCGCCGCGAGCTGTCCCCACGCGGCGACGCCGAGCAAGCGGGCGAGGTAGCGCACGCCCATGCCCGCGGCGAAGATGAGCGTGCCCATCCAGAGCCGCTGGGCGACCCAGGTCGGCACGTGGGCTTCGTGGAACACCCAGTACCAGGGCCCCATCGGGAAGAGATAGCCGATGTTCTGATGGGTGACGGTGCCGGAGCCCACGTTCGGGTTCCACATGTACATCGCCGAGCGCAGGAGCTTCGTCGGGTCGAGGTACAGGTAAGCCTTCGTGTCCGCGGCGATCCAGCCGGGGTGCGACCGCAGCAGCGGCACGAACGAGATGGCCGCGAGCACGATGACGTGCAATCGCGCGACCTTGCGACCGGCGACGCTCGGGGCGGCGCCGTCGGTAGCGGTCTCTTCGATCGTCGGCGTCTGCAGCGTCACGGGCCCTCCGAGTGTAGGACAGGACCCTTTCGTGCCTGGTGTTAGTGCAACTCGTCGTCATGCGACGCCGGTGCGCCAGCGACGCGTCGCAGCCTCCCCCTAGCGTGACGGCGTGTCGACGGTTGCGGTCATCGGTGGGATCGGGTGCGGCAAGTCGACCGTGACAGACCTGCTCGCCGACAAGGGGGCCGTTGTGGTCGACGCCGACCAGATCGCCCGGGAGGTCGTCGAGCCGGGCACCCCGGCCCTCGATCGGCTGGTCGCCGAGTTCGGGTCCGACATCCTCGCTGGCGACGGCACGCTGGACCGCGCCGCGCTCGCCAAGGTCGCGTTCGCAGAGCCGGCGGCGACCGCGACCATGAACGGGATCCTCCATCCGGCGATCGGCGTCGAGCTGCTCCACCAGGTGCGCGACGCCAGGGACCGAGCCCGCGTCGTCGTCGTCGCGATCCCGTTGTTCCGAGCCGAGCACCGAGCGCTGCTCGGCATCGACGTGGTCGTGTGCGTGGACTGTCCGCCCGAGGTCGCCCTTGCGCGCCTGGTGGCGAGCCGGGGCCTGACCGAAGCCGACGCACGGGCTCGAATGGCTGCCCAGCTGTCGAGAGCCGAGCGCTGCGAAGACGCCGACGAGGTGCTGGACAACTCGAAGGATCACGAGTCGCTCAACGAGCTGGTCGAGACGTTGTGGGACCGGATCTCGAGATGAGCACCGACCGCGCGTTCCGCGTCCAGTCGCCCTTCGAGCCCGCGGGCGACCAGCCCCAGGCGATCGCCGAGCTCGCCCGCGGCGTGCTCGACGGTCTTCGCTTCCAGACCCTCGAGGGGATCACGGGCTCGGGCAAGACCGCGACCATCGCCTGGGTCATCGAGCAGCTCCAGCGACCCACACTCGTGATCGAGCCGAACAAGTCGCTCGCCGCCCAGCTCGCCGCCGAGCTCCGCGAGATGCTGCCGGACAACCGCGTCGAGTTCTTCGTCTCCTACTACGACTACTNNCGGACACCTACATCGAGAAGGACTCGTCGATCAACGACGAGATCGACCGACTTCGTCACGCCTCGACGTCGTCGCTGCTCACCCGACGCGACACGGTCGTCGTCGCCTCGGTGTCCTGCATCTACGGGCTCGGCTCGCCCGAGGAGTACGCCAAGAAGATGGTGTCGCTCGTCGCAGGCGAGCAGTACGACCAGCGCGCGCTGCTGCGCCGCCTCGTCGACATGCACTACACCCGCAACGACATGACGCTGCTACGTGGCACCTTCCGCGTGCGCGGCGACACCGTCGAGCTGCACCCGAGCTATGAGCAAGAGGCGGTGCGATTCTCGTTCTTCGGCGACACGCTCGAGCGCATCGCGACGTTCGATCCGCTCACCGGCGACGTACGCGAGAACCTCGAGGACCTCGCGGTGTACTCGGCATCGCACTACGTCGCGGGCGACGAGACGATGGCCAAGGCGATCGTGTCCATCGAGGCCGAGCTCCAGGTCCGGCTCGCCGAGTTCCAGTCCGCGGGCAAGCTGCTCGAGGTCCAGCGCCTGCGTGCGCGCACCGAGCACGACCTCGAGATGCTCGCCGAGACGGGCACCTGTGCGGGCATCGAGAACTACTCGCGCCACCTCGACGGCCGCTCGGCGGGGGAGCGGCCCTTCACGCTGCTCGACTATTTCCCGAAGGACTTCCTCGTCGTCGTCGACGAGTCGCACGTCGCGGTGCCCCAGCTGCACGGCCAGTTCGCCGGGGACAAGTCGCGCAAGGACGTGCTCGTCGAGCACGGCTTCCGCCTCCCCTCCGCGCTCGACAACCGGCCGCTCCGCTTCGAGGAGTTCCTCGAGGCGGTGCCCCAGGTGCTCTTCGTCTCAGCGACGCCTGGCCCGTACGAAAAGGAAGTCTCCGACGCGGTCGTCGAGCAGGTGATCCGGCCCACGGGGCTCGTCGACCCGCCGGTCGAGATCGTGCCCACCCGCGGCCAGATCGACGACCTTCGCGCGAGGATCACCGACACGGTCGCGGTGGGGGACCGCGTCCTCGTCACGACCCTGACCAAGAAGATGGCAGAGGACCTCTCCACGTACCTCGCCGACGCCGGGGTGCGCGTGCAGTACCTGCACTCCGACATCGACACGATCGAGCGCATCGAGATCCTTCGCTCGCTGCGCCTGGGCGAGTTCGACGTGCTGGTCGGGATCAACCTCTTGCGCGAGGGCCTCGACCTCCCCGAGGTCGGGCTGGTCGCGATCCTCGACGCCGACAAGGAGGGGTTCTTGCGCAGCGCCTCGTCGCTCATCCAGACCATCGGACGCGCGGCACGGAACGCGCGGGGCCGCGCGGTCCTGTACGCCGACACGATCACCGACTCGATGCGCGCGGCCATCTCGGTCACCGAGCGCCGGCGTGAGGTCCAGCTTGCGTTCAACGCCGAGCACGGGATCGACCCCCAGTCGATCACCTCGGCGGTGAAGGACATCCTCGGTCGGCTGCGCAGCGCCTCGGGCGAGGACCGGGGGAGCCGCGGTCGACGGGGGCGGGGCACGGGCCCTCGCCGCAGCCAGCCCCGCCCGGTGGACGCCCAGAGCCTCGCCACCGACGCCGAGCGCCTCGAAAAAGAGATGCTGGCGGCGGCGAAGGACCTGCGCTTCGAGGAGGCCGCCGCGATCCGCGACGAGCTGCACGAGGTCGTCGGGCTCCTCGCGTCGCTGACCCAGGAAGGTGTCGTCACAGCATCCCGGTAGCCTCCGGCCGATGGCGGACCGGATCGTCGTTCGTGGCGCCCGCGAACACAACCTGAAGGACGTCCACCTCGAGATCCCCCGGGACCGCCTCGTCGTGTTCACCGGCCTGTCGGGCTCCGGCAAGTCCTCCCTCGCCTTCGACACCATCTACGCGGAGGGCCAGCGTCGCTACGTCGAGAGCCTGTCGGCCTACGCGCGCCAGTTCCTGGGCCAGATGGACAAGCCGGACGTCGACTTCATCGAGGGCCTGTCACCAGCGATCTCGATCGACCAGAAGTCCGCGTCGCGCAACCCCCGCTCGACGGTCGGCACCGTGACCGAGGTCTACGACTACCTGCGGCTCCTCTTCGCGAGGATCGGACGGCCCCACTGCCCGAAGTGCGGGCGCGAGGTGGGTCGACAGACCCCCCAACAGATCGTCGACCAGGTGCTCGAGCTGGGCGACGAGACGAGGCTCTTGGTCCTCGGCCCCGTCGTGCGAGGGCGAAAGGGCGAGTACCACGCCCTCCTCGACGACCTCGGACGCCAGGGCTTCTCGCGCGTCCGCGTCGACGGCATCGTCCTCGAGCTGACGGACCGCGACTCGCTTGACCTTGCCCGCTACGAGCAGCACACGATCGACGTCGTCGTCGACCGGCTCGTGGTCCGCGACGGCATCCGCCAGCGGCTGACCGAGTCCATCGAGACCGCGCTGCGGCTCGGCACGGGCACCGCGGCGGTTGCGATCCTCGACGAGGACAACGAACCGGTCACCGAGCTCGCCTTCTCCGAGCAGCTCGCCTGCACGTTCTGCGGGATCAGCTTCGACGAGCCCGCGCCGCGGGACTTCTCCTTCAACTCGCCGTACGGTGCATGCCCGACGTGCGCGGGGCTCGGCACGCGCTACGAGGTCGACCCCGACCTCGTCGTGCCCGACACCTCGCTGTCGGTCGCCTCCGGCGCGCTCGCCCCGTGGGCAGGGGCGCGCACCGGGTACTTCTCGGGACTCCTCTCGGGTGCCGCCGAGCTCGGCAAGTTCTCCCTCGACACCGCGTGGCGCAAGCTGCGCGAGAAGGATCGCAAGCTCGTCCTCTACGGCACCGGCGGCCAGCCCGTGCTGGTCAAGTACCGCAACCGCTACGGGCGACTGCGCAGCTATGAGGCAAACTACGAGGGCGTCATCAACTGGCTCGACCGGCGCCACGGCGAGGTGGACTCGGACTGGAGCCGCGAGCAGATCGAGTCCTACATGCGAGAGGTCGACTGCTCGGCGTGCGGCGGCGCCCGGCTCAAGCCGACCTCGCTCGGCGTCACGGTGCTCGACCGCTCCATCTCGCAGGTCTGCGCCCTATCGATCGCCGAGTTCGTCGAGTTCTTTACGACCATCACGCTCACCGAGCGCGAGGCGATCATCGGCGAGCGCGTGATCAAAGAGATCCTCGAGCGCTCCCAGTTCCTCGTCGACGTGGGGCTCGACTACCTGTCCTTGTCGCGCTCGTCCGCGACGCTGTCGGGCGGCGAGGCCCAGCGGATCCGCCTCGCGAGCCAGATCGGCTCGCGCCTCGTGGGGGTCCTCTACGTCCTCGACGAGCCGTCGATCGGCCTGCACCAACGCGACAACCAGCGACTCATCGCAACCCTCGAGCGACTGCGCAACATCGGCAACACCGTGATCGTCGTCGAGCACGACGAAGAGACGATCCGCGCGGCCGACCACGTGGTCGACATCGGCCCCGGGGCCGGCGAGCTCGGCGGTCGCGTCGTGCACTCCGGGCCGGTGGCGGGCCCCCACGGCATCGAGTCCAACAAGGCGTCGATCACCGGCGACTACCTTGCGGGGCGCCGCTCGATCGCGGTGCCCGCCAAGCGCCGTCCCCGCGACGTGGGCGAGCTCGTCGTCCTCGGCGCGAGGGCGAACAACCTGCGCAACCTGGACGTCGCCGTCCCGCTCGGCTGCCTCGTCGCGGTTACGGGCGTGTCGGGCTCGGGCAAGTCGTCGCTCGTGAACGAGATCCTCCTCAAGTCGCTGCTCCACACGGTCAACGGGACGAGGGAGCTCCCCGCGGCCCACGACGAGGTGAAGGGCGCCGAGCTCATCGACAAGGTGGTGGCGGTCGACCAGCAGCCCATCGGGCGCACGCCGCGTTCGAACCCCGCGACCTACACCGGCGTGTTCGACAAGATCCGCCGGCTCTTCGCCGAGACACCCGAGGCAAAGGTCCGCGGGTACCAGCCCGGCAGGTTCTCCTTCAACGTGAAGGGGGGCCGCTGCGAGGCGTGCGCGGGCGACGGGACCATCAAGATCGAGATGCACTTCCTCCCCGACGTCTACGTCGCCTGCGAGGTGTGCGAAGGGGCGCGCTACAACCGAGAGACGCTCGAGGTCCTCTTTCGCGGCAAGTCCATCGCCGACGTGCTCTCGATGCCCGCCCAAGAGGCCCTGATCTTCTTCGAGCGCCAGCCGTCGATCGCGCGGCACGTCCAGACCCTCGTGGACGTCGGCCTCGGCTACGTGCGGCTCGGGCAGCCCGCGCCGACGCTCTCGGGCGGCGAGGC
>PMON01000009.1 GCA_003162395.1 Acidimicrobiaceae bacterium
CAGCGCATGCAGTGGTGGATGCGACCGGGGCCGAGTCGCGCCTGGGCGAGCATGAAGCCCGAGCCCTCCGGCCCGATGAGGTGGTCGGCGGGCACCCGCACGTCCTGGTAGGTGATCTCGGCGTGGTTCCCGAAGCGCCCGTAGACGACCCGGGGGTCGTCCATCGAGCCCACGTCGCGCACGATCGTGACGCCGGGCGTGGTCACGGGCACGACGAACATCGACGACCCCTGGTAGGGATGCGCGTCAGGATTCGACACCGCCATCACGATCAGGATGTCGGCGACCGAGCCGTTCGAGGTGTACCACTTGCGCCCGTTGATGACCCACTCGTCGCCGTCGCGCACCGCGGTCGTCGACATGAGCTTGGGGTCGCTGCCCGCCGTGTTCGGCTCGGTCATCGAGAAGCCGGATCGGATCGTGCCCGCGAGCAGCGGGTCGAGCCAGCGCTCGCGGATGTCGTGGCGGTCGGTCATCTCCATGCCGACGGCGAGCAGCTCGGCGTTGCCCGAGTCCGGGGCGTTGTTGCCGAACACCAGCGGGCCGTAGGGGCTCTGGCCGAGCACCTCGTGCATGAGGCCGAGCCGCACCTGCCCGAAGCCAGTGCCGCCGAGCTCAGGCGGGAGGTGCGACGCCCACAGCCCGCGGCGTCGGACCTCGTCTTGGAGCGGCGCGATCACCTGCAGCACGTCCTCGTAGGACAGCTCCAGGGTCTCGATGGGGAAGATCTCCTCGCGCGTGAACTCGCGCATCCAGGCGAGCTGCTCTTCGAACTCTGGCTCGGTCTCGAAGTCCCATGCCATGGCACACCCCTTCTCGTCACGCATTCGTACCACCCGCGCGCATCGCAAGCCATTTCCAGCGCACGGTCTGGTGCGGTGATCGACAAGACTGTGCGGATGCACGCTCCACGCGCACAGCATCGGCAGCGCCCGTGAAACGGATCGGCGTCGTGGACACGACCTTCGCCCGCTACGACATGGGTGGCGCCGCGCGTGCCGAGCTGGCCGAGTGCCCTGGCCACGGGACCGAGTTCGAGGTGCTCAGCCGCACAGTGCCGGGATTCAAGGACCTCGCCGTCGCGGCCAAGGTGCTCATCGAGCGCGAGCAGTGCGAGATCGTGCTCGCCTTGGGCATGCCGGGGAGCGCGCCGATCGACAAGCAGTGCGGCCATGAGGCGAGCCAGGGCATCATGCTCGCCCAGCTCCTCACGTCGACGCCCATCCTTGAGGTCTTCGTCCACGAGGACGAGTCCGACGACCCCGAGGTGCTCGCCGCGGTGTTCGAGGACCGCTGCCGCAAGCACGCGCGCAACGCGTACTGGCTCCTGTTCGAGCCCGAGCAGCTCGCTCAGCGCGCGGGCACGGGCGTCCGGCAGGGCTTCGGGGACGCGGGACCGCTCTCTGTCTGATACAGCCGCCGAGATTGTGGTCGGCCGTGGCGCACCCAGGTGCGCTGGCCGTCAGGTGGGCGCCACCGACCTCCGACCGCGGCTCGCCGATCCTCTCGACCGAGTGCCCGCGACGAGCCTCGCGAGCCGTCGCTCCGGTGCGCCACCGTCGCGAGCTCGTGCACGCTGCGTGCTTGGCGGGCTGGGCGCAACTACCTGGTCAAAGGCGACCGCGCTCAACGACGCGGGCTTCGGCGGCCACTTTGCTCGGCAGGTCGTCCGGTCGACGTGGCCACGCGCGTGCGTCAGGCTGGCAGGTCCTTGGGCAGACCGAGCGCGCGCTCCGCGATGATGTTGCGCTGGACCGCTGAGGTCCCGCCACCGATCGTGAGCGCCTGGGCGTAGAGGAACCCGTGGTGCCACTCAGCGCCCTTCGAGTCGCTGAGCCCGGGAGGCCCGGACTGCGCGAGCACGCCGGACAGGCCCGCAAGGTCTTTCGCCAGCCCCATCACGTGCTGGCCGTGGTCGTCGGCCATCGCCTTTCGCACCGAGGCCTCCGGTCCAGGAGCTCGCCCCTCGAGCGCGGCAGTGACGAGCCGCTGTCGAAGCAGCGACAGGACCTTGCCCTCCGACCAGACGCGGACGAGCTCGTCGCGCTGCAGCCCCGAGAGTGTGCTCCCGCGTGCGAGCTGCACGAGGTCGGCCGCGGTGGGCCCTCGTCCCCACAGCGCGCCCTCGCCGGACAGCGACACACGTTCGTTGCCGAGCGTGACCTTGGCGAGCCGCCACCCGCCGTTGACCTCGCCCACCACGTGGTCGGCAGGGATGCGGACCTCGTCGAAGAAGACCTCGTTGAACGCGTGGTCGCCCGTCATGTCGATGAGCGGACGGATCGTGATGCCGTCGAGGTGCATGGGACAGACGAAGTAGGAGATCCCCTGGTGCTCCTCGGCTGCCGGATCGGTGCGCGCAAGCAGGATCCCATAGGTCGCGATGTGCGCGTAGCTGGTCCAGATCTTCTGTCCGGTGACGATCCACTCGTCGCCGTCGCGCACCGCACGCGTGCGCAGTGACGCGAGGTCACTGCCGGCGTCGGGCTCGCTGAAGAGCTGGCACCAGAACGCCGAGCCCGAGAGGATCCCCGGCAGCCAGCGGGCCTGCTGCTCGTTCGTCCCGCCCGCAAGCAGCGTGGGGCCCGCCCAGCCAATGCCGATCGGGTTGAGCGGCCGGGACACGCCGGCACGACGGAGCTCGTCGTCGACGACCAGCTGGGACGCGGCGTCCGCGCCAAGTCCCCAGGGCCGTGGCCAGTGCGGGGCGACGAGGCCCCGCTCGGCCAGCTGGCTCGCCGTCGGCGTCGGGTTCGCCTCGAGCCACCCGCGTACCTCGCTGCGCAGCGACTCGCGATCGTCCACTGTCGTCATCGGGCTCGTGCTCGGCTCGAGCAGGAATCAACCATGCGGGCCGAAGCCTACTGCTGGGTATCGTGGCGGACCCGAGGAGGCACCGTGCAGCACTGGAACTTTGCAGACGTCTTCGAGCAGGTGGCGATCGCCCAGCCCGACGCCGTGTCGATCCGACAAGGCGATCGCGTCGTCACCTACGGCGAGCTCCTCGCGCGCGTCGACGCGCTCGGCGTCTCGCTGCGCGACCATGGCGCCACCGACCAGGACAAGGTCGGGATCTACCTCTACAACTCGCCCGAGTACATGGAGGCGACGATGGCCTCGCTCTACGCGAGCCTCGTGCCCGTCAACACCAACTATCGCTACGGCGACGACGAGCTCGCCTACCTCTGGGACAACGCGGACTGCACGACGATCGTCTTCCACGGCACCTTTGCGGGGCGCCTCGAGACGCTGCGCGCGAGGTGCGAGCGAGTCACGACCTGGATCCACGTGGACGACGGCACGGAGCCCTGCCCGGCCTGGGCCGTGCCCTTCGAGTCACTCGCCGTCCCGCGGTCGGCGCGGACGGCGTTCGAACGATCAGGCGACGACCTGATCCTCCTGTACACGGGCGGCACCACGGGCATGCCGAAGGGCGTCATGTGGCCCCAGGACGACCTGTTCCGACGGCTCAACCCCGGCGGCGTGCGCCGCTACGACCTCGGCGCGCCGCTGCGCGCGATCGCTGAGCTCGTGGCCACAGAGGGCATCGCGGCGACCATCCTGCCCGCCTGTCCGCTGATGCATGGCACGGGGCTGTTCAGCTCGATCGAGTGCCTGGCCGAGGGCGGGACGCTCGTGCTGCTCGCCTCGCGGCGCTTCAGCGGCGGCGAGCTCCTCGACACGATCGAGGCCACCCAGACCAACGTCGCCGTCATCGTCGGCGACCCCTTCGCTCGCCCGATGCTCGAGGCGCTTCGCGAACGGGGCGACGGGACGTCCATCGCGTCGCTGAACGGCATTATCTCGTCGGGTGCGATGTTCTCCGAGGAGGTCAAAGAGGGCCTGCTCGAGTTCAACGCGGGCATGCTCCTCGTTGACGCGTTCAGCTCGTCTGAGGCGCTCGGGATGGGCAACTCGGTCGTCGGCGCCTCGACGCGACGCGCGACGGCGGAGTTCACGCTCGGCGACGACGTCCGCGTCATCGCAGAGGACGGCTCTGACGTCGTCCCCGGCAGCGACGTCGCGGGCCGACTCGCGCTCGGCGGGCGCCTGCCGCTCGGCTACTACAAGGACGACGAGAAGACCGCCGCGACGTTCCTCGTGCTTGATGGCACCCGGTACTCCGTGCCAGGCGACTGGGCCAAGGTGCACGCGGACGGCACGATCCAGCTGCTCGGTCGAGGCTCGCAGTGCATCAACACCGCCGGGGAGAAGGTCTTCCCCGAGGAGGTCGAAGAGGCGCTCAAGACCCACGCCTCGGTGCGCGACGCCTGCGTCCTCGGCGTGCCCGACGAGCGCTGGGGCGAGGTCGTGATGGCCGTCGTCGAGCCCAGGCCCGCCACCTCGCCCGACGAGGCCGAGCTGATCGCCCACGTGAAGGACCGGCTCGCGGGCTACAAGGCGCCGCGTCGCGTGCGCGTGGTCGACACGATCGGTCGGACGCCTGCGGGAAAGATGGACTACGCGAGGCATCGCAGCGAGATGGCCGCGTGGCTGGCGGCGAACGCCTGAGCCCACTGGGCCTGGACACGGCATCGCTATGCTCCTGCGACGTCGAAGGGGGCCACATGGCAGATGCAGTGATCGTTGCGACCGGGCGCACGCCGATCGGCAGGGCGAACAAGGGCTCGCTCGTCGACTGTCGGCCCGACGACCTCGCCGCCCTCGCCATCAAGGCGGTGCTGGCGTCGATCCCGCAGCTCAATCCCCACGACGTCGAAGACGTGATCATGGGCTGCGGGCAGCCCGGCGGTGAGTCCGGCTTCAACATCGCGCGTGTCGCCGCCCTTCTCGCTGGCCTTGGCGACGTGCCCGGGGTCACGGTCAACCGCTACTGCTCGAGCTCGTTGCAGACGATCCGAATGGCCGCCCACGCGATCCGCGCGGGCGAGGGCGACGTCTTCGTCGCCGCGGGCGTCGAAACCGTCTCTCGTTACCGCTACGGCGCCTCGGACACCGGCTCGCACAACGCTGCCTTCGCCGACGCAGAGGCGCGCACCGCCGCGCGCGCGCCGGCGGTCACCGAGCCCTGGTCGCCCGCCCAAGGACTTCCGGACGTCTACGTCGCCATGGGCCAGACCGCCGAGAACGTTGCCGAGTTCGAGAAGGTGACCCGAGAGGAGATGGACGAGTTCGCCCTCCTCTCCCAGACCCGTGCCGTCGAGAGCCAGTCCAACGGCTTCTTCGAGCGCGAGATCATCCCCGTGACGCTCCCCGACGGCACCGTCGTCACCCGCGACGACGGCCCGAGGGCGAACACGACCCTCGACGGGCTCGCCTCGCTCAAGCCCGTCTTCCGAGAGGGGGGCCGCGTCACGGCAGGCAACGCGTGCCCGCTCAACGACGGTGCCGCCGCGGTCGTCGTGATGAGCGACACCCGCGCCCGCGAGCTCGGCATCACGCCGATCGCGCGCATCGTGAGCTCCGGGGTGTCGGGGCTCAACCCCGAGATCATGGGGCTCGGACCCGTCGAGGCGTGCCGTCAGGCGCTGGGCCGCGCCAAGATGTCGATCGACGACATCGACCTCGTCGAGATCAACGAGGCGTTCGCCGCGCAGGTCATCCCGTCGGCGCGCCACCTTGGCATCCCCTGGGACAAGCTCAACGTGCGCGGGGGCGCGATCGCGCTCGGCCACCCGTTCGGGCAGACCGGGGCGAGGATCATGACCACGCTGCTCAACGCGCTCGAGGACACCGACGCCACGTTCGGACTCGAGTCGATGTGCGTGGGCGGCGGGCAGGGCATGGCCATGGTGGTGGAGCGCCTCAGCTGAGCCATCCGGCGCGATGATCAGCTCGGCTTGTGCCCCGAGCCCGTCTCTTGTGCCTCCGACGCCGACGCCATCAGCTCGGCGTGCTCGGCGTCGTCGACCGCACGCGCCTCGTCCGGCAGCATGACCGGGATCGACCCCGAGATCGCGTAGGCCACCTTGCGCCGCGGGTTGTACAGGAGGTCTCGCTTCTCGAAGTAGAGCAGCGGTCCTTTGTCCACCGGATCGGCCAGCACCTCGATGAGCAGCGGCTGCAACGGCATGGTCAGCTCCTTTCGCTGCACGCCTCGATGAGCGCGAGCACGGTGTTCATATGGTGGGTGAGTGCCGCCGCATCGGCGGCCTCCACGTTGAGGCGGAGCAGTGGCTCGGTGTTGGACGGCCGCAGGTTGAACCACCAGTCCCCGTAGTCCGCGGTGAGCCCGTCCAGGCGGTCGAGCTGCGGCCCGGTCCCCGCCAAGGTCGCGGCGATCGACTCGACCGCGGCGTGCGGGTCGGTGACCGCGGTGTTGATCTCGCCCGAGTCCGCGTAGCGGCGGAACGGGGCGACCAGCTCGGACAAGGGCGTGGTCGCCCGGCTCATGAGCTCCAAGACCACGAGGGCCGTGATGATCCCCGAGTCCGCGCGGAAGTTCTCGCGGTAGTAGTAGTGCCCCGAGTGCTCGCCGCCGAAGACCGCGCCGGTCTCGGCCATGACCTGCTTGATGTAGCTGTGACCCACCCGCGTGCGCACGGCGGTCCCGCCGAGGGCAGTTACGGTCTCGGGCACCACCTTGGAGCAGATGAGGTTGTAGAGCACCGTCGAGCCGGGGTGCGACGCGAGCATCGACGTGGCCACGAGTGCGGTCGTGAGCGACCCCGACACGCCGGCACCCGTCTCGTCGATGAGGAACACCCGGTCCGCGTCGCCGTCGAACGCGAGGCCGACGTCCGCACCCACCTCGCGCACCTTGGCCGTTAGGTCGACCAGGTTCTCGGGCTGGATCGGGTCGGCGGGGTGGTTGGGGAAGGTCCCGTCGAGCTCGGGATAGAGGTACTCGACCTCGAAGGGCAGCGGGCCGAACACGAGGGGACCCACGAGCCCGCCCATCCCGTTGGCCGTGTCCGCGACGACGCGCAGCGGCCGCAGCGCGGCCGTGTCGACGAACCCCCGGACGTGCGTCGCCCAGGCATCCAGCAGGTCGAGCGAGCTCGTGGGCGCGAGGTCACCAGCCGCCGGCTCCTTCAAGAACCGCTCGGTGAGTTCCTTGACCTCGACGAGCCCGCTCTCCTCGCCGACGGGCCTCGCGCCCGACAGGCACAGCTTGATCCCGTTGTACTGCGCGGGGTTGTGCGACGCCGTGAACATCGCCGCGGGCGCGTCGAGGTGGCCGGAGGCGTAGTAGCAGAAGTCCGTCGAGCCCATCCCGAGCTCGATCACCTCGGTCCCGCACGCTCGCGCGCCGGCTGCGAAGGCGCTCGCGAGCGCGACGCCAGAGGGTCGCATGTCGCGGGCGATGGCGATCCTGGACGACGTGGCGAACGTGGCGAACGCGGCGCCGATCGCGCGGGCGGTCGACTCGTCGAGCTGGTCAGGGTACGTGCCGCGGATGTCGTAGGCCTTGAAGATCGCGTCCAGCTGCGCCACGGCGTGCAGGCTACCCACTCTGCAGCGGGGCACTCGTCTGGCGCGTTCGCGACAAGTGGCATCATGAGGCGATGCCGCACGCCCCCTCGCGTGGGCTCACGGTGTGGCTCACCGGGCTGCCGGGGTCAGGCAAGTCGACGTCGGCCGACTCGCTGCTCGCACACCTCGAGAAGCAGGGCGTGTTCACCGCGTCGCTCGACGGCGACGCGCTGCGCGCGGGCGTGAGCGCGGACCTCGGCTTTTCCGACGAGGATCGCGACGAGAACGTCCGGCGCGCGGGCGAGGTGGCGCTGCTGCTCGCCGCCCAGGGGGCGGTCGTTGTCGTCAGCCTGGTGTCGCCACGCAGGGTGGCTCGCGACGCGATCCGCGCGCGACACGAGTCCCGGTCGGTCGCCTTCCTCGAGGTGCACGTCGCCGCACCGCTCGAGGTCTGCGAGGCTCGCGACCCCAAGTCCCTCTATCGGCGAGCCCGTGAGGGCAGCGTGGCGCACATGACCGGTGTGCACGACCCCTATGAGGCGCCGCTGCGCGCGGACCTGATCCTGGCGACGGACCGCTGCTCGATTGAGGAGACCGGTGCCGCGCTGGTGGCTGCCGTCGAGGCAGCGCTCACGACTCGCTGATCAGCCGAAGCGTCCCTGGATGTAGTCGAGGGTCCGCTTGTCCGTGGGATTGGTGAAGATCTTCTCGGTCGTCGCGAACTCGATGAGCTCGCCGGCGCGGTCCTCGCCCATGAGGAGGAAGGCGCAGTCGTCCGAGACACGCGCCGCCTGCTGCATGTTGTGCGTGACGATGACGATCGTCACGATCTCCTTCAGCGACGTCAGCAGATCCTCGATGTGCTGCGTGGACACCGGGTCGAGCGAGGACGTCGGCTCGTCCATGAGTAGGATCTCAGGCTCGACGGCGAGCGCCCTCGCGATGCACAGTCGCTGCTGCTCACCACCGGACAAGGTGGCGGCCGCGACCTTCAGGCGGCTCTCGACGGAGTCCCACAGAGCCGCCGCCCTGAGCGAGTGCTCGATTGCATCGTCGAGGAACGCCTTTTTCTTGATGCCATTGAAGCGCAGTCCGGATGCAACGTTGTCGTAGATCGACATCGTGGGGAACGGGTTCGGGCGCTGGAACACCATCCCGACTCGGGTCCGCAACAGCGTCGTCGGGATGCCGCCCTTGTAGATGTCGACGTCGTCGAGCGTGATTGAGCCGGTGACGACCGCGCTCTTCGTGAGGTCGTGCAGGCGGTTCAGCGCGCGCAGGAGGGTGGTCTTCCCCGAACCCGACGGGCCAATCATGGACGTGACCCGGTTTTTGCCCACGTCAAACGTGACGTCCCGGACAGCCACCTTGCCATTGAACGACACGGCCACGTCCTTGAGGCGCATGACCGGCACGACCGGAGCGTTGGAAGGGATCGCGTCGACCATCGAGACGATCGAAGGATCGATCCCGACTGTCGCCGCACTTTGCCTCGGACTGTTTTCCATCGTGCTGTTCTCCGTCGTGGACTCCACCTACCTGTGCCCCCTGTTTAGTCGAGCAACGATGATCCGGCTCGCGAGATTGAGTACGAAGACCACGACGATGAGGAGCAGCGCGATCGCCCACACCTCGCTGCGCTGGTAATTGTAGAACGACTGGATGATGTTGTACATGAGCGTCGTCAGGGTCGTCTGCGAGGTCATCAGGTTCCAATTGGCCACGTAGGTCGAGCCGATGACCAAGAGGACCGGTGCCGTCTCGCCGATGCCGCGCGACGCCGACAGCATGATGGCCGTCAGCATCCTCGGCAGTGCATACCGCAGCACGATCTTTCGCATCACTTGGGCCTTCTTCGCCCCGAGGGCAAGCCCCGCCTCGGTGAGGACCGCCGGCACGCCGCGTAGTGCCTGCTCGCAGGCGACGCTCATGAGCGGCACCATGAGCACCGTCAGCGCGAGCGACCCAGCCAGCCCGGTGAGCTGGAAGTGCATGCGCTCAACGACGTAGGTGTAGATGAAGATGCCGAAGAGGATGGACGGCATCCCGATCATGACCTCGAGCAGCGTGCGCAGCGCGCCCATCACCCTGCCATGGGACTCATACAGCGCAATGGCGACCATGATCGAGATGGGGACCGACATGAGGAGTGCCATGCCGAACACGAGCGCGGTCCCCTCGATCGCGTTCGAGATGCCCCCTATCTGGTGCTTGTGGAAGATCGATGGACTCTGAGGGGGCGTGGTGAGAAATTTCCACGTGATGTACGAGATACCGTTCCGCACCACGTTGTAGATGATCGAGAACAGCGGGATGAAGGCGATCAGGAGGCCGAGGGACGTGGCTCCGAGGAACAGCTTGGAGTAGAGCGTCTTTCGCCTGTAAAACCTCGACGCCGCCTCCTGGACGGCGGCGCGCCGCTCATCGTCCGTGCGTGGCGCCTCGAGCGCGGCGCTGGTCATGGCTGCAACCGCTGCAAGCTTCGGCGCACCACGAGGCGCGCAGCAAGGTTGGTCAATCCGACAATGACCATGAGCACGAGGGATAAGCAGCAGATGACGCCGAGCGGCTTCGTTCCTGAGAGCTGACCGAAGTTGGCGACGATCTCCGTGGACAGAGTCGCGAGCCCGGAGTTAAGCCCGCGTGGAAACGGGTGGTTGGGATCGAGTGCACCGAGCAGAAGGAAGAGCGCGATGGTCTCGCCGAGGGCTCGTGCAGCGCCGAGGGTGATCGCGCCGATGATGCCCGTGCGAGACGTCGGCAGTGCGATCCGTCGGAGGACTTGGCCACGGGTGGCGCCAAGCGAAAGCCCGCCCTCGATGAGCTCTGCGGGGACCGCGATGAGCACGTCGCGGGTGATTGCGGTGATGGTGGGGATGATCATGACGGCGAGCACCATCGACCCAAGCATGAGGCCGAACCCACTGCCGTTCGTATTGAAAGGCCAGTTGTGGTGGAAGACCTTGACAAGCCACGGCTGTACCGTGCGGTCAAGCCACGGCTGGATGGTGAGGTAGCCCCAGACGCCGAAGATGACTGACGGCACAAACGCCAGCAGCTCCACGATGGATGACACCGCGAGGCGCGCCCTGCGAGGGATGAGGAACACGATCGCCATGGCCGCGCCGATGCTCACGGGCACGGCGAGCACGAGGGCCAGTGTCGTCGTGATGAGAGTGCCGAAGATGAGGGGCAATGCGCCGTATTGGCGGTTGAAGAAGTTCCAGTTGGTCCCGTAGAAGAAATGCCACCCAGCAACCTGCCAGCCTGGAATGGACTGGTCGATGATCGAATAGAAGTAGAGGACGAGCACGGCCCCGATGAGGGCCGCGAACGCCCCGATCAGGATCCGGTACGGCACGTCGGAGCCGGCCGAGCGCTTGCGCGCCCGGCCGGCCCCGACCGTCTCTGGTTCGCCGGTGAGTACCGCGGCTTCAATCGACACAGATGAGTCCCCGGCAATCCCTTCGCAACTTGGTGGCTATCTCGTCAGTCCGTCGCGTTCAGGACCGCGTGACCCGAGACCTTCACGCCGAGCAAGACCGCCCGTGCCACTGCCTGGATCGACACCGGCATCGGCGCGTAGCCATTCGCGTCGGCGAGGTCCTGGCCGAAGGTCGTCGCCTTGGACTTGCGGCCACCCTGGTGCGACAGGAAGTCGAGGAACTTCACCTCGGCAATCGCGTCCGTCCTGTTCGTCTGGGTCTTGTAGATCATCCCGTAGCTGAATCCGGCAATCGGGTAAACCGTCTTGCCGAGCTCATTGTTGATCTCGTAGCACGCCAGCACCGTGGTCTTGAAGCCCTTGCACCCCTTGTTGGCGATGATGGCCTTGAGGCCGACCGTTGCCGCCTGGACGATGCCGGCCTCTGACAGCGACACGATCTTGCCTGACTTGTTGATCAGCGAGATCGTGGGCGACGAGTTGGCAATCGCGTAGCCGAACTCGACGTAGCCGATGGCACCGTTCGTGCTCTGCACCGCCTGCTCGAGGAGTCCCGAGTTCGCGAACTGGTTGCTGCCGGCTGCGCTGAAGTTCGAGGAGTCGACGGTCGGGTAGTCCGCGTGGTCCACCCTGTTCAGGTAACCGCGAAGGATGAACGTCGTGCCCGAGCCCGCGGTGCGGCTCATGACCTGGATCCCAAGGTTCGGGAGCAGGTCCTTGCCTTTCGACACCAGGTGCGGGTTCTCCCTCGAGATCTCCTTGGCGTCCCAGTTGGTGACCTTGCCGGCGAAGATCCGGCCGAGGGTGGGACCGCTCAGGGTCAGTGGGTACTTCTTCAGCAGCGCCGCGGTCGAGCCGCTGATGCCGGTGCCGAAGTGGTAGGTGACGGCCTCGCCACCGAGCGCCACGGGCACCTGCGCGAAGTCCGACACCTTGAGGCCCGGGTTGGAGCTGCCAGGACCGACGTCAGGTGAGCCGGCGACCTGGTTGAGCGGGAAGTCTGAGAATCCGATCGCGTACGCCTTGCTGATCATGTTGGAGCGACCGAGTCCCGACTTGTTGCTGAGGTCGGGCGCGAGCACGTTGGACTTGTGGATGTCGCTGTTCCACTGCGTCTCGGCAGCCAGCACCAGCGGGTAGTCGAAGCTCGACCCGCCCAAGACGAGCGGTGTTCCCGGTGCGGTGTGGATCTTGAGGTCGTTCTTCATGATCGCATCGACCTTGAAGCTCACCGCGCCCGCGGGCACTGAGGCGGCGAGCAGGGCAGCCGACGTCGCGAAGACGCCCGCTGTCACTCGAAGGGTCCTATTCATTCACTGTCCTCCTAGAGGTGGGTGGCTTGCTGTCACTGCGTGTCGTTGGTGGCCCCTCGGTGCCGCTCCCCTTCATCGGCATCGATGTCTCCGGTGTCCGGTGGACGTGTGACCACCTGCTAGTCCGCGAGCAGCGAGAGCGACTGCATTGCTGTGCCCTTGCGAACCCGCTGCGCGCACCGTACGAAACGCCGATGAACACGCTCCGGCACTGGTGTGTCTTGGAGATGAACTCTGGGTGATCCTCGGAAGCTGGAGGACGCTCAGGCAGCGCGACGCCAGCGCAGGCGTCGACGGCCGAGGATCGCCGCCACAAGGCAGATGCCGACGCCGATCGTCGAGATGCTCGTGCCCAGGTTCGTCGCGAGCGAGCCGCCGTAGCTGAGCACGACGTCGTGGGAGGTCGGGACGACGACCATGAGGTTGGGGCTCACCCGCCAGGGGCCCGTGGCCCCGGTCGCGTGCCACCTCGGGTAGTAGCTGATCCTGACCACGACCGGCACCCCGATGCGGTCGACGTGGAAGCTCACCGTCGACACCGTCTCGTGGATGGCGGAGACACGGACCGTCGGGGTGCGCACGACCCGCGTGTGCAGCGAGCTCGCGGTCCGCGGCCACGTCGACGGCCCCGACTGGGCGATGACCACGCGCCACTGCCTCGCGTCGAGCCACCACGAGTCGCTGGCTGACTGCCAGGCGGCATGCGAGGCGAGCGTGGTCACGACGTTGGGAAGGGCCGCCAGCCCCGTGACGACCGCGGCGTCCTTCATGCGGAAGAGGTGCCAGGTCCGGACGTGGCCGTTGTAGTGCCACGGGCCGGTCGTCGCGATCTGGACCGCGATGCCGCTTCGTTTCGTGTCCTTCACGATGGTGGGCGAGAAGACGAGGAAGTACCGCACGCCGAGCATCTGGAGGTGCCGGAGCCCGAGGAGCACGTTCGGGCTGCCCGACGGGTCGTAGTGAAGTCCGACCATGGGATCGGACGGTCGCAGCGACAGCTCGGACTGGTCGAGGAAGTGGAACGGCGTGGTCGCCGAGGACTCGAAGAGCAACCCCTCCATCGACCCGATGCAGTTGTCCGTCCAGTACGGCAGGAGCATGAGCGCCTCGGTCGTGCCGAACTCGCCCTCGACGTCGTCGTACTCCCACATCGACTGGCCGCAGCCGTACTCCGAGCCGGCGCGGGACATCATCTTGATGATCGCTTGGTACTCACTCCAGTCCTTGTCGTAGCTCGACCAGCCCGCCACGCCCTGGTAGCCCGTGTAGTTGTAGGCGGCCCACACCGGCACCTCGTTCGCCCCCGGCGTGATCCCGATCGAGGCGAGGAACGACTGGGGCACCCAGGTCATGAGCGGCGGGGTGACGATGGCGACGGCGATCGCGCCCGCGAGCACGGCGCCCCCCAGGCTCGCGGGCCATCCCATCGGGACGCGCAGATACCCGCGCCGCGGGATCATGCCGTCGTGCACTCGGGCGACCCACCGCTCCCGAGACCGCTGGCGGGACCGACGGACCGTGGCCGCGGCGCACACCCCGAAGAGCCACCCGCAGGTGAGCCACCCTCCGAAGAACCAGAACGGCAGGAGTCGCTCGTCCCAGAGCGACCCCTGGGGGTCCGCGACGTAGGCGAACGCTGCGAGCGCCGTGAGCGTGGTGAGCCACACCCCGAAGCGCGACCTCGTGGCCCAGGCGACCGCGAGGCCGACGACCGCGAGGCCGATCATGACGTGGTCGCCCCCGGGGAAGAGCCTCGAGCTGAACGATGCCCCCCCGACGGAGTTGTCGTTCACGTAGCCCATCGAGATGGCGAGCGACTGGCCCGTGACCCACGGGAGCAGCCACCACGCCGAGAGCACGAGGCTGAGCGCGCCCGCGCGCGCAGCAAACGAGCCCGTCGAGCGCAGCGGCGCCCTCGTCGGTGCGGGCAGCGGGTCGCGGAAGCCGAAGCGCTCGGGCAAGGCGTCGATCACGAGCAGCACGGCGATCCCGAGCAGGGCCCAGAGCCACGGGAGGATGTGGGCAGCGAGCGTCACCGAGAGCGCGATGGAGGACACCACCACGCCCCGGCCCGTGCGCAGTCCCCTCGCGAACAGCCCGATCGCGACGAGTGCGAGCGCCAGGCTGAGGCTGAACGCGTACTCCCCCGCGAGCGTCGAGAAGAGGTTGCCACCGAGGATCGTGAACGAGGTGTCGAAGAGGAAGGGCAGCGTGCTCGCCGCGAGGCATGCCGGCAGTGGCGCGCGCAGCGAGAAGAGGCGGCCCATCGCGTACGCGCAGACCGGCAGGAGCAGCGAGCCGAGGATCGTCGTCAGCTTGAACGCGACGGCGTACGGGATCACGTAGGAGCCGACCGCCGCCACGAGGTCCGAGAGCACGAAGTAGTAGGTGTAGAGCGGGAAGCCGTCGAACCAGCCCGGGTACCACCCCGTGAGGTGGCCGTGGGCGAGGAGCTGGGTCCGAAGGAACCAGGGCAGCGCGACGTGCGCACCGGTGTCGCCGCCTGCCGTGATCGTGTTGGCGAGGAGCAGCGAGGGGTGCAGCGCCCAGATCGTGACGAGCAGCACGCACGCGATGGCGAAGAAGCCGCCCAGCCCCTCACCGAACGACGGGCCCCGCAGTCGCTTCATCACCGCGACGCCGCGTACCACAGCACGACGACGGCGTTGAACGACGCGTGCGTCACGATCGACGGGCCGAGCCGGCCCGTCTTCACGGCCAGGGCGGCGAGCACGATCCCGACCGCGGCGAGGCCAGGCAGCTGCTCCCACAGGTCGCCGCTGCCGAGGTGTGCCAGGCCGAAGAGCGCGCCGTCCGCCACGACGGCGACCACGACGCCCACGACGGGCGTGGTCGTGCGGCACAGCACGAGCAGCGCGCGCAGGAGCACGCCTCGGAAGAACAGCTCCTCGATCAGCGGCGCGCCGACGATGGTCAGGACCGCGGGCACGACAAGCAGCCACCCCGAGCCGGCGCCCAGCTCGCGGTTGACCGCGTTGGCGCCCCCCTTCAGGTGGACCGGCAGGTACGCGAGGGCGAGGCCGAGCTGCAAGGCGATGCCCAAAAAGACGTAGAGGCTGTCCCACCTCGCGATCCCGAGCCCGAGGCGACCGCCCGTTCGCGTCGCCAGGTACGCGGCCATCGCGAAGCCCGTCCAGACGCCGACCAGGTCCACCATGACGAACCAGACGGGCGGCTCGCTCGCCGCCGAGAGCGCGTTGACACCGCCCTTCGTCCCCGCGATCTCGGCACCGATCGTCGTGAGGACCACCACCATCACGTAACCCACGACGAGACCGACGAGAGCGACCATCAGCCATCGCCACGCTTCGGTTCGGTCACGCGGCCCGAGCGCCGCCGGCGAGCCCGCCGGCTGGAGCATCCCCGGCGCGGCCATCCTCCTCGACGCTACCGCTGCATGGATCACGACCTTGGCTCCGTGGGGTGCCCGTAGCATGGTCAAATGGCCCAGCCGGACGACGCCCCGCGTCAAGGTCCTGACGGCAGCGCGCCGCGTCCGCCCGCACCTGACCCGCGGCGTCGCTGGCTCTTGGCGGGGCTGCTGCTCGCGGTCGTCGCAGCGATCGTGCTCTCCCAGCAGTTGGAGAAGCCCAAGGCGAAGTCCCTCACCTACACCCAGTTCCTGACCGAGGCAGGCAAGCACAACGTCCAGTCCGCGACCGTCAGCAACTCGGACGGCACGATCACCGGGACGCTCATCAACGGCGTCAAGTACACGACGACCGGTCCGGTCCCGACGGGCAACCAGGCGTACATGGCCGCGCTCAAAGAGATGGACGGCTTCACGCTCAGCTACGTCAATCCGACCAGCTCGCTCCTCTCGACCCTGCTCCCCTACATCTTCTTCCTCGGGATCATCGTGCTCATGGTCGTCTTCATCGGTCGCCAGACGCGCTCCCAGATGACCGGGATCATGTCGATCGGGCGCTCCAAGGCGAAGCTCTTCAGCGAGGATCGGCCGACGACCACCTTCGCCGACGTCGCGGGCTACCTGGGGGTCAAACAGGAGATCTCCGAGGTCGTCGACTTCCTCAAGTCGCCGGCCCGATTCCGGGACATCGGTGCCAAGATCCCGAAGGGCGTGCTCCTGATCGGGCCGCCCGGGACGGGCAAGACGCTCATGGCGCGGGCGGTCGCGGGCGAGGCCGGGGTGCCGTTCCTCTCGGTCAGCGGCTCGGACTTCATGGAGATGTTCGTGGGCGTCGGCGCGAGCCGGGTCCGCGACCTGTTCCAGACNNGGCCTCGGCGGCGGCCACGACGAGCGAGAGCAGACGCTCAACCAGATGCTCTCCGAGATGGACGGCTTCGACACCTCTGAGGGCGTCGTCATGATCGGCGCGACGAACCGTCCCGACGTGCTCGACACGGCCCTCTTGCGCCCGGGTCGCTTCGACCGCCAGATCGTCGTCCCCCTGCCTGACCTCGACGAGCGGCTCCCCATCCTGCAGGTCCACTCGAAGAACAAGCGCATGGGCTCGGACGTCGACCTCGACACGGTTGCCCGCGGCACCCCGGGGATGAGCGGCGCGGACCTCGCCAACCTCGTCAACGAGGCGGCCCTCCACGCCGTGCGGCGCGGCGCGAAGGAGATCTCGATGGAGGACTTCGAGAACGCGAGGGACCGCGTGCTCATGGGCCAGCAGCGCGACTCGGTCGTGCTCAGCCCGAAGGAGCGGGAGCGCGTCGCGTTCCACGAGGGCGGTCACGCCCTGCTCGCCTACGTGCTGCACGAGGCGGACCCCCTCCACAAGATCACGATCATCCCGAGGGGCGCCGCCCTCGGCGTGACGATGCAGCTGCCCGCCGAGGACCGGCACATCTACTCCCGCGACAAGCTCGAGGACGACCTGTGCGTGCGCATGGGGGGCCGGGTCGCCGAGCTCCTCGTGTACGGCGACCTGTCGACGGGGGCGGCCGACGACCTCGTGCGCAACACCGAGCTCGCCCGCCGGATGGTCCGTGAGTGGGGGATGTCCAAGGAGATCGGCCCGATGGCGTGGGGCTCGCAGGGACAGGTGTTCTTGGGCGAGGACCTCATCCACACGAGGGACTACTCCGACGAGACCTCGAAGGTGATCGACGACGAGGTGGAGCGGATCCTGCGCGAGCAGGAGGCACGGGCGATCGACATGGTCACCCAGCACCGTCGGGGGCTCGACGCCGTCGCGCGCGCGCTGCTCGAGTTCGAGACGCTCGACGGCGCGACGGTCTCGCGACTCGTGGACGAGGCGTTCGGCAAGCCCGTCTACGCCGATGGTCGCAAGGTCGGGACCTCGCTGCGCCCCGCCCCTCCCCTCCCGCCCGACGACGACGCGGTCGTCGCGGCAAACGGCGGGGGCGTCTGGGCGCCGCCGTCGATCCCGACTGCCTGACCGCTACGTCGGCGCCGCGACGAGCACGTTCGAGCCGACGAGTGCGCCGTGGACCTCGCCGGACGCGACGACCGGGCCGCTCGCGACGAGCTCCAGCACGCCGTCGACGACGCCTCGAAGGGCCCCCGAGCCGAGCAGGAGCACGCCGTTCGGGTCGATACGGTAGGTCGACCCGATCGTCTTGGTGCCGCTCGGCGTCACGGTCTCGAGGCTGAGGCGCACGCTCGACGCGGTGGGATTCATCACGTCGACGGCGTCGAAGCCGTTCGCGAGCGGGTTCACGAGCACGAGGTGCCCGGCGCCCTGGAGGCTCGGGTCGTCGATCGGCGTGCTCTGCCCGGTCGCGCCCTGGGCACTCACCCGCTGGGTCACGACGACGCCGGGCGCGGTCACGCGGAGCGCCAACGCGAAGGGCGCGCCGGACAGGACCCTCGACGACGGCGCGACGTTGAGCGAGGTCGCCACGCCCGGTGCGAGGCCGACGACGAATGGTGCGGCGCAGTGCCGGTTGCAGCCCGGCGGGTTGATCGCCTGGATCGTCGCGGTCGCCGCGCGCGGACCTGGGTCCACGAGCACCAGCGTGGTCGTCCTCGCCGACGAGTCGGCGCCGACGGGGAGGTACGTGCTCGTCGACGTGGACGGCGAGGCCGGCAGGAGCGACAGCACCTGGGCGCCCACGGTCGACCGCTCGATGCCGTAGACCACGACGCTGCCGACCGAGGCGACGACGCTCGCGGTGATCGGCGACTGGTTGGGCGCCACGGCATGGATCGCCAGGGCCGCGAACTGGTGCGGGTAGAGCAGGACGCCCTGGTCGGAGTTCGGCGCCACGGTGCCCGTGGGGGTGTCCAGGGTCACGTTGACGACTGCCTCGTACGCGTTCGGGTTGAAGATCGTGAGCACGAACCCGCCGCCCGGCTCGGTCGACCCGCCGGTGAGCCACCACGACGGTGCGGCGGCGGAGAGGCACGGTGCCACGGCCACGCCATTCACGCCCCTGATCGACTCGGTCGCGGCGATCCCGCCCTCGTTCGCGTCGATCGACACCGCCTGGAGCGAGCCAGCGAGCAGCTTGGCGGGCGTGAAGTGGAAGACGTGCCCGGGCAGGACCCTGACCTGGCGGAGGTCAACCTGCTGGACGTCGTTGGTCGTCGTGATCTCGACGATGCGCGGCGTGCTCGCGAGGTCCGCGACGGCGACGTAGCTCTCGACGACGCCGGCGATGTGCTCGAGGCCCCCGCAGTAGAACGCCGACGACTCCGCGCTCAGGCTGACGCGCGCGACCGAGGCGGGCACGACAGGTGCCCTGGCGCCCGCGGTGGCCGCCGACACGACGACCAGCACGCCGAGTGCGACCACGAGCGCACCGAGGACAACGGTTCGGCGTGCGTCGCCCCGGCTCTCGTCTCCTCGCGGGCTCATGGCGCGCCTCCAGGCTCGTCGATGACGACGCCGTTGGTCCGGGGCCGACGACGCAGCCACGCGGCCATCCGGGCAAGGCGATCGAGGCCGATGATCGCGATCACGACGAGGAGCCACAGGGCGAGCACCAGCGCAGCGAGGATCCCGTTCAGCGGCGGCGCGTCGAGCGAGATGGCGGCGCTGCCGGCCGGTGCCCTCCACGACGCCGCCCAGCCGTAGGCGCTGGAGCGGGTCAGGGACCTGCCGTCAACCGTCGCGGTGAAGTCACCCGCCGGGGCGAGCGACGCGAGCAGCACGCCGGCGGACACCGTGCCGGTCCAGGTGCTCGATCCCAGCTTGGGGACCCAGAATCGCGACCCCGCGAGCGTCCCGGGTGACGCGGTCGGATCGAGGGGCTCGGTCCGCGCTGCCACGATCCCGTGCGACGACGTGTTGACGAAGACCTGCGCGCCACCGTTGCCCTGCTCTTGCTGGAGGTCCTCTTGGCGTCGCAGGGCGGGCACGAGGTCCGCGGGCGGGAGCAGCTGGACGGGCTGCTGGGAGCCGCCCAGGGTCGGTGCGGTCGAGGTGACGACCACGACGTCGCCGATGCCCGCGGCAGCGAGGAGGCGGCCGAGGTGGACGGTGCCCCCGCGCAGCGCGGTGACCACGTCGTCGGCGATCACGTGCGCGGCGCCGCTGCCGGGCGGCACGAACAGGTCGTCGCCGTTCGGCAGGCCCGCGGTGGAGGTGGCGAAGGCGAGCCCCGGCTCGATCGTCCAGCCCGCGAGCGGCACCGCGCGCGGGTCCCCGAGCCATAGCGTCCTCGAGCCGCCGAGCTGACGGGTCGAGAGGAACCCGATCTGGGTGTCGAAGCCGTGCTGTGGCAGATCGAAGCGGCCCGACGCCGTCGCCGCGACGAACGGGACCGGACCGCCCGCGAGGACCGCCAGCATCGTGAGCCCCGCGAGCAGCTGGCGCCACCCGAACCTGGCCGCCGCGACGTCGGCCTCGAACGCGGCGACACCGGTCCCGATGAGCGCGGGCACCGCCACGGCGTAGGGGACGAGGAGGGTCGCGACGTCCGGGGTGAGCGACCCGGTCAGGTGCCGTGCGACCAGCAACGAGGCTGCAAGCGACGTCGCTGCCATGCCCGCGAACCTCGCCGCGACCGAGAGCCGCTCCGCGCGCGACACGAGCAGTGCGAACACCGCGGCGGCAGGCAGCAGCCAGCCAAGCGCGCTGGTGCCGAACGGCCCGACGGCGAGCCGGATCATGCCGCCGAGGCCGGGCAGGTTCCACGGCCCCGAGGGCGAGCCGAAGACGTCGAGTCCCGAGGACCCCGCTCCCAGCGTGTCGAGGGTGAGCGGCACGAGGAGGACCGCGGTGAGCAGCGACGACCACATGGCGGCGCCGAGCACTCGTCCCGGACGCCGGTCGCCCACGGCCACCCCGCCTGCGAACAGCCCGATCGCCGCGACGATCACCGCGATCCCCGCCGCAGGGTCGAGCGCGGCGACCACTGCCTCGAGCGCGGCGAGGATCACGAGCTGACCCGCCCGAGTCGAGCGCCACGCGGGGTCCGTGAGCCGCGCGTGGCCCCGGGGCGGATGGTCCGCGAAGGGCCGGACGCCCGCGATGACGAGGAGCCGACGCACGAGGAACGGCATGAGCGCGAGCACTGCCAGGGCGTCGATCCGTCCCCCGGCGACGAGGTTCGGTCCGAGCGCGCCGCAGACGAAGGCGACGGCGCCGCAGAGCCTCGCCCTCGAGGACCCGACGGGCTTGAGCAGCCGCCAGATCCCGATCGCCCCGATCGGGATCGTGAGCACGAGCGCGGCTCGCGGCAGGACGCCCATGCGTCCGAACACGAAGGTGCCCGCGACCCCGAGCACGCCGTAGCCCGGCGAGCCCGGTGCGCCCGAGCCGACCCCGCTGGACGACCACGTCGCGAAGAAGTGCCGCCACGTCATCCACCACGAGTCGAGCGGGACCAGCCGACCGACGAGCGGGAGCGATGACCCGATGAGGTTGCGAACCCCGAAGGCGAAGACGACGACCACGACCGCGACGAGGGCCAGCTGGGAGAGCGGCGTCGAGAGGATCCGGTGGCGCACGCCGCGGGAGCGGTGGCCCAGGTCGTCGAGCTCGTCGAAGCTCGAGTCGTCGCTGAAGGCCGCCCCGAAGCCGACCGTGTGGTCCAGCGCCTCATCGATCGGGGCGGGGGCTTCGACGACCATGACCGGGGCGAGCACGCCCCGCGCGGCGTCCATCCCCTCGTGGACCAGTCGCGAGGCGAACGTCCGGAGTCGAGAGGCCCCGGCGACCTGGAGGCGTCGCACGTCGTGGTCGTCGAGCGTGCGGACGATGGCCAGCTTGCGGCGCCTCGTCCAGATGGCCCGGAACCGGCCAAGGCACCAGCGCCACGACCCGAGCACCGACGACACACGATCACGATCCCGGCCGAGCAACGCGACGACGATCTCGCCGGACTCGAGGGCCGCCAAGACCAGCACCATCGGGACGATCTGGAGCCAGCCGTAGCAAGTGAGCATGGTCGACAGCCGATGCCGTCGCGAGAGCGACTGCAGCGAGTGCGAGCCGTGGCCGGTCACCCCCGTGGAGAGGGGTCTCGCCCCGTTGGCGAGCAGCTCGTGATGGGCCACGACCGCCGCGTGCGCCACCACCACCCGTGAGCCCGCGACCTGGGCGCGCCAGCACAGGTCGAGGTCCTCGCCCAGCGCGACGATGGCGTCATCGAAGCCCCCGAGCGTGTCGAAGAGATCCGCCCGGACGAGGGTCACGCCGCCGGGCGCGACGAACACGTCGCGCGCCGTGTCGTGCTGCCCGTGGTCCACCTCGCCGGGCTCGACGCGCTCGGTCGTGGCCCCGAACCGGTCGGCGTTGAGGCCCACGTGCAGGAGGATCGAGTGGTCCTCGGGCCGAACGAACTTCGGCGAGACGATTCCCGCGTTGGAGCGGTACGCCTCCTCCACCATCTGGTGGATCGCATCAGGGGCGAGCTCGACGTCGTCGTGGCAGAAGCACAGGAACGCCGCGCCCTCGACCATCCCGGCCGCCTCGTTGCAGGCCGACGCGTAGCCGTCGTTGTGGTCGAGGACCCGAAGGAACGCCGACGAGCTGGCACCGGCGACCGCGGCCTCGGTCGACGTCGCGTCCCCGTTCTCGAGCACGAGCACGCTGAACTGGTCGTAGTCCTGGGCTGCGAGGGAGGCGAGGGTGGCGCCCAGCGTCGGCGCGGGACCCGTGGTCACCACGACGGCGACAACCGCCGGCGCCCGGGTCTCCATCAGGAAAACGAGGCTACTGCTGGGCACCCGTGCCCCACGTGCTTGCAGAGTGCTTGCAACTGTTATATGCAAGTGATACACTTGCATCAGGTCGCCGCGAGGGCGGCACGAAGGAGCAACGATGACAGAGACGAAGACGACCGCCACCCAGATCGGCCGCGACTCGACCGAGAAGCTGCGCGAGTCAATGTCGACCAACGAGTTCGCCAAGCGGGCGACCGACGCCGCCTACACCGTCGTGGGACTCGGCGTGATGGGCGCCCAGAAGGCCTCTGCGGCCACCAAGCAGGCAGCCAAGCAGTTCAGCTCGGACGGCCCTGGCACGAAGCTCGACTTCGACGCGCTGTTCGCCAAGACCAAGGACGCCACGGCCACCGCGATGCGGAGCCTGACCAAGGCGGACGGCATCATCGAGGGCGCGCTGACCCGGATCGAAGAGGCGTTCTCGCCGATCGAGGAGTACCTCCCCGAGGCTGCCCGGGAGACGGTGCAGAAGTTCCGTGGCGCCGGCAAGGAGATCCACGCCCAGGTGCGCACCAAGGTGAGCGAGATCACGCCGCCGCAGGACGCCCCGAGCCCGACGCACAAGAAGCGCGCCGACACGACCTCGTCGTAGCCCACGACGCAGGATTGCGAGTGCGACCCGGTCTTCGGACCGGGTCGCGGCACGACCGAGGTGCGATCAGGCGTGCGCGAGCGCCTCTTCGACGACGTCGCGAAGCGTGGCGTCGAGCGTGATCGTCGGGGACCAGCCGGTGGCCTCGTGGAGGCGGCGAGGGTCCCCCCGCAGGATCGGGACGTCCTGGGGGCGGCTCAGGCCGGGGTCCTCCACGAACACGGCGTGCGGATAGATGTGCTCGCGCAGGCGGTCCGCGACCTCGGCGATCGAGACGTCGATGCCAGAGCAGACGTTGTAGACCTCGCCCGAGGTGCCTCGCTCGACTACGAGCCGGTAGGCGCGAACGACGTCTCGGACGTCCGTGAAGTCCCGTCGGACCGCGAGGCTCCCGACGGCGACCTCGCGGAGACCGGCGGCTCGAGCCTCGACGAGACGTCGAGCGACGGCGGGGACGAAGAACGTCGGCGACTGGCCGGGCCCGATGTGGTTGAACGGCCGGACGATGATCGCCCGCTGGCCGAAGCCGAGCGACGCCTGTCGGGCGACCGGCTCGACGGCCGCCTTCGACGCGGCATACGGCGAGCTGGGCCGGATCTCCGCTGACTCGCTCAGGGGCAGCTCCTCGCTCCGCACGTTCCCGTAGACCTCCGCCGAGCTCACCACGAGCACGCTCGCGCTCGGTGCGGACTTCCGCGCCGCGCTGAGCACGCAGCTCGTGCCCAGCACGTTGACCCGAAGCACCTCGCTCGGGTCGTCCCATGAAGAGCCGACGTGCGACAGGGCCGCGAGGTGGTAGATGGCGTCAGGATTGAAGGACGAGAAGACCCCCGACATCGCGACGTGATCGGTGACGTCGAAGTCCCGGTCGACCGCTGCGACGACGTCGCCAGCCTCCGCCAGGTGGGTCGCGAGGTGGCGTCCGACGAATCCGGCAGCGCCGGTGATGACGGCACGCACGCCGCGACCCTAGCAATCAGAGCAATTTGTGATGTTCATCGCGCAACACGGGCACGGCGGAGCACCGAGACGAGCTCGGGTGCTCGTCGATGGCACGAGAAGTCACCTGCTCGAGCCTGACCCGCAGCGACGGCGAGGCAACGAAGCGCGTCGTTCGTCGCGAGTGCAACCGCGGCGTCGGCGAGGTCACTCGCGACGTGCGGGTCGACGAGCGAGACCGCCCCTTCGAGGATCTCGGTCGTCGTCGGTGTCCGAGGCACGACGACCGGCGTGCCAGACGCGAGCGCCTCGAGTGCGGCGAACGGGAACCCGTCTTCGGTGGAGGCGAACACCACGCACGGTCGCGACGCCGCCACGTCGGCGACGTCGATGAGCTCGGCACCCACCCCACGTTGACACATCGATTCGACCATCGAGACGTCCAGCGCCGGATTCGTGCCGGCGACAACGCCGACGACGTCAGCGGTCGCGCGACTCGAAGGCTGGACTCGGTCGATGCCCGGGAGCGCGACGACCACCGAGCCTCGATCGAGCTTGAGCACTGCGATCGCGGCGTCGGCTGCCGCATGGCAGACGGCATGGACGATGACGCCCTCGGCCGCTGCACGTCGAAGCAGCGTCCCGACGCTGCGCGACGAGAACCCGCCAGCCTCAATTCGCAGGACGTCGGCCACGCCGTGGATCGTGATGACCCCCGGCGGCTGGACGCGGAGCAACGCGGGTCCGCTCGCGAGGAATGAGACGTCCGCGCTCGGGGCGGCCCACGAGACCCGGGGTGCCATGCCCAGCACTGTCGAGCGCGAGACGAGCCAGCCGCGGCGTGACGGGCGCGCGCCCTCGGCGTGGTTGCCTCGAGGAAGCCGACGGCAGGACCACGTCGCCGGACTCGTCGAGCGGTCCGCGGCGAACGCAGCGATCGCGAACCTGACGAATGCCCGTTGGCCGTGACTGCCGTGTCCGAGCGCCGATACCTCAACGGCGACGGAGAGGTGACCTGGCTCAGGCGATGCCCCAGGTGGCTCGTGGCCCCTCACCGCGAGCGATCGCACCTGACGAGGCTACCGAGCCTCCTACGATCTCGTGGTGCTCACGGTGCTGTGCGGAGGTGTCGGAGCGGCGCGCCTCGTGACAGGACTGTCCCAGGTCGTCGAGGAGTCAGCGCTCTGCTGCGTCATCAACGTCGGCGACGACCTCGTGGTGCACGGCCTGCACGTCTCACCTGACATCGACACGGTGACCTACACGCTCGCGGGACTCCACAACGAGGCGACGGGCTGGGGCGTCACCGACGAGAGCTGGCGGGTCATGGACGAGCTCGCCGAGATCGGGGGTCCCGTGTGGTTCCGGCTCGGTGACCGCGATCTCGCCACCCATCTGTATCGGACGGGTCGGCTGCGCGGTGGCACGTCACTTGCCGACGTGACCGGCGAGCTGGCGCGCGCCCGTGGCGTGCGCGCCACGATCCTGCCGGCCACCAACGACGTGCTGGCGACGATGCTCACCACGAAGTCAGGCGAGCGTCTGTCGTTCCAGGAGTACTTCGTCGCACGACGTCACGACGTCGAGGTGTCGAAGGTCGAGTTCCTCGGGGCAGCCGACTCGAGACCAGCGCCCGGCGTGCTCGAGGCGATCCGCGACGCCGAGCAGGTCATCGTCGCGCCGTCGAACCCGCTCGTCTCGATCGATCCGATTCTCGCGGTCCCGGGCATTGCCCACGCGGTCGCGTCACGACGCGACGACGTCATCGGCATCTCGCCGATCGTCGCCGGTAGCGCGATAAAGGGCCCCGCGGATCGTCTCCTGCGCGAGCTCGGCCACGAGGCGAGCGCACTCGGCGTCGCGCGCCTCTACGAGGGCCTCGTCGGCACCTTCGTCATCGACGAGCGCGACGAGTCCCACAAAGGTGCGATCGAAGGGCTCGGGATGCAGTGCATCGTGACGGACACGATGATGACCGACAGAGGTCGAGCCGGCGCGCTCGCGAAGGTCATTCATGATGCGTGAGTCCGACCTGAAGCTCTTCGCGATCGATGGCATCGGCGAGGTGCGCGCCGGTGACGACCTCGCGACGCTGCTTGGTGACGCGATCGTGGCGCACGGCGTTGGTGCGCTCGAGTCCGGCGACGTCCTCGTGGTCACCTCCAAGATCGTGGCCAAAGCCGAGGGTCGAGTGGTCAGGATCGACCCCGCCGACGTGATGGCAAAGGCAATCCTCGTGGAAAGCGAGTCGACCCGTGTGCTCCGTCGACGGGGCGATCTGCTCATCACCGAGACCACGCACGGCTTCGTGTGCGCGAACGCCGGGGTCGACCTGTCGAACGTCGAGGAGGGCTGGGCGGTGCTGCTGCCACTCGACCCGGACCGCTCGGCGCGACGGCTGCGGGCCGATCTGCGGCGCCGTCTGGGCGTCGAGATTGCCGTCATCATCTCAGACACGTTTGGACGGGCGTGGCGAAATGGCGTGACCGACGTGGCGATCGGCTGCTCGGGCATCGCCGGCATCGTCGATCTGCGTGGCACGCCGGACGCCAACGGGAGGATCCTCGAAGCAACCGAGGTCTGCGTGGTCGACGAGCTCGCGTCCGCAGCCGACCTGATCATGGGCAAGGCGTCGAACGTGCCGGCGGTCGTCATCCGAGGAGCGCAGCCCGAGTGGCTCCGTGAGGGATCCGTCGCCAGCGAGGTCATCCGAACGCCCGACGAGGATCTCTTCCGATAGGTACCGGTGTACGCCTAGTGACCTGAGTCCGAGATCCGCGAGCAGTACGTCGCGAGCGAGTCGAGGATCTCATCGGCGCTCTTGTGCCACACGAAGGGCTTGGGGTCCTCGTTCCATCGGTCGATCCACTCGTTGATCGACGCCTCGAGCTCCTTGGTCGAGCGGTGTGTGCCGCGACGCAGCCACTTGGTCGTGAGCTCGGCGAACCACCGCTCAACGAGGTTGATCCAGCTGCTGTAGGTCGGCGTGAAGTGCAGGTGGAATCGCGGGTGCCGCAGCAGCCAGCGGTGGATCTCGGGCGTCTTGTGCGTCGAGACGTTGTCGACGACAAGGTGCACATCGAGGTCCTCTACGGACCGGTTGATGAGGTTCAAGAAGCGACGGAACTCCTCAGCGCGGTGGCGATCGGTCATGTCGCTGATGACGTGGCCGGAGGCCACGTCGAGGGCCGCATAGAGGTTCGTCGTGCCGCCGCGGACGTAGTCGTGGGTGCGCCACTCGGGCAGTCCCGGGCGCAGGGGCAGCACCGGGGAGGTGCGGTCGAGTGCCTGGATCTGGGACTTCTCATCGACGCACAGCACGAGCGCACCCTCCGGGGGGTTGCAGTAGAGCCCGACCACGTCTTTGACCTTGTCGACGAACAGCGGGTCGTTCGACAGCTTGAAGGACTCGGTCAGGTGCGGCTTGAGCCCGAAGGCGCGCCAGATGCGCCCAACGGCCGACTGGCTCATGCCGGTTGCCTTGGCCATGGATCTCGTCGACCAGTGCGTGGCGTCGGCCGGGGTCTCTTCGAGCGTCTTCACGATGAGCCGTTCCACGTCGTCGTCGCCGATCGATCGTGGCGTGCCGGGGCGTGGCTCGTCCGTGAGCCCGTCGAAGCGCTCGGCCATGAAGCGCGATCGCCACTTCCTCGCCGTCGCGACCGTTATCCCGAGTCGCGCTGCAACCGCCGTGTTGCTCGCACCGCTCGCAGCCGTGAGCACGATGCGGCAGCGCAGCGCGAGCGCCTGGGCGCTTTTCGGACGGCGTGCCCAGCGCTCGAGCTGGTCACGTTCCTCGTCGGTGAGCACGAGCGGCTTGAGGACAGGGCTCGGCATGGCGCCTCCCATCGTCGCCGACACGAGTGCGCGGCAACCGAGCCTATCTAGCTAGTCATGGACTTCTGACTCACCTCACTAGGTCCTCGGCGCCCAACTCGCCGTGTCCGCCGCCCAGACCATGCATCTTCCAGTCTCGCCCGGCGCGGTGATCGGGTCGTCGAACACCTCGTCGAGGCGGTAGCCCAGGCGTGCGGGCACCGCGGCACTCGCGCGGTTGGCCTCGTCGCAGCGGATCTCGACGCGGTCGACACCCGGCAGCGCGAGTCCCGCGCTCGTGAGGGCAGCCGCGGCAGCCGTGGCGATCCCGCGGCGCGTCCAGCCGGCATGGACCCAGTAGCCGATCTCGAGGGTTCCGCCGCGAATCCGGCGGTGCAGCCCCCCGCCGCCGACCAACTCGGGCGATGCGTCGTGCGAGAACCAGTAATTGAACTCCTCGCCCGACGCCCACTGCGACACCGAGCGCGACACGAACTCGTCGAGATCCTCGAACGTCGGCTCCGTGGCGGCCCAGGGCATCCAGGGTCGCAGGTGCTCGACGCTCTCGCTCACCGCCGCCAACAGCAGTGGGGTCTCGCCGCCGCGGTAACGAACGAGCGAGACGGCCCCTGCCGAAAGCACAGGCGGCGGCACGGCTTCGGACGGCACGTGGACTAGGTGGGCTCGCCCGCTTCGACCCGGGCTGCCCACGCGTCGCTCACGATCGCTTCGAGCGAGGATCGCACGGGCTCCCAGCGAAGGACGGCGCGGGCACGATCATTCGCCGCGACGAGCGTCGACGAGTCGCCCGGTCGCCGTGGCCCGACCCGGACGGCGACGTCGCGGCCGGTCACCTTTCGAACGGCTTCGACGACTTCGGCGTTGCTCGAGCCCGTGCCCGTGCCGAGGTTGCAGACGAACGCTGGCTCATCGTCCAGTATCTGCGCGGCCGCGATGTGCGCGGTCGCGAGGTCGGCGACGTGGATGTAGTCGCGAATGCAGGTCCCGTCAGGCGTCGGGTAGTCGTCCCCGTAGAGGTCGAGCGACGTTCGATCGCCTGCGGCGACCTCGAGCGCAAGGGGGATGAGGTGCGTCTCTGGCACGTGCAGCTCGGGACGTCCGTGCACTGCACCCGCCGCGTTGAAGTACCGGAGTGCGGCATAGCGAATGCGCCCAAGTCGAGCCAGCCACGCAAGCGAGTGCTCGACCAGCAGCTTGGACTCGCCGTAGGGGCTCACCGTCTCGGTCCGATGGGACTCGTCGATTGGCGTGTACAAGGGCTCGCCATAGACCGCAGCGGACGAGGAGAACACGAACCGGTCGACTCCTGCCGCCACGAGGCACTGCAGCAGCGACAGCGTCTCGCCCACGTTGTTGGCGAAGAAGGTCTCAGGCTCAACCATTGACGCGCCAGCCGCGATGAGTCCGGCGAAGTGAAAGCAGACGTCGAAGGACGTCGCGCGCAGGACCTCGGTGATCGCCGGGGCGTTCCCGACCGAGAGCTCGACAAAGGTCGCTCCCTCGGGCACCTGATCGGCGGTGCCCGAGCTCAGGTTGTCGACAACGACGACCGCGTGGCCCGCGTCGAGCAGCGCATGGACGACGGTGCCGCCGACGAAGCCCGCGCCACCCGTGACGAGGGCCTTCACGCGGCTCGTGCGGTGCCGGACCGCCGCTCTCGCTCCGGCACCCGTTCTGACGCCCCGATGAGACAGTCGTCGAGGAGCGTGGCATCGGCGCCGATGACGGCGTCGGGGCCGATGACGGCGTCGGTCACCGACGCGCGGTCGCCGATGGTCGCTCCTTCGAGGACGACGGAGCCGACGATCGACGCGCCGTCGCCCACCCGCGCGTTGCGCCCGATCACCGAGCACGAGATGGTTGCCGACGCCGCGACGCTGGCACCCTCGAGGACCAAGGTGCGGTCGATGAGCGAGCCCGGATGCGACACGGTGCGCGTGGCGTCGAGGATGTCCTTGTTCGCTCGCAGGTAGGCCTGCGGCGTGCCGGCGTCGATCCAGTACGACGAGTCCACGATCGCGTAGAGCGAGCGATCGTGCACCATCCGTGGGAAGATCTCCCGCTCGACGGACACCATGGCTGCATCGGGAACCCGTCCGAGGAACGAGGGCTCGAGCACGTAGGTGCCCGCGTTGATGTTGTTGGACGGCGAGGTCCCCGGCTCCGGCTTCTCCACGAACGACGTCACGAGGCCCGTCGCGTCGGTCACGACGACGCCGTAGCGGGTCGGGTCGTCAACCGGCGTCAGGTGGATCGTCCCCTCCGCACCCCGCGAGCGATGCGCGTCAATAAGCGCGGTCACGTCGAGATCGGTCAGCACGTCGCCGTTGACAGCAAGAAAGGTCTCGTCGATGGATCCGGCGTGTCCGGCAAAGCGGATCGCCCCCGCGGTCCCGAGGGCCACGGGCTCGATCGCGAAGGACACGCTCACGCCGCCGATCCGCCCGCCGGGGTAGGCAGCGACAAACGCATCGGGAAGGTAGCCCATCGACAGGACGGCCCGATCCACGCCGTGCAAGGCGAGCTGGCCCAGCACGCGCTCGATCATGGGGACTCCTGCGACTGGCAGCAGCTGCTTGGGGATGGTCTCGGTCAGCGGTCGCAGGCGTGTGCCGAGGCCACCGACGAGAACGACCGCCTGCACGTCAGGTTTTTGGCTTGGCGGTTGACGGCGTGACCCCACTGGTCGTGGTCGTCGTCGCCGTCGAACCCGTGATCGCGTTGTTCATCGCCGCGATGACGGATGCGGGCGGCCTTGGCGGCGTCACACCCTTGGGTACAAAGGCCAACGAGATCTGCGACCGGGAGCTGAGCGGGACGCTGCTCGCGTCCGTCGTGAGCGTGGGCTTCGACGACTCGAGCGTCGGCCAGTACGCGATCTCGACGTGCCCGACCCTGCCGGCGTCCCGGGTTCCGCCGGGGCACTTCTCATCGTTCGAGTAAGTCGTCGCGTGCGAGTTCTTCGCGCCCGAGGCCGGAAGCTGCAGCGTCGATGACGTCAGCGTGAGGCCGGGATACGCGCTTGTGAACTGGTTGAGCGTCGGCGAGCCGGTCGTGGTCGACTCCACCACGCCTCCTGAGAGCGCGTGGAAGCTGCCGGCGCTCGGGGCGAGCGAGGGCACGTCTGAGCCGCAGACGAAGATCGCGAGGGCGGCAAAGCTCGAGGTCGGTCCCGCGGGCGGGTTGCGGTAGTCGTACCGTGCGAAGCCGACTGACCCCAGGCCAAAGACCACGATCAGGCCGAGCACACCGTAGAAGTTGACCGGCCGACGGCGACGGTAGGTCCGCCCGCCGCCCGAGGCGCCGACCTTGCGTACCCAGCCACCTGTGTTGCTCGCTGCCACGGGGCGCCACGCTAGCCGCTTGGCGATGGAGGGCTGCCCTTCGGATCGCGGGCTCGCGTGCCCGAGCAGGTCAGTTCAAGATGTTGACCGCGCGAGATATGACAATGGCAACAGTGATGAGCGAGGCAATCGACTGGAGTGCCATGAGCAGCTTTGCCCAGCGCGTGAGCGGCATGGTGTCCGTCGGGCTGAAGGCCGTCGCGTTCGTGAACGAGGTGTAGAGGTAGTCGCTGAAGTCGGGCGTCCACGTGGGGTCGGCCCCCCGAGCGCCCATCTGCGGGAACAGGAAGTCCGGCCTTGGATGCGTCGACTGGGTCCGTCGCGCCGGTCCGCCGCGATCGAGCTCCCAGTACCACAGGCCGAAGGCAATCACGTTGGTGAGCCAGATCGGCACGGACGCATAGACGAGAGTCCGTCCCGCCGTCTTCTCATACAGCAATGCGTGAATCAGATCAACCAGCGACACCGTGTTCGCAACTGAGACCAGCGCGACCAGCGCGATGCCCACCACCCGCAGATGGCGCTGCTCGGACGTCAAGCGCCCGGGGTTGGTGACGAGCAGGACCAGCAGCAAGACCCCCTCGATGCCCGGGACAACCGCCTTCGCGCCGAGACCGACGAGCACCTTGTTAGGAAGAAGCAGCTGGAGGGCGATCGCTACGAGGATGGACGCGACGACCGGCCAGCGCGTCTCGGACTTCGACGTGATGCCCCATGCCGCCTTGGCATCGAGGTTGTGGTCGGATGGTTCAGCCACGATGTCTCACCGTACGCGACGACGTGCCGCGACGGCGATCTGCTTTCGCGAAGTGGCGTACTTTTGACTCGATGCGCGAAAGCCCCCCGGGTTCGGCCGCGCCGGCCGAGGTCGTCCCATTGCGCACGATCGCAAAGGAGTGGACCCGGCTCGGGTGCGTCGGATTCGGGGGTCCCCCGACGCACGTTGCGCTCCTGCGTCGCCTGTGCGTCGAGAAGCGCGCGTGGCTTGACCCCGAGGTGTTCGAGGACGGGATCGCCGCGACGAACCTGCTTCCGGGGCCCGCCTCCACCCAGCTCGCGATCTTCTGTGCGTGGAAGCTGCGCGGTGGCGTCGGCGCGGTGCTCGGCGGGCTCTGCTTCATCTTCCCCGGATTGCTCTTGATCCTCGGGCTGTCAGCCGTCTTCCTTGCGAGCCGGCCGCCGACCTGGATCCTCGGTGCGGCCGCCGGTGCCGGGGCTGCGGTTCCTGCGGTCGCCCTCAACGCTGCACGGGGGCTCGTCCCGACGAGCTGGCGCCGGGCCGGCGACGAGCGAGCGCCTCGAACTCGCTGGCTCGCGTACGTCGCCGCCGGTGCGCTCGCCGCAGCAACGATCGGGCAGTACCTCGCGGCGGTGCTCGTCGTGTGCGGGTTCCTCGAGGTCGTGGTTCGCCGGTCCAACAAGGTGCAGCCCCGGTCTGCACGCGTCGCGCTTCCCGCTGTCGCCCATGCCGCGACCGCGGGCGGGCTCGGGGCGCTTGCGTTCGTCGCGCTGAAGGTCGGCGCCTTGTCGTACGGAGGCGGGTTCGTCATCGTCCCGCTCATGCAGCACGATGCCGTGACGACGTACCACTGGATGTCGGGATCGCAGTTCCTCAATGCCGTCGCCCTCGGCCAGATCACCCCTGGCCCGGTCGTCCAGACCGTCGCGGTGGTCGGGTATGCCGCCGCTGGCGTCGGCGGCGGACTGCTCGCCGCCGCACTCGCGTTCGCCCCCTCGTTCGTCTTCGTGCTCGCCGGGGGGCCCCGCTTCGACCGGCTGCGCCGGAACCCGACCGTCCAGGCCTTCTTCGCTGGTGCAGGACCCACGGTCATTGGCGCGATCGCAGGATCGGCGGTGCCGCTCGCGCTCGAGCTGGGTCATCTCTGGCAGCTCGCGCTCCTCGCGGGCACGGTGATCTGGCTCTTCGTGCTCCGACGCGGCGTGGTGAGCGCGTTGCTCGTAATGGGGCTCGTCGGTATCGTCGCTGCGCTTGGGGGAGCACCGATTCGATGACGCCTGCTTGGGCGGCGTGCACCGCGCACGGCACCGCGTGTTCGTGCGCACCGGTCGCACGGCCGGTCGCCGACCGTTCGCAAGATGATCTGACGAGGACTTGTGACGTCGATCTCGTCGTGCACGCGGTGGGGACGGAGGGACTCGAACCCTCACTGGAGGCGTTTTAAGCGCCCTGCCTCTGCCAATTGGGCTACGTCCCCTCGATCGGGCCGCCACTCGCCGTCGAGTTCGTTCTAGTCGCTCGAGGCATCGCGACTCGGGAAAACGTAAGAATCCGCGGCACGACCGAACACCTCCACTACCGTTGACAGGTGCCTCTCGAACGGAGACGGGCCGTGCGACGTACGCCGCGCCTCCTTCTCGCCGCAGCAATGTGCACCACGGTGCTCGTCCTGTCGCTCTCCGTCGCGGCCGCGTCGCCACCGTCGATTGCCACGCTTCGCGCGCGCGTCGACCGCCTCGTTGCAACCCTTGCGAACCAAGAGCGGACCAACGAGGCGCTCTCGCAGCACTTCGATGAGATCCAGGGTCGCCTCACGTCGCTCGACGCCCGGCTCCGCGCGACGAGCGCGCGACTGACGCAGTTGAGGGTGCGGACCGCGGCGACCGGACGACGCCTCAAGAAAGATGCATTAGACGCGTACATCTACGGCTCGAACGACGCCCACTCCATCGCCCTGTTCACGCAGAACGCGACGGCGTCTGCTGCGACGGGCGTCTACGAGCAGGCGATCATCGGGGACGTCACCGCGACGGAGGTGGCGTACGAGAACCAGCTCAGCGTGGTCGCCGCGGACCAGCGCAACCTTCGCGCGCAGCGCTCGGCGGTTGCCCACGCGACACAGGAAGCCGAGGCGGTCCGCTACCAGCACCACGTCCTCTTGGTGAAGACCGACCACGAGATCCACTCGATGGGCAAGGAGCTTCGCCACCTGGTGCTCGAGGCCGCGATCCAGGCTGCCCGCGCCGCAGCCGCTGCCGACAGCCGTGAGGCCGCGTTCGGCGCGTCCGGCGTCGCCGGACAGCTCGGCGGCGCCCTGGGGACGATCTCGTCCCTCAAGGGGTTCTCGGGATCGATCTCGGGATCCGCCACGGGCAACGCCGCTGGCATGCGGGCATTCGCCGCCGCGAAGTCCCAGATCGGCGTCCCCTACGTCTGGGGCGGCGAGTCGCCGAGAGCGGGATTCGACTGCTCCGGCCTGACCCAGTGGTCCTGGGCACAGGCCGGCATCTCGATCCCACGGACCGCGGCCGACCAGTACGCCGCGCTCCCCCACGTGAGCCTGACGGCACTGCAGCCGGGCGACCTGCTCTTCTACTTCAACCTTGACGGCGACAACGCAGTCGACCACGTCGTCATGTACGGCGGCAGCGGCCCCTACGGGTCCCAGACCACGATCGCCGCTGATCAGACGGGCACGACGATCCAGCTCCAGCCCGCGTTCACCTACGGCCTCATCGGTGCCGCCCGTCCCTGATCTCGGGGAGGGTGACCGGTGAGCTCGACGCCGTCGTTCACCCTCGTCGTCCCCACCTACAACGAAGCCGCTCGCCTCGACGACGGGATCGCGCGGCTGCGCGACGCCGAGCAGCGCGGCGCCGTTGACCTCTCGACGACCGAGCTGGTTTTCGTCGACGACGGCTCAACGGACGACACGTTGGCGACGGCGCGGCGGCACGCCGAGGCGTGTGCCAATGCTCGGGTCATCTCGCATCCGCGGAACCTCGGCAAGGGCGCTGCGGTGCGCACGGGGATCCTTCAGGCCAGCGGGCCAAAGGTCGTGTTTGCCGACGCCGACATGGCGATCGATCCGATGCTGCTCCCGCGGCTGCTCGACGCGCTCGACTCGTCCCCGGTCGCCGTCGGCTCACGCGCCGTCAATGGTCACGTCGACTATGGCTCTCGCCTTCGCACCGACGCGGGCCGCGTGTTCAACAGGGCGGTTCGCGCCGTTGGCGGCGTCGGGCTCGACGACACCCAGTGCGGCTTCAAGGGCTTCCGTCGAGGCGAGGCGCTGCTGCTCTGCCAGCTGCAGACCACCCGGGGCTATGCGTTCGACGTCGAGCTCCTGTGGCTCGCCGGGCGCCTCGCGGTCGACGTCGCGGTCGTGCCGGTGACGTGGCTCGACGTGCCGGGCAGCTCGGTGCGCGTCCTGCGGGACTCGTCTCGGATGCTGCTCGACCTCGTCACGGCTCGGCGTCGGTCGCGATGGCTCGCGGTCGCGGACCTGGACGCGGACTGGTCCGGTCCCGCACCCGTCGGCGGCGTCGAGGTGCACGTTGGGGATCGACGCCTCCTCTTAGGGGCGGTCTCGGACCTCGGGGCGATCCGACGATGCCTCGGGACAGCGGGGCATCCGAGGCTGATCTCGCTCGTGGACCTCGTCGCGCTCGCGCCCTTCAAGTGTGTGCCGGCGCCCACGTCCCCGGGGACCGCCTAGTCCTCGAGCCACTCCACGACGAGCGCCTTGCCGCGAACGGCCCACTCCTCGGCGGTCACGGCGTAGCGGGCATGGTCCTCCCAGATGCCGTCGATCGACAGCAGTCGCTCGGCGATGCCCTCGAACCTGACGCCCAGCTTCTCGACCACGCGTCGCGACGCGGCGTTGCGGGGGATGATCGAGATCTCGATGCGGTGCAGCATGAGCTCTTCGAACGCGAACCGAAGGCAGGCCACGACCGCCTCGGGCACGTAGCCGTGGCCGGCGAGTTCCTCGTCGACCCAGTAGCCCACGGACGCCGACTGGAAGGGGCCGCGCTGCAGGGACGACAGCGTGAGCTCGCCCGCGAATCGCCCCCTCAGAAAGATGCCGAAGCCGAAGCCAGTCCCGAGCTGGCGCTCGCGCTCTCGAAGCGAGCAGCGCGCGGCGAAGGTCCGGCGATCCTCGGGCGGCAGCGCCGTGCCCTCGATCCGCGGCTCCCACGGCACGAGCCAGTCGCGGCACCGCGTGCGAACCTCGGACCAGCCGTCAAAGTCGTTCTCGCTGAGCGTGCGCATCACGACGCGTCGGCCGTGCAGCACGACGGGGTCGACGACCGGTGAGCGCGAGCGCATCACGCGTCACCGCGGCGTCGCGTCGCGGCACATCCGGCCGGACACCGTCGGTCCTGGGTCATCGTGCCAGCACGCTTTGTGCGAGCCCGTCCAGGATGTCGTGCTCGGAGGTAAGGCAGCCCGTCGCTCCCAGCCGGACGACGACGCGCTCGAGCACGACGGCGCCCGCGACGATCACGTCCTCTCGCCCCGGGACCATCCCGGGTCGCCGACGGCGATCTTCGACGGTCTCGGCGGCAAGCGCGTCGCGCAGGGACCGGATCGCCTCGATCGACAGCCAGTGATGGTGCACCTTTTCCTCGTCGTAGTCGGCAAGGCCGAGATCCACCATTGCCAGGGTGGACACGGTGCCAGCGAGCCCGAGGACCTGGCGCTCGCTGTCGGGGACCGCGAGGGAGGAAAGCTGCTCGAACGCGCGGTCGATCGCCTCGTCGACCATGCTCGCGGCGGCGTCGAGCTGCTCGCGGGTCGGTGGGTCCCCCGGCATCGCGCGCTCGGTCACCCGGACGCAGCCGACCTGCATCGAGTGCGCGGCGACTTCGTCGTCGTCACACGTCACGAGCTCGGTCGAGCCACCTCCGATGTCCACGACGACGACCTTGTCGAGCGGGCCGGCGAAGTCGGACGTCGCGCCGGAGAACGAGAGCCGACCCTCCTCCTCCCCGCTCAGCAGCTCGGCTCGCACGCCGCTCGCCGCTGACGCGGCCTCCAAGAACGCCGTGCCGTTGGAGGCGTCGCGCGCAGCGGACGTGGCCGCGAGTCGAGCGGCGGCGACCCCGTGGTGCTCCATCACCTCGCGGTAACCACGGAGCACTTCAAGCGTGCGCTCGATGGCATCGCCACGAAGTATGCCGGTCGCGTCAACGCCCTGGCCGAGCCTCGTGATCACCATGCGCCGCTCGAGGGTTCGCCCGTCGTCGTCCAGCACGAGCAGGCGCGTCGAGTTGGTGCCGCAGTCAAGCGCGGCGACGGGCATCATTCCGTGAGCCTGTCACGCGACGGCGCGGGAGGCACGAGCCCGCTGACGTCGACCTCGTCGGCGACCAGGCGCCCGACTGGATCGTCGGCACCCGCGAGGAAGTTGGCCAGGTGCGCGTGCAGGCACTTCACGCCCTGACGCGTTCCACCGACGCCGCCTGACGGTGCGGGGAGGCGATCGTCCTCCAGCAAGGCTGCGCGGCGCGCCGCGTAGTCGTCGTGCGCCGCGCGCAGCGCAGCGGCATCGACCAGCCGCTCAAATCTGCGAACGCCGCCGTCCGACTCGATCCGGGCAACGTCTCGGACCAGCTCGGCGTCGACCAGCCACAGCATCGTCGGCATGGGCGTGCCGTCCATGAGCCTCGGCGCGTTGAGGATCACCACAGGCGTGCCGTCGAGACGACGGACCACCACTCGGAACCTGCCTGCAGGCGCCCGTCCGAGCTGCCGGCTGACCGCGGCGAGGTCCTCGTCGGTCGCGACGAGGCCGTCGGTCAACGCCAGAACTCGAGGGCGGCGACCACTCGGGAGATGAACCCCCGCGGCGCGCCACGTCGATCCGCGGAGCGGGCGCCGCTCGAAGAGACGGCCGGGGAGATCGGCATGACGCCTGCCTCGCTCGGACTCACGAGCGGCGCGAGCCCGGGGTCCCCCGGATAGGGGGCGTCCGAGGACTTCGCACTGGGCGTGAAGCCTGGCGTCAGCACCTGGATCAGGACCTGGCCGGGCTCGACCAGCTGGTAGTCCGCGCGCGCGAGCTCTGCTCGTGCACCGGGCAGCTTCAACGCGGCCGCCCGCGCGGCGAGCAGGCGCCCCTCGGTCGAGAGCACGTTCACCTGGGAGGTGGCAGACCTCAGCTCGGCGCGCTGGTGCAGGAGCGCGCTGACCGGCAGCCACGCGACGAGCACGATGGCCGTCGTCGCGACGCCGCCCGCGATCACGAGCCAGCCCCGCAGCGTCACGGGCGGCGGCGCCGCCCCGATCGCGGCGCGCTTAGTGGCCACGCGCGCCCCCCGACATCGTCGCTCGTCCGGCGAACCTCGCGGCGTCGCCAAGCGCCTCTTCGATCCGGAGCAGCTGGTTGTACTTGGCGACGCGATCAGATCGCGCGGGTGCGCCAGCCTTCAGCTGGCCAGAGTTCGTGGCGACGACGAGGTCCGCCACGGTCGTGTCCTCGGTCTCCCCGGAGCGGTGCGAGATCACCGTGGCATAGCCGCTCCTCGTCGCGAGCTCGACCGTGTCGAGCGTCTCGGTCAGTGTGCCGATCTGGTTCAACTTGACCAGGATCGCGTTCGCCACGCCCTCGGCGATGCCGCGTCCGAGGAGTGCGGGGTTCGTGACGAACACGTCGTCGCCGACGAGCTGGACGCTCCCGCCGAGCCGCTCGGTCAGGGCACGCCAGCCGGCCCAGTCGTCCTCGGCCATCCCGTCTTCGATCGAGACGATCGGGTAGCGGCCGCACAGCTCGGCCCAGTAGTCGACCAGCGCCTCACTCGACAGCGTGCGGCCCTCGCCCTTGAGCTCGTAGCCACCGTCGCGCCACAGCTCGGTGGTCGCGGGGTCGAGCGCGAGGGCGACGTCGTCACCGGGTGTGTACCCCGCGCGCTCGATCGCCTCGAGGAGCACCGTGACGGCGGTCTCGTTGTCTGGGAGGTCGGGCGCGAACCCGCCCTCGTCGCCCACGCCGGTCGAGAGCCCCTTTTCGACCAGGATCGACTTCAGCGCGTGATAGGTCTCCGCCCCCCAGCGCAGCGCCTCGGCAAACGTCGGCGCGCCGACCGGCACCAGCATGTACTCCTGGAAGTCGATCGAGTTGTCCGCGTGGGCGCCGCCGTTGATGACGTTGAGCATGGGGACCGGAAGGAGGTGCGCGTTGGCGCCACCGAGGTAGCGATAGAGCGGGAGCCCCGACTCGAGCGCGGCAGCGCGGGCGACCGCGAGGGACACCGCGAGCACCGCGTTGGCCCCGAAGCGGTGCTTGTCGGGCGTCGCGTCGAGATCGCAGAGCGACTGGTCGACGAAGCGCTGGTCGCCCGCCTCAACGCCCTCGAGCGCGGTCGCGATCTCCCCGTTGACGCCGGCCACGGCGGTCGAGACGCCCTTGCCGCCCCACGCCGCACCGCCGTCGCGGAGCTCGACTGCCTCTTTGGCGCCCGTCGAGGCGCCCGACGGGGCGATGGCTCGTCCCGTGGCGCCTGAGTCGAGCGTGACCTCCGCCTCGACGGTCGGGTTGCCGCGCGAGTCCAGCACCTGGCGCCCGACGACCGACTCGATTCGACCCACGACTACTCCCCCTCGCTGCGGCGAGCTTCCGACGCGGCCACGCTACCTGCCTCGTCGCGCGTGGCTTGGTACTCCGACTCGTGGGCACGAACGAGCGCGGCGGCGGCTCGGGCGCGATCGCGGAGCGCCTGCTCGGGGTCGACGCCCACGAGTCGCGCGAGGTCGCAGACTGCCTCCAAGGCCATGCCGATCGCCTCGGTCGACTCGCGGTCCGCGCCGATGGTGGCGTCGTCGGGCATACCGGGCTCGACCGCCAGCATCGAGAGCGCGTCGCGCGTCGCGTCGAAGAGCGCGGGTGCGTCTCTCATCTCGAACCCTGCGGCCAGCGACTTGCGCCGCACCTTCGCCATGAGGCTGAGAGCTGGCAGCGCGTCGGGTATCCCGTCCATGACGCTGTCGCGCCCCTTTTCGTCGCGCTTCAGCGCCTCCCAGCGAGCCGCGACGGCGTCGGGGGTCGTGGCGACCGCGTCGGCGAAGACGTGGGGGTGGCGCGCGACGAGCTTGTGCCGCACGGCGTCGGCGACGCTGCGCAGGTCGAACAGCCCCTCGTCGATGCCGAGGCGGGCGTGGAAGACGAGCTGGAACAGCACGTCGCCGAGCTCCTCTTCTGCGTGGTGCCCCGCGGCGCGCACCAGGCCAGCCGAGTCCGGCGTCGCCCCGTGCGCTGCCTCGTCGTCGAGCGCGGCGGCGAGCGCCTCGAGCGCGTCGAGAGCCTCGTAGGACTCCTCGAGCAAGTAGCGACCGAGCGACGTGTGCGTCTGGACGCGGTCCCAGGGGCATCGCTCCCGCAGCACGTCCATCAGCTCGACGAGGTCGTCAACGGCGTCGCCGGGGCCGCGGAGCCCCTCGAGGTACACCGAGGTCAGGTGGTCGGGATCGCGGAACGACGCGAGCTCGCCGATCGAGTGGCGCTCGACGCGCTCGTCGGGAAGGCCGAGGTGGTGGAGCACGACCGCGGTCACCTCCGAGCTCGCGAGGTCGTCGTCGACGCGCAGCGCGACGTCGGCGAGCACGTCGAAAGAGTGCGCCTGGGCGAGCAGGAGCGGGCCGTGGCCGCCCAGTCGGTCCGGCAGCTCGAGGGCGTCGCCGAGGCGGAGCCCCACGGCGATAGGATCGATGCACAGCGCCGCGCACGCGAGGTCGACGAAGCTGAGCCCCGGCACGATGACGAGGTCCAGGCCGTCTCGGTCACCGAGTATCGCGACGGTGCGCTCCGCGACGGACGGCGACCCCGGGACCGCGTAGACGACCGTGCCGCGCGGATCGGTCGTCGCGAGTCGGACCAGCTCGTCGGCGATCGACTGGTAGAGCGACTCGAAGTCCGGCGCCGCCTCGTAGAGCTGGTCGAAGGACTCGACGCCCGGGAACGCCGTCGCGGCCGGATGGCGGCGCGTGCGAAGCCGCGCGGTCGTCGCGCGCGAGACCGTCTCGTGTGCCGCCGTCGTCATCAGGTCGGCCCCGGCGGGGCCGAGTCCCACCGCCACCACGGTCGGCACGGCTCTAGCCGATCGGCGCGTTCGCCGTGGGGTTCGTGACCGCGGCGCTCGGTGGCGTGAGACCCGGGACGACGTGGCCACCGAACTGGTCGAGCGCCCACGTCCCGAGCCAGCTGCCGACCGACACCGGCGTGACCTCTTGGATCGAGGCACCGAGGATCCCCGCGTTCTGCACGTTCGCCGCGTGGACCTGTGCCTCGACCGCCCTCGCGACGGCAGCGAAGGTATTCGGCGTCCGCTTCGTCGGGGAGAACAGGTAGTACGCGCCGTTGACTGGCGACAGCGCGACCTTGCCGGTCGCGGTCGTGCCCACGTAGTGGACGACCTGTGACCAGGCGGGCTGGTTCGGCGAGAAGCAGCCGATCGCGCCCCCCTTCTTGTTGGTCGACGTGTCCTTCGAGTACCGCCGTGCGGCATCGGCGAAGGAGAGCCCGCCGACGATCTTGGACCGCACCGAGCCTGCCGCCGACGCGGTGAGCACCTCGATGTCCCCGACGCACGTCGTCTCGAACTGCGACGCGTGCGTGCCGTACCACTGTTCGAGGCCATGACCGGACTCGGGGATCCTGATCGTGGTGGGAAGCAGATCGATGAGCCCGAGGTCCGCGGCCTCGGCTCGCACCTGGACGTCCTGGAACCAGGTGGGCAGGGTTGCCAGGATCGCCGCACCCGACACGAGGTGCGGCTTGGCCCCGCCGATGACGACCGCGGGACACGAGAATGCCGCCGCGGACGACTGCGCCGAGAACGCGCTGTCCAGAGCGCTGACGAGCGTGGCATCGATCGTGCTTCGCGCGGCCTCCAGCGCCGCTGGCGAGAAGGCAGCCGGGTCGTGGGACTGGACGAACGGGGCGACGGCGAGCTGGGTGACGCGCTGATCTGCCCACAGCACCGCAGCAGAGCTCGACCTCGTCTGCGGCGTGACGCCGCCGATGGTCGGACCTTGGGTCTGGTCCTGTGACGCCACGTAGACGCGGGCCTCGAGGTAGCACTCGAACATCGGACTCGCCTTGATCGCGGCGAGCTCGTTGTCGAAGGAACCCGCGCCGAGGGTGGTCGAGCCGACCTTGAGGGCTGCGGCGGGCAGCGCCAGGCCCGCGGTGACCGCAACGGCGGCGGCCACCACCAGCAGACCAAGGACCTTGCGCACCATTCGATGCTAATGGTCGAGTCAGCGGGCCCCTGGCTCTAGGCGGCGGGGACGAGCGTCCGCAGGAGCTCGGTCAGCTGTCGAGGCGACGGGTCGGAGCGGTCGAGCACGACGCGCACCGTCCGAGATCCCGCTTCGTAGGCGTCCTCGCCGTGCAGGCGTCGCAGCCGAACCTGCGCGGACAGCGCCAGCTCGAGCGGGGACAGCCTCGCGACGGCGTCGCGGCGGATACCGCCTCTCGCGGGGAGCACCTGGATCTCGCGCACGCCGCACCGAAGGCACTCGACGCGCAGCTCGGCGAGTGCGAGCAGGATGCGCGCCGGCTCGGGCAGCGGCCCGAATCGGTCCTGCCACTCGGCCTCGACGTCGGCGAGCTCGCCGAGCGTGGTCACCCTCGCGAGGCGTCGGTAGGCGTCCAGCCGGTCGTCCTCGGCGGTCACGTAGGTCGTGGGCAGGTGCGCGTCGCCGGGGACGTCGAGCGACACCGTCGGCAGCTCGGGGCGGACCACCCCGGTCGCCTCGCCGATCGCCTCTGCCACGAGCTGGACGTACAGGTCGTAGCCGACGGCGGCGACGTGCCCGGACTGGTTGCGACCGAGCAGGTTGCCCGCGCCACGGATCTCCAAGTCCCGCATCGCGATCTTGAAGCCGCTCCCGAGCTCGGTGTGCTCGCCGATCGTCCGCAACCGCTCGTAGGCCTGCTCGGAGAGCACGCGCCCCGGCGGGTGGAAGAGATAGGCGTAGGCACGCTGGCCCCCGCGGCCGACGCGGCCGCGAAGCTGGTGGAGCTGGCCGAGCCCGAGCAGGTCGGCACGGTCGACGACGAGGGTGTTGACCGTCGGCATGTCGATGCCCGACTCGATGATCGTCGTGCAGACGAGCACGTCACTGCGACGCTCCCAGAAGTCGTACACGACGCGCTCGAGGGTCCCCTCGTCCATCTGGCCGTGGGCCACCACGACGCGCGCTTCGGGGACGAGGTCGGCCACACGTCGTGCGACCTGCTCGATGTCCGCGACGCGATTGTGCACGAAGAACGCCTGGCCCTCTCGAAGCAGCTCACGGCGCAGCGCCTCGGTGACCGCACGGTCGTCGAACTCGCCGACGTAGGTGAGGATCGGCTGGCGGTCGACGGGCGGGGTCTGGATCATCGACAGGTCGCGTATGCCGGTGAGCGCCATCTCGAGGGTCCTCGGGATGGGGCTCGCCGTGAGGGTGAGGACGTCGACGTCCGTCGCAAGACGCTTCATCGCCTCTTTGTGGGTCACGCCGAAGCGCTGNNAAGCGCTGCTCCTCGTCGACGACGAGGAGGCCGAGGTCCTTGAACTCGATGCCGTCCGCGAGCAACCGGTGCGTGCCGATGACGACGTCGACGGAGCCATCGGCGACGCCGGCGATCACTCGCCGTGCATCGGCGTCGGCGAGGAACCGGCTCAGCATCTCGACGCGCACGGGATAGCCGGCGTAGCGGTCCGAGAAGGTCTGGAAGTGCTGGCTCGCGAGCAGCGTCGTCGGGACCAGCACCGCTGCCTGCTTGGAGTCCTGGACGCACTTGAACACGGCGCGAACGGCGACCTCGGTCTTGCCGAAGCCGACGTCGGCGCACACGAGGCGGTCCATCGGCCGCGCGGTCTCCATGTCGGCGCGCACGTCGTCGATCGCGCGCTGCTGGTCGACGGTCTCGGTGAAGGGGAACAGCGCCTCGATCTCGCGCTGCCAGGGCGTGTCCGGTGCGAACGCGTGACCGCTCGTCTGGGCCCGCATGCGATAGAGCGCCACGAGCTCGTGGGCGATCTCGCCCGCCGCAGCCCTCGCGCGCGACGTGGTGCGCTGCCAGTCCGCGCCGCCCATCTTGGAGAGCGTCGGCGTCTCGCCACCCGAGTACGCCGTGATCGCGTCGATCTGGTCGGTCGGGAGATAGATGCGATCAGTGCCGCGGAACTGGAGGATGAGGTAGTCCCTCGTCGTCGAGGCGAGCTGGCGCGTCGTCACGCCGGCGAACCTCGCCACGCCGTGATGGCGGTGCACGACGAACGACCCGGGCGCGAGGTCGTCGAAGAACCCGTCCACCGCCCTCGACCTCGGACGCGGAGGCCGGTGCACGGCGCGCCGCCCGGTCACGTCAACGTCAGCCCATATCGCGAAGCCCGCGCCGGGCGCCGCGCAGCCCGCGGACAGGCCGATGACCATGACGTTCAACGCACCGGGCACGACGACGTCGGTGATCAGCGCGGCGACGCCCTCGGCGGCGAGCTGGCCCGCGAGGTGCGACGCCGAGGCGGCCGACTGCGCGCAGACGATCGCCGTCGTGCCTCGCGGCGCGGACGCCAGCGTGCTCGCCAGCCGGGCAGGATCGCCCCGCAGCGGGGTGGGCGCGTGGAGATCGGCCACGGGTGTTGCGGGGTCTTCTGGCACCGCGGGCAGCCGGATCGGGTCAGCGGGCGCGGCGGCGAGCGCGTCGTCGAGCTCCACGTGCAGGGGCGGCGGCGCGACCGGCGCCCCCCAGGTCACGGCCAGGACCTTGAGCAGCTCGGACTCTTCGTCCACGAGCTCGCTCGCTCTGTCGTTGGTGCGCGAGGGCTCGAGCACGACGACGAGGTCACCGTGCAGGAGCGAGGCGGTGATCGGCGGTCCGTCGTCGAGCCACGTGAGCCAGCCCTCCATCCCGTCGAACAGCTCGCCATTGGCGAGCCGCGTGAAGTAGCTGGTCCCCCACGCCTCGGTCACCGCGAGACGTTCGGCGAGGCGCCGGTCGTGGGCATCGAGCACGAGCTCCCGACACGTGAAGAGCCAGACCGAGTCGCACCGCTGCACCTGGCGCTGATCTCCGGGGTCGAAGGTGCACAGGCGGTCGACCTCGTCGCCGAACAGGTCGACGCGAACGGGGTTGTCGGCAGTCGAGCCCCAGACGTCCACGATGCTGCCGCGGACCGCGACCTCGCCGCGGTGCTCGACTCGGTGCTCGCGTCGGTACCCGAGCGCGACGAGCCCGGCCAGCAGCTCGTCGCGCTCCACGACGTCGCCCGTGCGCACGACGATCGGCGACGGAGGGACCTGCCGCGTCGGCCGCTGCATGAGCGCGCGGGCTGACGCGACGACGATTCGCGGGCGATCCGACTCCTGGGACAACCGCCACCTCGTCGCATGCCGGGCACCCATCGCGGCGATTTCGGGGCTGACGCGCTCGAACGGCAAGGTGTCCCACGCCGGGAGGGCTGCGACCGGGCCGTCGGCGGCACCGATCGCACCAGGCGTGGCTGTGCCGAGGAAGCACACGAGGTCGCGCTCGAGTCGCTCGGCGTCGAGCGTCGTGGGCGCGACGACGAGCGTCGTGGCGTCCGCGCGGAGCGACGCGAGCGACGCGAGCAGCGGCGCCTGGCCCGCGACCGCGACGGCGACGGCAGCACCAGGCACCAGGGCGCGCACGGCTGGATCGGTGCGCAGCGCCTCGGCGAGCGGTGCGAGCCGTCCCGCCTCGTCAGGCACCGCGCGCGCCGTTGAGACGGACCGAGGCCTCCTCGAGCCCGATGCGCACGACGTCGTCGAGCGCGTCAGCGCCGGCGAGCACCGCGGCGTCCAGCACGGCACGACCGTCGCGGCCCGGACGACCGAGGACCCAGTCCGCGCCGCGGTCCTTGGAGGGCGGTTTGCCGACCCCGACTCGGAGCCTCGAGTATCCGTCGGTGCCAAGGACACCGCTGATCGACCGGAGGCCGTTGTGCCCGGCAAGTCCGCCGCCGGTCTTGAGCTGGAGCCTCCCGGGCTCGAAGTCCAGCTCGTCGTGGACGATCAGGATGCGTGCCACATCGTCGAGGCCGCTTCGGCGGACGAGCGGCACGACGGCTGCTCCCGACTCGTTGACGTAGGTGGTCGGGACCGCGACGAGCACACGATGCCCGTCGATGACGACGTCGGCGAGCCTCGCGCGGAGCCGCGGCTCGACACGCAGCGACGCGCCTGCTCGGCTCGCGAACTCCTCGACGACGGCGGCGCCGAGGTTGTGCCGGGTGTCTCGATACTCGACGCCCGGGTTCGCAAGGCCCACGATGAGCCACTCCGAGGGCGTCCCACGGCGCGTCGCGCCGTCATGGCGACGGCGGAACACGCGGGTTACGACTCTTCGGCAGGTGCCTCAGCAACGACCTCTTCGGCATCTGCCTTGACGGTCGGTGCCACGCGCGCAGCGTGCGTGCCGATGACGGTGGTCTGGGGGTCCTGTGTCGCCTCAACGCCGTCGGGCAGCTCGAGGTCGCTGATCCTGATGGCGCCACCGACCTGCAGCTCGGAGATGTCCACCGTGATGGAGCTCGGGATCCGGTCGGGCTGTGCCTTCACGTGGATCGAGAAGAGCTGCTGGTCGACCTCCCAGTCGTGGTGGCGCACCTCGACGGCGTCGCCGATCACCTCGAGCGGCACCTCGACCTCCACGCCCTGGGACCGGTTCACGATCTGGAAGTCGACGTGGTTGACCGTCCCGCGGACCGGGTGGCGCTGGATCTCTCGTGCGAGGACGAGGTAGTGCTTGGAGCCCGCCACGAGGTCGAGCAGCGTGTTGAGGCCCTGCTCGCCCGAGAGCACCTGGCGGAACGACTTGGCGTCGACGGAGACCGCGAGGGGGGCCACGCCGGGTCCGTAGACGACGCCGGGGATCTTGCCCTCGCCGCGGAGCCGCCGGGTCTCGCTCGAGCCGGTGGGGCGACCGAGCTCAGCGGTGAGCGTGATGTCGGGCATGTCGATCTCCTCGAACGATGTTGCGGGGGCCCGTGCCGAGCGCGGGCCGACCGAGAACCCTACTGCGATTCTCCGTAGCCCTGCCTTTCAGGCGAGGTTCTCCCCGCCGAAGATCTCCGACACCGAGGTGCCCTCGAACACGGCGTCGATCGCGTCGGCCAGCAGCCTCGACACGGAGAGCACCTCGAGGCCGTCGAAGTGTCGCTCGGGGGGCACCGGGAGCGTGTCGGTCACGATAACCCTGGTTATCGGTGACGCCTTCAGCCGGTCGCTCGCCGGGTCCGACAGCACCGCGTGCGTCGCGAGCGCCCAGATGTCCCGAGCCCCCGCCTCGACCAGCAGGTCCGCGGCCGCGCAGATGGTCCCGGCGGT
>PMON01000068.1 GCA_003162395.1 Acidimicrobiaceae bacterium
CCCTTGGGCGCGCGGTCGAGCCACTGGTACATGCCCCACAAGGAGTCCAGTCCCCGGGCGAACGTCGAGTAGGTGTGGTACACGATGCCGTCTTCGAGCGCGAAGGCGCTCATCCCGGGTGCCTGTCGCATGTAACTCGCCGAGTCGACGCCACACATTGTCGCGTGCTCGATCGGACCCTGGCCGGGCTTGGGTGCGAGGTCCCTGGGGCCATAGTTGTAGTCCACGGGACCACTTCGCTGCTGGTCCTCGGTGAACGACACCTCGAGGTCGAAGTTGAAGTCGCTCCCGGATGAGGATGCCCACGGGAACGTCCACCCCATCCGGTGCTTGTACGCCTGGATCGCGTCGATGGGGGCGAGCGAGACGGCCGTGAATGCGACGTCGTGGTGCTGCAGGTGGACGACGAAGCCATTGAAGCCGTCAGCGATCGCAGAGCACGAGGGGCACCCGGCCGCGTACTCGGGCCCGAACATGAAGTGGTAGAGCAGGAGTTGCGAGCGTCCGCCAAAGAGGTCGGCCAGCGAGACGCTCCCGTCTTCTGTTTCGAAGCGGTAGTCCTTGGCGAGGGACACCCAAGGGAGTTCCTGTCGTTGTCGCGCGACCTGGTCGGCCTGACGAGTCAGCTCCTTTTCGGCAACCAACAGCTCCCGTCGAGCAGCGAGCCACTCCTCTCGCGTTCCCGTCTTGTGGCTGGTCATCTCAACACGCACTTCCTTCGCTCACTGGGTCGGCCTCTGGTCGAAAGCGGTAAGGATTGGTCTCGACGATCCCTCGCCGAACCTTAGATGCCAACGAACGAGGCGCTCATGTACCTGGAGGCATGGGAGTGGTACACGCACGGTGACATTCGTCGGCCGCCTGGAGCTCTTGAGCCTCTGAAGTGAACCGAATCACAAATGAAGGGGCGAGCTCACCGAGCGGGGATCTCAAAGCCTGTGCTCGTGAGTTAGCACCCGACGAGACAGTCGCTGAAAGCCCTATACGTCGTCAGCCGTCAGAAAGGCCGCTTCGTGGATCTTCTCGAACGGTAGGCCCGCACGTTGCTGAACCTCTTCCACCGCCTCGCGAGACACTCCTTCGAAGAGGCAGAAGCACTTCTCGCCTTCGGGGACAAACGTCGAGCGCAAGTAGCGCACGTCCTGACCTTCGCTGGATATCTCCGCCGACTTCTCCTTTGCCGCTGCCGCCGCACCAGGAAGCTGATCGGGAGGAAATCCAGGAAGATGCCTTTCGACCATGTATTGGGGCACGAAGCATTCCTCTCATGTTGGAGAGCAGCGACACTAGCCCCGATCGTGCAAATGGGCATATACAGGGTGCGGGTTCGCTGGGCTCGGCAGTGAGTGGTTCTGCCTCTTCGCAGTCCTCCTTGCCAACACCGTGGTTGGGCAGGAGTTGCGAGCGTCCGCCGAATAGATCGGCCAGCGAGACGCTCCCGTCTTCTGTTTCNNGAGCCACTCCTCTGGCGTTCCCGCCTAGTGGCTGGTCATCTCAGCACGCACCCCCCTCGCTGACCGGGCCCTTAGGTAGGTTGCCACGAGGATTGGCCTCGACGCATCAATCGCCGAAGTCTAGAAACCTCTTGAGCGTCGAGATGATCCGATTCAAGATGAAGGGGCTGTGTGTTCGGCAGCGTTCGACCTTGTTCCTATTCCTGTTTGAGGGCGTCGGCTAGTTGGTTGCGGTGCGTGATGCCGAGCTTCGCGAACGCGGCGTAGAGATGGCTCTCGACTGTTCGCACCGACACGGACATGTCCTCGGCGATCTGTGTGTTGGTGGAGCCGTCGGCCGCGAGTGCTGCGGTCTCACGTTCACGTCGGCTGAGGGGGCTCCGGGCGACGGCCAGCTTGAGGGGCTCGGTCGTCGCGCCCTCGCACTGCTCGGTCAGGGCGCGGGAGCGGCGCGCGGCCTCGGCCGATCTCGCCGGGAGCGCATCGCGTTGGCGGACGGCGGAAGCTGATGCCCAAAGCTCGGCAGCGACGAGCGAGGATCCGACGTCTTCGAAGGCTCCGGCCGCGGCCTCCAGCTGGGCCGCATCGCCGCACCTGATGGCCTGGGCGTACGCGCCGATCGCTGTCGACCATGGCCCGTCGACGTGGCTGGTGACTTCGCAGGCGCGCTTTGCAGCGCGGTGCTCGCCGAGACGGAGTAGGTCCTGGAGGGCGATCATTTCGAAGGCAAGTTGACCTCGCGATGCGGCAAGGTCGGCCGCGTTCCACAGGTCGCTGATGGCGCTGGAGGTGCGACCGCCTTGTGCGTCGACCCATGCAAGCGCGCGTTGCTGGTCGGCTTCGAATGCGAGAATCTCTGTACTGGGGTGACGCCGGACCTCCGCCGCGAGGGCCCTCGCCTCCTCGTGCTGGCCGAGCAAGGCGTGTGCTTCGGCTGCGAGGGCAATGCACCACGTCGCGGGCAAGACGGGGCTCTTTCGGAGCGTGACGGCGGCATCGTTTAGCAACCGGGCTGCCGTTGACGGGCGGCCCTGAGCGAGTGCGAAGCGGCCTAGGTAGGCGTTGGACTGCGAGCGGACGTCGGGTGTGACGTTGGGAATCGTGGCGATCGCGAGCTCCATGAGCTCACGGGCCTCTGCGAGGCGCCCGGCGAGGACCAGTGCTGTCGTGCGCATCGTGACGACCCATGCGGGAGCGCGTGGGATGCGGTCCTGGAGTCGCAGGGCAGGCTCAAAGGATTGCTCGCTCAACGTCAGCGCTTCGTCGATGTGGCCGGCCATCACGAGGCTGATGCCGACAGAGGTGAGCGCCCTGATCCGAACGGCCTCGTCGTCGACGGATGCGAGCGCAGCCGTCCCTAGCTCCGCGGCCTCACCGAATCGGGCACCGAAGGCGAGGAGCGTTGCCTGATGGGCCTGGAGCAGGGCCCTGATCCTGGGCTCGGTCGCGGACGACTCGGCGGACCGGAGGATCGCGATGCCGTCATCGACGCGGCCGAGCGCGAATCCAACGGCGATGACGAGGGCATCGGCGAGCTGTGCTCGGTCCTCGTCGCTGGGCTCGCTCCCGACGAGCGCGGCCAGGACCTCTTCGGTCTCGGCGAAGCGGTGTTGGCCAAGGAGTGCCCGTCCCAGCTGGAGTCGAGCGCTGAATCCTCCTCCGCCTGCATCGGACGCTCGGGCAAGCCGCTCGGCCAGTGAGTGGTCGGTCAGCGCATTGGCGGCCTGGGCCGCCTCGGCGAGCAGCTTGCAGTCGGCCGGCTCGCCCGCAGCCTCCCGACCCAGGGCCACTTCGAGGTGGTCGCCGTGGCGACGGAGGCCGACATCGGTGTGATGTTCGGCAATGTCGTGATGGATGTTGCGACGAACCGACACTGGCAGTGCAGCTCGAAGGACCTCGCCGAACAGTGGGTGCGCGAGCCGAACCTCGAATCGCCGACCGTTCGTGTCGACCGCGACGAGGCCACGACGCTCCAGGTCCGCAATGGACACGCCGGGGGCGAGACGCTGCGCAGAGGTGATGCTCAGAGGCTCTCCGATGCAGAGCAGCTCGAGCATGGTTCGCTCCGTCACGCTCAACGAGCCGAGCCGAGCAGCGACGGTCTCCTTCAGTCGCGGGGCATCACCAAGCGCACCGGTCCAGCGCCACACGCGGTGGTCGATGAGGATTGTGCCGGCGTCGAGGGCGTCAGCGATGAGCTCTCGTGTGAACAGGGCGTTGCCTTCGCTCACGGCCCAGAGCCGTTCGAGTGTGGAGTCCATGGTCGGGCCGCCAAGGGCGGTCTCGACGAGCTCGTCGAACTCCGCACGGGAGATTGGTTGCAGCTCGAGACGTCCGATGATCCCGTCGCGGTGGAGCGCCACGATGGCATCGGGGGCTGGCTCGCCACTACGAAGTGTGAGCAGGACGGTGGCCGTACCGGCCGTGGTGAGGTGGTGGACGAGCGCGGCCGAGTGCGCGTCAAGCAGGTGCACGTCGTCGACCGCCAGCAGGACAGGGCGCCCTTGCGCTCGTCTCATCAGGTGGCGCTCGATGACCGCGAGCAGGTCGACCTGCTCGACGCCGTTGAGGTTCTCAGGAAGGAGGCGGGCGGCTGCGCCGAACGGCAGTGAGCGAGCCGACTCGGTGGCCGTGAGGAACTCGGCATGGCACTGCGGACTCGCTGCGACGACCTCACGCATGAGCCGGGTCTTCCCGACGCCGGCGCGTCCAGCCACGAGGACGCCGTGCTGACTCGGGTCGTCGATCGCATCGGTGAGGTGGGCCTGCTCCTCACGTCGGCCCACCAGGGGCCACTGGTCCATGTCGTTCATTCTGTCGGAGATCCCGACACAGGTCAGTAGCGAGTACTGACACGTCGCCCGGCGACATCGGTCACGATCAGGGTTATGGACGAACGAAACTTGGATGCGCTTCCACGCGCTTACCGCATCGGCCTCCGGATGCGCGCCCTGGGGGCGGACGACGAGCTGATTGCGGACTGCCTCGACATCGATCCCGATGCCGTCGTGACCTTGCTCGAGATCGGCCAACGCAAGTTCGAGCGGATCGCTCGACCGGTCGCCGACAACAGCCAATGCACCGAGCCTGGCGCGGGGGCCGGCACGATCAGGTGACCTCCATGCTGCCTCCGGGACCCTCGGGCACCCAGGTCGCGACCTCGTCTCGTGCAGGACAGCTGGAGTCGCCGCCGCGACGAGTCACCTGGTCCACCGCGTTGGTACCTGGAGCTTGCGCCCCCGATGAAATTCAGTAGTCAGTACTGAGAAGCGAGGGGGTCAGGACTCTTACCATCACCTCACAGGCGCCCGACCCATTCGGGTTCGAGCAAGGCAGGGGTTTCACATGTCACGAGCACGACGGGTCATCTGCAAGCCGTGTCGATCGCGACACCTGGCCGCGGCCAAGCACTCATCCAGCGTGGAGGTCCAGTCGTGATTGAGCACGCAATGAAGGCTCGGCTCATGCGCACGGCACGACTGCTTGGCAGTGCGCTTGCACTCGTCACATTCAGCCTTGCGACAACGACCGCGACCTCGGCCGGGGCAGCTGCAAGCAGCGGTCCGGTGTACGGATGGGGTGGAGGCGCCACTGGCGCATCGGGCAACGTCCTTACGCCGATCAAGGTCTCGCTGCCCGCAGGCATCACCGCCACGGACATCGCGGCCGGGAGCGATCTGTCGGCGGCGGTCGGCTCCGATGGGCTGGTGTACCTGTGGGGTGGTGCAAGTGGCGGCGTCCCCGGCGGAGGCCCGACGTATCCCGTTTCGGTCTCCCTGCCCGGTGGCGTGCCCGCGACGGCGGTTGCGGCCGGCCTGAGTTTCGTACTTGCGCTGGGCGAGGATGGCAATGTCTATTCCTGGGGAGTCGACGGTGTCGGCGAACTGGGCACGGGCAGCCCCAACACGGACGAGAGCACGCCGACCAAGGTGTTGCTGCCCACCGGAAACGTCACGTCGATTGCCGCTGGTGACGATCAGGGCTTCGCGCTGACGGCTACGGGCGATGTGTACGGATGGGGCGGCGACTACTACGGGCAGGTTGGGGACAGTGCAACGCACCAGCCAGGCGGCATCAACACGCCAACGCTGCTCGAGTTTGGCGGCGCACAAGGTGGCATCAGCGCCATCTCGGCCGGCCCGAACATGAGCATGGCCCTGACGAGCGCGGGCGACGTGTACGCCTGGGGCTTCGACGGGAACGATCAGATTGGACCCAATTGCTCACCGGCTGACGCGTTCGACTACTGCTCGGCGCCGACCGAGGTCACAGGCGGCGCATCGGCCATCGCCGCCGGTGGCAACGACGGGCTGGCACTCATTGGTGGCGAGGTCTACTCGTGGGGTGTCGATACCGAAGGCGAGCTGGGCCGAGGCATCGGGGCACCGGCCTCCGCCACGCCTGGCCCGGTCTCGCTGCCTGTGGCGGCAACGGGCATCGCTGAGGGCGACACGCACGGCGCTGCCATTGGATCTGACGGCAACGTGTACTCGTGGGGTGCGAATGGAGAAGGTGAGGTGGGCGACGGCACCCAAGCAGAGCGCGACCTGCCCGTCGAGACGAACCTGCCATCCCTGGCCGCCGGGACCGTGCCCGACAAAATAGTTGCGGGCAGGTACCAGAGCTTGCTGGTGACGGGGCCAGCGCGTATCGCGCCACAGATCACGTCCGGTGCCCGGATGACACTTGCCGCGAAGAAGATGGGGGCCTTTACCGTTGTCACGACGGGAGCGCCCACCTCGGAGATAAGTGAGGTGGGCAAGCTGCCCAATGGTGTTGGATTCTTCGATCAACACACAGGCATCGCCATCATCTCTGGCGAGACCACGGCAACAGGATCCTTCCCGATCACGATTGTCGCCGCCAACGGCGTGGCTCCCGATGCGTCGCAGCACTTCACGCTGACCGTGGTTGGCGTGCCAACCATCACCTCGCCTGCCTCGACAAAGTTGGTGCTCGGGTCGTACGGAAAGTTCAAGGTCACCACGTCGGGCTTCCCGTTTCCCAGGCTGAGCGAGACGAAGACCCTGCCTCCTGGCGTCAAGTTCGTTGACAACAAGAACGGCACGGCCTCGATTGCGGGCACACCGAGGGGAAGGGCCAAGAGGTACGTGATCGACATCACCGCGAAGAGCAGCCAAGGTACCGCCAAGCAGGTACTGACTCTCATCGTGCGAGCAAAGCCGCGGGGATAGTCAAGAAGATCAAGAAGATGAGCGTCTGAGACAAGATCCCCTGCCGCGTCACGCGGCCTTTGCACTACTGGGTGCAGAGTGGTTCACCACGCGCCGACCTTGGCCCCGACACGGTCCACCGTGCTTCGTGGCCCGCACAACCCAGGTGCGGCGGACGCTGCCCGCACGGAGCTCTCCTCGCCGCTGAGAGTGCGTGAGGCATGATCGAGCGGGTGATCTCTCGCTCGGCGGTGTGCCCTGTTCCCATCGGCCGCGAGCTCGAGGTCGGCGAGCTCGCGACGAATGCCGCCAGCCGGCGGATGACGTTGATCGCGGGTCCCGCTGGCATCGGCAAATCGCGACTTTCGGGCGAGGCACTGCGAATCGCCGACCAGCTCGCCTACACATCGCTCGTCGGCTACTGCACGGCGGAGCAGGCGACGCCGTACGCCCCGTTCGTGAGCGCCCTGCGGCGGCGCACGAGGACGATGAGCAACGAGGAGCTCACCTCGCTCTTCGACGGGACGTCGCTGCTCGCTGCCGCGCTCGTGCCGGAGGCCGCGCGAGCGATGGGGCTCCCCGCAGAGGCGCCGCCCCAAGAGGACCTCTTCGCCGCGATCTGGCACCTCCTTCGCCGGCTCGCCACGCCGCCCGGGGGGATCAGGCTGCTCGAGGACCTCCACTGGGCGGACACCGACAGCCTCCGACTCCTCACCTATCTCGCGCGCGAGACGGACGACCTGCCGCTCTGGATCGTCGGCACGTACCGTCGCGACGAGATCCACCGTCGACACCCGCTCGCGGCAGTGCTCGCCGATCTCGGCCGTGAGCGCAGGTACGACGAGATCGTCCTCGACGCCCTGTCTCGAGAGGACCTCTTGGCGATGATCGCCGCGATCCTCGACGGCACCGACGTCGGCGACGAGTTCGCTGACGCGATGTACGAGAGGACCGCGGGCAACCCGTTCTTCGTCGAGGAGCTGCTGAAGGTGCTCATCGAGCGAGGCGACCTGTACCTCGAGTCCGGCGACTGGGCGCGGCGGGAGCTCTCCGAGATGGAGATGCCCTTGACCGTTCGCGAGTCACTGGTTGCCCGCATTCGGACCCTTGCGCCAGTCGCGGTCGACCTGCTCCACCTCGCGGCGCTTGCCGGCGACCGGCTCGACGTCGCGGTGCTCGCGGCGGCAAGCGGCCTCCTCGAGGCGAACGTCGACGAAGTGATCGCCGACGGTCTGCAGTTGCAGCTTCTTGCGGAGCGACACGAAGGGTCCCGGGTGGTCTACGCCTTCCGGCACGCGCTGAGCCGGGAGGCGCTGAACGACGAGCTCGTGGGACCAGACCGCCGGCGACGGCACTTGCAGCTCGCTGACGCGATCGCCACGGTGCACGCGGACCATCTCGACGCGCACGCCGCCGAGCTGGCGGATCACTTTCTCGCCGGCGGCGCCACGGCACGAGCCATCGCCTTTGGTCGACGTGCAGCGGCGGTGGCAGCGGCGAGCTTCGCGATCGACGAAGCGGGCCGTCGCTACGAGCGGACGCTCTCGCTCATGGCACCGGACGACCCGGACCGCCTCGACGTCCTCCTCGAGGCGGTCACCGCGACGATCGACACGTCGGACCGTCGCCTCGGGGTCGCCTTCGCGACGGAGGCGCGCCGCCTCGCGCACGACACCGGCGACCGTGCAAGCGAGGGTAGGGCAATGAGCGCTCTGGCATTCGACGTGAGCCAGGCGGGGAACACACCGGAGGCGGTCGCGATCCTCCGGGAGGCAGTGAAGGTCGCCGAAGGATCCGACGACTACGAGGAGTCGATGCTCCGCGCCTCACTGTGCCGCCAGCTGTCGCGCTCGGACCACGTTGAAGAGGCGACCGCGCTCCTCCCCGCTGCGATCGACTTGGCGGAGCGATCGTCGAACTTCAGGGCGCTGACGTCACTGCGAGTGACGGCAATCATGAACACCGCGTTCGGACCGACGTTCGAGGCCTCGCTCGACGCAGCCATCGACGCGGCTCGTGCCGGCCGCGACGACCGGGCGGAGTACGGGGTGATGCAGACCGCCGGCTACATCTGTACCTGGTGCGGCGACTTCCAGCGGTCCCAGCGCTCCTTCCAACGCGCACTCGACCTCCGCGACGGGGTCTCGCCGCAGGATCGCTATACCGATGCCGGCTACGCCTGGTTGCTCTCCCTCATGGGCGAGTTCGCAGCTGCCGCGGAGCGCTCCGTTGAGTCGCGCAAGGACGTGTCGTTTCCGACTCGGATCGTGTCGCTCACCGCGCTCTGCGAGGTCGCCGAGCGCACGGGATCCGAGGACCTCGCATCCCTCGTCGACGAGCTCTGGTCGTCGAGCATCCGCACGCGCGAGTCCCAGCGCTCGGTCCCAGCGCTCGCCGCGCGCGCACGCGACACGCAGCGCTCCGACGGCGTCGAGGCAGCGAGCGGACTCTTCTGGGAGGTGCTCGAACGAACCACGACCGCTCGGCGACGCGGGAGTCACTGGATGTTCTCACCCGATTTTGCGAGGGCCCTCCTGGCGGACGAGCGCCTCGACGAGCTCGAGCGGTGGACGGCGGCGATCGGCGAGGTGACGTCCAACGACGCACACCCGCACAACCGAGCCGCCGACCTCCTCGTCCGGGGCTACTTCGAGACGGCACGCGGCGAGCTCGCGTCAGCCAGGGAGCACTTCGGGGGTGCGACGGCCCTCTTCGGGGCCATGCCGTGCCCGGCGAGAGAAGCCGAATCGCTGCTTGGACTCGCCGAGCTCGAGCGGCGTGCAGGCGACGACGATGCCTCCGAGCTGTCCGCTCGAGCCGCCGGCGTCATTGGCGCGCGCATCGGCGCGCACCAGCTGACCGCACTCGCGAATGGCGCGCTCGAGCGAGCATCGCTCCCGACGGTGCTCGCGACGATTCTCTTCACCGACATCGTCAGTTCCACGGAGCGGCTCTCGGAGGTCGGCGATCGCGCGTGGCGGACGATCCTCGCGCGCCATGACGCGGTCGTGCGTCGCGAGCTCGAGCACTTCGGGGGCCGGGAGATCAACACGACTGGTGACGGCTTCGTCGCCACCTTTGACACCCCAACCACTGCAATCCGCTGCTCGCTCGCGCTTCGCGACGCGCTTGCCCGCGTGGGCGTGACGATCAGGGCAGGGCTGCACACCGGAGAATGCCAGGTGAGCGGCTCGAACCTCACTGGGCTGGCGGTGCACGTCGCCGCGAGAGTGTGTGCGGCCGCTGCGGGCTCCGAGCTGCTGGTGACGTCCACAGTGCGTGATCTCGTGGCCGGGACGGGTCTCACATTCGACGACAGAGGCCTCCGCGAGCTGAAGGGCGTCCCGGGCGAGTGGCGACTCTTCGCGACCTGACTGCACCGGTGCGGGCGACGACGAGCGCTCCGACTCGGTCCCCCCGCGAAGCACCCACGCAGTGACTTCGATGTGCAACCAGCTGAGTGAGTCCGCGCTCTCGCCGGGTTGCTCGGAGACATGGAACGGTCGGGCACCCGCCTCTCAGGCTCATCGCTTGGATCACGTCGCCGGTTGGATGGTGGTGTGGCTGCCACCAAGGACGCTGGGTGGCCGTGGTGGCATCAAAGTCAACGCTGGACGACCAGGTTGTGGATCTCGCTTCTTGGCTGACCGAGGACCCCAGCGAGCGCATCGCGGCCGTCGAGATCCTGCGAGGGCAGGCGCTCGGGGGTGATGATGCACCCGGATCGAGACCTCAATGGGTTTGTCGGGACCTTTCTCGATGGTGACCTCTCGGCGATCGTGATCGCTCCGGCGCGGAGGGGCAGTGGCCGAGCGCCTCAGTCTGCATGATCAGCATTCAGCGCGGGACGGACTCGGAAGCTCCTCCGGATAGGTCACGACGATCTCGGAGATCGACTTCGAGAAGTCGGCTCGGTTGTTGGTGATGAATCGATCAGCAGCACTTCCCACTGCGGTGGCGAGATGAACTGCATCGACCGCGCGAAGGCCATAGCTCGCCGCCAGCGCGGTTGCCAGCTCAGCTGTCGCCTCATCGACCGGCAACAGTTGAAGCCGACTGAGGAGCACGCCCAGCCGCATCACTGTGTCGTCCCTTCCTTCTCGCATCGGCTCGCTCAGGATCTCGGGGAGGAGCAGGACCGACCCGATGCCGGCGCGAGAGGGTTCGCCCGCTGCGCCGGTGTCGAAGAGGCCTCGGACTCGTTCCCCGAGAGCGTGCCCTGTGGCTGCGGCATAGATGATCACGTCGGCGTCGAAGGCGTCCATTGGCGTGCCCGGCGTCAGTTGCGCTGACGACCTGATCGCACGTGTGCAACGAGCGCCTCGGCGTACTCGACGCTCAGCGCGCCTCCCGTGTCGACTGGCAGGTCTCGAGCGTCGCGAAGTAGGCGATCCACGTCCGCTGCCATCTCGAATGCCGCGCTCACACGACGGACTCTCAACAGGTCCGGACGGACGAGGACCGCCACGGGCCTCCCGTGGCGCGTAATGGTCACTTCTTCTCCATCGATCACTCGGTCGAGGATCTGAGGCAGCATCGCCCTTGCTTCACTCACTCGGATCTCCGACACGGACAGATTGTACATCTCCGTACACTCATGTGCTGTCACGTGCACAATGGTCGTGTCACCAAGCCGCTTCCCCCGCATTCCCCCTGGAGGGGCACGCGACGGCTCGGGGCAGGCACCTCACGTTGCGTCCTCCGAGGGGCGCACGAGAGCTGAGCCAGCCAGCGTGCCGCTGCACGTCGTGCAGCCAGTGGTTACGACGTCGAGACCAGCGCTGAGCCTGCAAGTGTGACGCCGGCGTGCCGGGTTCCCTCGACACTGCGAGTGGCACTACCAACGACGGAGGATCCCATGCGACGTGACACACCAGGTAATGACAGGACCCGACGAGGGCCCCCGACCACGAGAACGGTCGCCGCGATGGCCATGATTCTCGCTGTGGGGATCGGCCTTCCGGCCGCAGCCGCAGGAGCGCTGACGACCACGGCGAGCCGCTCGGCCGCACATGCCCACCGCGGTGTGGCGCCACGGACGCTCCCGGCGGCGCAGACATTTACCTACACGGGATCCGAGCAGGCCTACACGGTTCCCGCTGGGGTCGCACTGGTCGGCATTGACGCGATCGGCGCCTCCGGGGGCGCCGGCCCGATCGGGGCCGGTGGCGTGGGCGAGACCCTCACCGCCTACCTACCCGTCACCCCCGGCGAGGTGCTCTACACCGAGGTCGGACAGGACGGGTCGACGGGTGGCAGCGCAACGTTCGGCGGTGGCGGCGCGCCAGGGGCACAGAGCGACGGTCTCCAGGGAGCAGGCTCGGGCGGCGGCGCCTCCGACGTTCGGCTCTGCTCGGCGTCGGCGGCCAGCTGCGAGGGCGGCGGCACGTCCCTTGCATCACGGATCGTCGTCGCTGGCGGCGGCGGTGGCGGCGGCGGGATCGGCACGGCCGAGGACACCGTGTGCGGCGGCGGAGAGTTCGCCGGCGGCGCGAACACCGGTGGCCCCATCCAGACATTTCCTGCAGGCAAGTTCATCGACGGTGGCAACGACTCGAGCACGTCGCCATCCACGCAGGCGACTGGCGGAACCGGCACGGCTCCAGGCAGCGCCGGGCTCGACGCGGACTGCACGGTCAACACCGAGTCGTTCCCTGGCGGCGTTGCCGGGACCGGCGGATCCGGACCGACTGGCGGCACCGGAGGGAGTGCGTCCGGCAATGAGGGTGCCGGCGGCGGCGGTGCCGGCGGCTACTTCGGCGCTGGCGGCGGCAGCTCGGGGCAGACCTGCACGACCTCGCCCGCGTCGTGCACCTGGGGGACCAACGGGAGCGGCGGCGGTGGAGGCTCGAGCTTCGTGAGCAAGGTGGCCTGGATCGGGTCCCAGCTCATCATCGGCGGTTCGGAGAGCCCGCCGTCGATTACGTTCACACCGATCATCTCGATCACGACCCCCAGGAGCAACGCGACGTACGCGCTCGGGCGGGCAGTGGACGCGGCGTTCGAGTGCAACGGTCTCGAGACCGGGACGTGCACGGGAGCCGTCGCGAATGGATCACCGATTGCCACCTCAACGGTGGGTACGCACCGCTTCGTGGTCCACGGCGACATCTCGGGCCAGGTCGTGACTGGCACGGTGACCTACCACGTGAAGCGGACGACCAAGACGGCGGTCAGTTGCACGCCAGCCTCAGTGAAGGCTGGGCACGCCACCAGATGCACGGTCACGGTCAACGACACGTCAACGGAAGGCAACGCAGTCGCGCCGAAGGGCAGCGTCGGCTTCACCGCCGTCGGCGCCGGCAAATTCGCCACGACCAGGTGTTCGCTCCGGAAGACCTCAGCGACTACAGCACGCTGCTCCACGAGCTACACGCCCAGGAAATCTGGCACTCGTGACGTCAAGGCCGTGTACTCCGGCGACACCACGCATCTGGCGAGTGGTGCAAGCGTCAAGGTGAAGATCAGCAAGTAGGTCGGAGACTGCGGTGCACCGGCAGGCGGCGATGCTGCCGGCCTGCCGGTGCACCATCTCTCGGCGCGAAGTCTGCAACTCGACGGGCGCGTCCCTGCACCGCTCAACGTCCAGGACGCAATGGCTGGCTTTCACTTTCTTGTGAGCAGGTGCGAAGTCACTAGGAATGAGCCTCGACACTGCGAGCCCCTGACTCGAAAGAGAGGTTGCACGTGTGCAGAGGGCCAGATCGGCCCCGAACGTCCGCAGTGCTCCAGCACCCAGCGCTGCTGCGCCATCGTCATGCTCAAGTCGCGCTAGCGCGGTCCTGCAGCGAGGTACCCGTCCGATGCGCCGTGATCAAGCAGCGAGAACCCCGGCGTTGGCGTGCCTAGAAAACGGTGAAAGCCTCGCTACGAGACGACGCGGATTGTTGAGCGTAGTGTCCACTCGCGGGCAAGCGGAGTGGCTTGACCAGTTGGGGGAGTTGCCGTGCTGTTCTCCTTGTCGTCTCGCACCGGCCGTGCGACCTCGCAGAGGTGGGGGAGCCGCATCGCCCTCATGGCCGCCGTCTCGCTCATCCCTGCGCTTCCCGCGGGCACCGTCGGGACGGGTCGGCTTCATCGGCCCGCTGCCGCAGTATCGGGCACTCCACGCGCCGCCAGTCGAGCGACCGATGCAACCACGCTCCGGCAACGAGTCGCGGGTCTCTCGGGTTCGCAGATGACCGATGTGTCACTGGACCTCCATTGGTCGGTCCCCTCTCGAGCATCGTTCTCAACGGTGGCCATTCGTATGACCCGTGGTGATGTCCCGCCGTCGATGTCCGACCGAGGAGTCGGGATCGCCGTGCTCGCCTCGACGTCGCGCGCCTTCTTGGTACGCGGCCTCTCGCCGACGAGCACCTACTCGTTTGCTGTCGTCCCTGTCGTGAGAGGTCATCTGCGATTCGTCGATGCAAGCAACCTCGTTGCCACGACGCCACCGCCTGCGGTGACCTCCCTCAAGGTGGTGGGCACCACGGCTTCGACGGTCGGCCTCTCGTGGATCATCGCGTCGAGCCTCAAGGTGGCAGGCGTGATGATCCGGCGACTCGCCGGCGCGGCTGCACCCGCGACTCCCTGGGCGGGCCAGCTCGTCGCCAAGCTGGGGTCCAAGGCCAGATCCTTCACCGATGCGGACCTGACGCCAGGGAAGACCTTCAGTTACTCGGTCTACACGTTCAACGGCGGCTATGAGGAGTCTGCCGCGTCGACGGTCAGGGCAACGACCAGATCGGGAAAGACCACGACCATCCGCGCGTGCGGCACAAAGGACTCGATCACTTCGAGCCAGACGTGGTCGCCTTCAAAGGCGACGAGCTACGGGGTCGGATGCATCCTTACGATCGAGTCAGGCGCGACGCTCACGATCGACGCCGGCGCGGTCGTCAAGCTCTCAGGCTCCGGGATGATCCTCGCCGCAAGCGGGGGGAGGCTGATCGTCGGCGGCGCGTCGCGTCCGGTGATCTTCACGAGCTACCGGGATGGAGAGGTCGGAGGTGCATCGGGCGCCGGCGTCCCAGTGAATGGCGATTACATGGCTGCCGTCGAGCTCCAAGCCGGCGCGAGCGTGACCATCACGAACGCCGTCTTCCTCTATGGCAATGCTGGCGTCGCGGACAACTTCTACACGAATGGCTGCGGCAGCCCGGGCGCAGAGGACCTGAGCGTCACCGACTCCATCTTCGACGCGCAGGTCGCGATCGGCAACTGCTCGAACCCGACGCACGCCCGATTCACGTTCGAAGGCGACGACTTCGAGATGCCGACCTTTTACTACACGGCGTTCACGTACACCACGAGCCCCATCGACTCGACGTCGATCCAGAGCAACTGGTTCGACACGCAGGGCACCACAGGAGTGGTTCGGGAGCTCTTCACCGAGCAGCCGACCGGCATCAGCCTCGGTGGGGCCACGACGAACACCTTCGCCCCAGGCAGCGGCACGACCCTCGTGTATGTGGTCGGGACGATCCCCAAGGGCACGACCTATCCGATCGACCTGCCCGCACGGGTGCAACTCATCGGGAGCTCGCTCCTCGTGCAGGGCACGGTCTCCATCGGGGCGGGCACCACGATCGGCAACCAGCAGTACGGCGCGATGGGTCTCGCGGTGGAGGCGACCGGCGCGCTGCTCCTCGAAGGCACCGCGACCGAGCCCGTGCACATGGCGTACCAGAGCACGCTCGAGGTCTTCGGATCCGGGACCCTCGACGTCGTGCACACCGTCTTTTCGGGGGACATCACGTCGTCCGCCGCGGTCGTGATTGTGGAGACATCGTGCGTCGCGGGGGCCGAGCACGTCCTCATCGAGCACTCGACGATCGATGCGGGCATCCAGCTTGGACAGTGCGCCGTGGCGCACTCCGAGACTCTGGACATCGTGGGCAACGTGATCGAGCGGCCGTCTGGCTCCGCGTACCTCCGCCTGACATCCCAGGTGGCGGATCCAGGTGTGCTCACCATCAGTGCGAACAGGCTGGTCGCGACGTCGACGATCGCGCCGTCCCTGCAGCCCGCCATCTGGGTCGACCAGTGGCCCGTGCAGGGCATCGACCTTGCGGGTTCGGCAACGAACCACTTCGCGTCGCCAGGCACCAACAGGGTCATTGAGCTCGCCTCGTGCACCGTGCCCGCGAAGCAGACCTGGACCGTCGCACCGGCCAGCGGCGTCGTCGTCGCACCGTGGTCGGGTGCGGGCTACGGGCCGGGCCTCCTGGTCACGGGTCGGCTCCTCCTCGAGCCGGGCACCGTCGTGAAGACGGTTGCAGGCACGGGCATCCAAGTCGAGCCCAACGGCACACTCGACGCAGCGGGCTCGGGGGCCGCTCGAGTCACGTTCACCAGCATCGAGGACAGCAGCATCGACGGGAGCTCTGACCCCACCGGGCCGTCCGTCGGGATCCCGGCGGGAAAGGGCGGCAACTACGGCATCGCGGTCCAAGCGAACGAGGACGCATTCCTCAACGTCACATTCGCGATGTTCCGTGACGGGCTCTGGGCGATTGACCCCGCGTACGACGTCACGCCGGCTGTTCGCGGTGACGCGACGATCTCGCACACGATCTTCGAAGAGGAGCTCCAGCTGGGCGACTACAACGGGAGCCAGGTCGGCTACCTGCCGGTGCTCACGAACGACGTCTGGGCGTTCAACGGGGCTCCAAGCGGGCAGTTCGCGGCAGGCGGCGGCGAGTACGACCCAGCCGCGCTCCAGGCTGCGGTCTACCTGTCCAACATCGATCCGGTCGGCTTCTCCCTCGCAGGTGCGACGTCGAACACCTTCACCGGGAGCGGTGCAGGACGTGTCGTGGTGCTCGACGGCACGACGATCCCCAAGGGAGCGTCGTGGACCGTGAACCCAGCGAGCCACGTCGTGCTCGCGCCGTTCGGCGACTACGACTACCTCAAGTCGGCCTCGATCACCGTCAACGGCCAGTTGATTCTCGATCGAGGTACCGTCGTCAAGGACCAGACGCCGTATGCCGGCATCCTGGTGGGCGCATCTGGGACGCTGCGCATGAGCAGGGCGGTCTTCACGGCCATCGACGACGACACGATCGATGGGGACTCGAACGGCGACGGCGCGTTGAGCAAGCCTGTTGCCGGCGTCTACGGAACCGCGATCCAGTTCGACGACGTCCGCAGGCAGGGCACCGTCTCGACTGATCGGTTCACCTACGCCTCCACGGCCGTCGACTCGCCGTCGGGGGGTGACGTCACGATCTCTGCTGACACATTTACGAAGAACCAGACGGCAGTCTCGGTGGTCGCTGGCATCTCGACTTCTGCGTCGGTCAGCAACGACATCTTTGCCGGCAACACAATCTCGATCGCCTCCTATTCCACCTGGCTGCCAGTCTCGGCCGATCCCTTCGATTGCCAGTTCGTGCCGCAGATCACGGCCTCGAAGAACAGCTACGCGGGCGGAAGCAAGCCACTGGTCACCACGTCTGACTATGCCGCGATCGAGGCGGCCATGGCGGCACCGGACGTCAAGGACAGCCCAGACGGGTGGACCAAGGACATCGCTCCTGGCAACACCGATGACCTCACGGGATGGTTGCCCCTGCCGTGTGTCGACGTCGCGAAGCCATCTGACTCGTACCCTGCAGTCGCGATTCCCCTGGACTTTGGCGGTTGACCCCGCCGCGAGACTCGCGCCTTCCTCTTGAACAACATTGATCGAGAGGTCCGGACATGTGTCGCTTGGACTGTGTGACGAAACCGTTGACTGCCGTCGGTGATTGTTTCGGCGGGCACGCCGACCGTTGTCAATCCGGGGGACCGCGTGGCAAGCTCGCGTCAAAGCGGAGGATGCTGGGCGCGAGTTGCCTGCAGCCCCCGACTCACCGCGCAACCCAAGCCTGGGCGCTCCTCACGACCTCGGACGACACACGGTCGCCAAGGTGAGTATCGGGTTCACGACGAGTGAGATCGCCGCGAGTGCCGTGGCATGGACACGATTGGAAGGGGGTTGCAGGGTGGACCGACTGCACCGGTCAGCACGTCGCAACCTACGGTAGTTTTCGAACGGCGATCACTCACGGGACTGGGTGACGACCTCGCACGGCGGACGTCCTGCGGCGGACACAAGGGAGCACGCAATGCTCGGAGACAGGATCGAACACTTCCAAGGTAAAGGGAAGAGCCCCGACGACGTGGTCGCGCATATCGAGGCGTATCTGAAGTCCGATGGGTTCACGGTCCAGCAGTCGGCCCCAAGCGGTCAGGGGACGGTGTTGCAGGCGAAGAAGAGGGGCTGGTATCGGGAGGTTGTCGATGCAGATCGGGCGATGACGATCTCGGTCACGGGCACCGCGGACGACCTCACGGTCCGCATTGGCATCGGAAAGTGGCTCGAGCATCTCGGCATCGCCGCGATCGAGACATTGCTCATCTCGGACCTGTTCCTTCTCGTGGACGTGGCCGAGAGCGCGTGGACACTCGAGATCGAGGACAAGCTCGTGAAGGACCTCAAGACATTCGTGGGATAACGGGCTCGAGGCGGTGAGACCTCGAGGTCGCGGTGCTGAGTTTGCCCCCAGCGTTGCGACGATCGATCGACGTTCACGGGCGAGTGAATTCGATGGAAGACTGATGCGAGCTTCCGCGACCGAGCTACCGGTTGGGCTAGAGGAGCTTCAACTTCTGAGCGTCGGACTCTGCATCCGTGAGCAGGCTCTTGTCTCGCAGGTTCGCCAGCTTCTGGATCTCGCCGGCGACAAAAGTTGAAATGTCAAGGACGCCGCGTTGCCGTTCAACGTCGTGACGCGTGAGCTTCGACATGCCGAGCGACCCGACCTTTGCTGCGAGAACGATAGGTTCACTGGGTGACTGATCGTCCAGGAACGTACATGGAAGCATCCGGTGAGCCCGTCGAGATGCAGGATGCCAAGGTCGCCTGGGTCCCGATTGCTCGAGCGTCACTTCTTCGTACTGCCGGGACGTACAACGCCTACATCACGTATCGGGATCTTGCGGAGGAATTGCAGAAAGAGTCTGGCATTCGAACCAAGCAGCTGACTCACTACTGGATCGGCAAAGTCCTCGTCACGGTGTCGACCGACTGCCATCGGTTGAACGAGCCCCTGCTCTCCTCGCTGTGCGTGCACCAGAACGGTTCTGTTGGCGCGGGGTTTGGGGTGGCGCTAGATGAGACATACGGGGGCCCAAGGCCCGATGACCTGGATCTGGCAGCAGCAGAGGAGCGACTCAAGTGCTACGGGCACTTTGGGGCACAGATGCCCGCGGACGGTGGTCAGCCCGTGCTGACGCCAATGCTGGTGGCAGTACGTAAGAAGAAAGCGGTCGTCAGCCGCGCGCCCAAGCCGGTCGAAGAGGTGCGGGAGATTTGCCCTTTGTGCCACGTCAGACTGCCTTCGAGTGGCGTCTGCGGCTCACACGACTGAGGCGACCTGACCTGGCGCCGATCGTCATGGTCGACGCGCATGAACGGTTCTTGACGTCGAACTCACGCCAGCTGACTTCGAGTGCACGGCGAGTCATGACCACAGCTTCGAACACTCACTCCGTCGAGCTCCGATCGTGCAGTAACCCGGACTCTGCATGAGCGACGTTGGTCCGATACTCGGCAAGTGGGGCAACGAAGAATCGACGACGCGGTATTGAGTGAGTTCTGAGCCGCTTCCCATCGACCGTTCGATCGAATTGCCATGCATCTTCAGCCAACAATCAGTCGAGCGCTCGACCTCGAATAAGGGACTGCGAGAAGTGCCACTGATACGCTCTCGGAATGGCCACGAGCGGTCTCGCTGACACCGGCGGCTCTTGGCATCTTGCGCCCGCCAGGCCCCCTCGAACTAAAGGATCTGCCTCCATCGAACCCCCGACGAAGATCTCAGTTGACTAATCGAGACATCATTGCTCCGTCTGGACAGACGACCTTTAAGAAGCCCGATCCGAATCTGGAGCGCGGGTCGCAGGCCGTTCACCGAGTCCTTCGAATCTTGCTGTGCTGGAAGGAACAGGATTCGACGCTGAGCCTGACGGAGATTGCGCAGCGCACCGGGCTCACGCTCCCGACTGCGCACCGAATGATCAAGGCGCTCCAGGGCGAGGGGTTCGTGGTCCACGACAAGATCTCGGGGAAGTATGCACTCGGTCCCACGATCCTCGACCTCGCACGGGTGTTGCTGCAGCGAAGCGACCAGGACGAGCTCGTGGTGACCGCGATTCCTCACCTCGAGCGAATGAGGGAGATCACCGGCGAGACGGTCGGGCTGCATATCCCGATGGGCGACCTGCGAATGTGCGTGGCAGAACTCGTCAGCCGGCGGACGATCCGAACGGCGACGGGCGTGGGTCGGACCTTTCCGTTGCCAGGTGGCGCGTCCGGGCAGATCCTGACGGCGTGGTCGCAGGAACGCCTCGAGCTCGTGGAGAAGCTGATCGGAGCGTCCAAGGAGCGTCGACTTGAGTTGCAGGAACGGCTCGCGAATGTCCGCAAGAACGGATACGCGATCAGTGAAGGTGAGACGATCCCGGGGGCGAGCGCACTCGCCTTCCCGCTTTTCGGCCCGAACAAGGACGTCCGAGCCGCGGTCAACATCACGGGCCCTGACCAGCGCTGGACCCGAGACGCGATGATGTCGCACCTGCCTGCGCTCGTTGAAGAGGTCAGCTACGTCTCTGAGCAGCTTGGGTACCGCCGATAGCCGGCGCTCGAAGGAACGCGGGCGCGGCGGGGCCGGCGGTCGAGAGGGAGGCAGCGAGCTCGCGCACGCTGCCGAGGTCGTCCAGCGACTCGACCTGAGCTCGAATCACCCGTGCGGCCGCGGCGCCCACACGAGGTTCGGCCAGCCGCAGAAACTTGTCGAGGACTGTGTTGGTCTCGAGCGGCTGCGTCGGCCCCCCTGGCCGGTCGTCAGCCGAGCCGTGGAGGACGCCGCCGTCGTCGGTGAGGATCTCGACACGGACCTCGTAGCGGTGGTCGGGTCCCCGGGCATCGACCGACTCGTCGCCGAGGACCTTGACCCGGCTCGCGAGCTCGACGGTGGCCGGATCCTGGATCGCGTCGGCGGAGAAGCGGTCTGCAGAGACGTCCCCGTGCACGAGCATGCACGCGACGCCATACGGAATGCTCATCTGCGCGGCGGTCACGCCAGATGGCTGGTATGCCCAGCCACAGTGCACGGCGGCGTGCGTACTGCAACGGACCGTCACGGAACGAGGCTGGCTCCCGGTTGCGAGCAGCTGGGAGCGGAGCTGCCTCGCCACCTCGATGCTGGACTGCGCCGCCGCACAGGACGCGTAGGCCTTGAAGCCGACGGCTTCGGTCTCCCAGGTCCGGCCGAGGCCCTTTTCTAGCTCTGGCATCTGCACCTCGCCCCCGCCCATTGTCGACAAGAACCCACCGAAGTCGGCCTCAAAGACGTCGGGAATCCCGGTGAACCCGACAGCCGCAAGCTCTGCGCTGCGCACGCCGCTCTCACAGGCGAGGCCGGCATGGAGCCGCTTGGCCATCGAGCCCTCCTGAGCAGCCATGAGCCCGGACGACTGGGACCCAGCGAGACCGAGCGCATTGCGCATGGCGTCGGGCTTGAGGTCGAGAACACGTCCCGCCGCGGCGGCCGCGGCGAACACCCCCACCGTTCCCTGAGGATGGAAGCCGGCGCGGAAGTGAGCGGTGCCGACCGCGCGTCCGACGCGGGTGCCCACCTCGCACCCGGCAACGAACGAAGCGAGCAGCTGGCGTCCGTCGACATCGTCACGCTCTCCCAGGGAGAGCGCCGCACCGAGACACAGCGCCCCGACGTGGATCATCCCACCCATGTGCACGTCGTCGAACTCAAAGGAGTGGACGGCGGTGGCATTGACGAGCGCCGCTTGGGTTGCAGCCGCCTTCTGCGCCGTCCCCCACAGCGATGCTTGGGGACTGCCGCCCTCCTTGACCACGACGTCATGCAGGATCTCGACCCAGGGCAGTGACGCCCCGAGGAGCGCACAGCCGAGGGCGTCGAGGATGACGAGCTTCGCGTGCTCGATCGTCGTGGGCGGGATCGCCGAGAACCGAAGCTCGCTGGCGAACTCGGCGAGCACCTCGGTCGGCGAGTGCGCTTGCGTCATTGCTGCACGCGCTTCAGCCAAGGGTGACCATCAGCGACGAGTATGCCCGGACTGCCCGACGGTCCATGTACGTCGGCGCCGCGTTGTCGTCGAGGGCGATGTGCGGGAACCGTCTCGCGACCTCTTGAAACACGACCTGTCCTTCGATGCGAGCGAGCGTCGAGCCTACGCACCGATGCACGCCACCACCGAAGCCGAGATGGGGGTTGGACTCGCGGGTGATGTCGATCCTCTCGGCGTCACCGAAGACCGACTCGTCGCGGTTTGCCGAGCCAATCATGGGCTCGATGACCTCCCCGCGACGGATCGTCTGGCCGCTGATCTCGATGTCCTCGTAGACCCAGCGAGGCGGCGGACGTTGGGCGGGGCTCGTCCATCGCAGCAGCTCCTCGGTCGCCGAGACCGTGAGACCCTCGGGGTCGCTGCAGAGAAGCCCATATTGTTCGGGTTGTTCCAGCAGTCCCCGCAGTCCCCGTCCGAGCAGGCCCATCGTCGTCGAGTGCCCGCCCTGAATGAGGACCGAGACGGTCGCGAACAGGTCGAGCTCGTCAAGCTTTCCGCTCGCTGCAGCGGCCTCGATCATGCCGCTGATGACGTTGTCGGCGGGGGCGGCGCGCTGCGTCTGGAACAGGACGCGCAGGTACTCCTTGAAGCCGCGTGCAGCGTCCCCCGCGGCGAGGAGGCGGTCGAACGTCCCGTCGAGGTCGAAGCCGCCACCGAGGCCCACCGACATCTGATGGACGTACTCGCGATCGTCGAACGGCACGCCCATGACCTCTGAGATCACGAGGAGGGGGAGCGGCGAGGCGAGCAGCTGGACGATGTCCACGCTCTCGGTTCCGTGCGCCTCGACGGCGTCGAGCATCGAGCCCACGATCTGCTCGATTCGCGGCCGAAGCGCCTCGATGCTCTGCGGCGTGAAGTGCTTCGCCACGACCGATCGCACCCTCGTGTGGTCGGGGGGGTCCTGTGCGGTGAGGAAGCGCTTGCGGAACTCGAAGTAGTCGACGGCGGCCTCGGGGACGTCGGCGCCGAAGTCCCATCCGAGCTTCGCCGGCATGCCCCCGATCGGGCACTCGACGCCGAGGCCAAGCCGAAACAGGGCCTGGCAGTCAGCGTGCGAGAAGAGGTACCAGACCCCAGGGAGCCTCGGGTCATGTGGCTTGCCCCAGTGCACTGGGTCCTCGTGTCGGTACCTCGCGTAGTCGGGATACGGGTCGTGATCGATCGGCAGCCCCGGATCGAACTGGGGCAGTGCATTGCTCGCGAGGTTCTGGGCGACTCGGTCGGTGTCGAGGCTGAACGTCGTCATCGAAGCGGTCCTCTCGTGTCACACGGCGCACGCACGTTCCTCGCTCTGTCCACGTCGCCCATCCGTCGCGCGGGCGCTGCTCGTGTCGTCGACCGCGCGCGCGACCCAGCGTAGGGCTGGGCTCCGTCTCTTCGATGGTCCGGATCGGCACCGTTAAGGTACCCACGTCGCACGTGACGCCAGCCGGATCGGAGACCGCGATGGGACTGCTGGAGAACAAGGTCTCGATCGTCACCGGCGGCGCCCAAGGCATCGGCCGAGGGATCGCGCTGGCGCTCGCAAAGGAGGGCAGCGACGTCGTGCTGGTGGACCTTGACGCCACGCTGGCCGACAGCACCGCCCAGGAGCTGGCGTCTGTCGGCGTCACGTGCACGCCCGTCATCGGCAGTGTGGGGGACCAGTCGACCTCGGACGCGGCGTGCGCCGCGGTCGCGGCGCAGCACGGCGGCTTGGACGTCCTTGTGAACTGCGCCCAGGCGATGGTGTCGGGCGTGCCCTTCGCGGAGCACTCCGACGAGGACTTCGACCTCGCGATCTCGAGCGGGCTCTGGGGCGCCTTTCGGTTCATGCGAAGTGCGTTCCCGCTCCTCTCGGTCAACGGGGGCTCGATCGTGAACATCGTCTCGTCGGCAGGCACCCACGGTCTTGCGGGATTCGCCGGCTACGCCGCGGCGAAGGAGGGCATCCGCGGGCTCACGAAGGTCGCGGCCAACGAGTGGGGACCGACCGGCATCCGCGTCAATGCCGTGAGTCCCCAGGCGAGCACGCCGAAGGCGCAGGCGTACTTCAAAGAGCATCCCGAGAGGCTCGCAGAGAAGCTCGCTCAGCGCCCGATCCGCCGAGACGGCGACGCAGAACTCGACATCGGGCGAACGGTGGTGTTCCTCGCGGGACCTGACTCGAGCTTCATCACCGGGGCCACGATCATGGTCAATGGCGGGCTCACGATCATGCCGTAAGGGACGGGACCCCGAGCGCTGCTGGGCGTCGCGACCGAGCCGCGCGCGTCCACGCCGGCGACGTCGAAGAGCCATTGTGATAATCTGAAAGTCTACTCCACATTGTAGTCAGCAGGCAGGGGGACGCCACGGATGAGCGGCGAAGGTCAGACCGATCTGCGTGTCTTTCGTGAGGAGATCCGTACCTGGCTTGAGGAGAACAACCCGGGTACGCCGCCGCCGCTCGACACCGTCGAGATGCGCGAGTGGAGCTCGGAATGGCAGCGCCGCCAGTTTGACTCCGGTTGGGCAGGCATCGACTGGCCTGTGGAGTACGAAGGACGGGGGCTCAGCTTCCTCGAACAGATCGTCTGGTTCGAAGAGTACGTGCAGTCCGGGCTGCCCGTGGGCCACAGCTGCTTCGTCGTCGCGCTCGCCCACGCCGGACCGACCCTCATTGCCCGCGGCAGCGACGAGCAGAAGGCGACGTACCTGCCGCCGATCCTGCGCGGCGAGACACCCTGGTGCCAGGGGTTCTCCGAGCCAGGGAGCGGCTCGGACCTCGCCTCGCTCACGACGCGCGCCGAGATCGATGGCGACATGCTGGTGGTGAACGGCCAGAAGGTCTGGACCAGCTACGCGCACCTCGCGGACTTCCAAGAGCTGCTCGTGCGGACCGATCCGGCGGCGCCCAAGCACAAGGGGATCACCTGGGTGATCTGCGACATGCGGACACCAGGCATCGACGTGCGGCCGATCCGAACCATCGACGGCGGCGCGCACTTCTCGGAGATCTTCTACGAGGACGTCCGGATCCCGATCGCAAATGTCGTCGACGAGATCAACCAGGGATGGAGCGTGGCGATGTCCACGCTCGCGATCGAGCGGGGACCGGCTGCTCTTGACTATCAGCTCGGCACGCTCCGGGACATTGACGCGCTCGTCGAGCTCGCCAAGCAACGCCAGCTCCTGAAGAACGACGAGTTGGCGGCTCGTCTGTCAGCGGTGCGCGCAGAAGGTGCGGCGCTGCGCTCCATGACGTATCTGAGCGTCGCTGAGGCAAAGAGCGGCGCCGCTCCGTCGGCGATGACCACGGCGGTGCGGACGTTCTGGGGCGAGCTACAGCACAAGGTGGGACGGCTCGCGATCGACGTGCTCGGCTCGGACTCGCTCGAGCTCGGCACCTGGAGCGCGTACTGGTTGACCCAGTTCTCCGCAGGCATCGCAGGTGGCACCAAGGACATTCAGAAGAACATCATTGGTGAGCGTGCGCTCGGGCTGCCACGATGAATTTCGTCCTGTCGAGCGAGCAGCTCGAGGTCAGTACCGTTGCCGCCAAAGTGCTCGGCCAGCTGGTGCCGTTCGCCCGGCTGCGTGAGCTCGCCGACGCCGCAGAGGCGGGCGAATCGGCGCTAGCCATCGACGAGGAGACCTGGCGCCACTGCGCCGAGCTCGGCTGGTTCGGACTTGGGATCCCCGCGTCGCGTGGCGGCGTCGGGTGCGGGCCGATCGAAGAAGTGCTCTTGTTCGTCGAGCTCGGGCGGCACCTCGCACCCGGTCCATTCGCGTCCACGGTGATTGCGACCTGGGTGGCGTCAGCGTCGGGGCACCACGACCTCGCCGCGCAGTTCATGGACGGCTCGCGCCGTGCGGGCCTCGTGGTCGACGAGTTCCTCGTGGACGCCGAGCCAGGCGGTCTCGTCGTGCAGTTCGAGGGGATGTCGTGCGCGCTGTGCGAGGTGGGCGCGCTCGAGCAGGTGCCGAGCGTCGATGCCTCGGTGCGGCTCGCTCGCCGCGACGTGCGAGCCGTGGTCGCGCGCGTCGACGACCCGCTGCTCGCTGGTCGCGCACAGCTGCTCATTTCGGCGATGGAGCTCGGGATCGCCCACGCGGTTCTCGACATGTCCGTCGAGTACGCAAAGTTCCGCACGCAGTTCGACAAGCCGATCGGCACCTTCCAGGCGGTCAAGCACCGGTGTGCGGACATGGCGATGCGGGTCCATGCTGCGAGGGCACAGACTCTGTTCGCGGGCTACCACGTCGAGAGCAGGACGCCTGACGCCCCCTTCCAGGCCGCGGCCGCGAAGGTGACGGCGACGAGGGCCGCCAAGCTCAACACGGCCGACAACGTCCAGAACCACGGTGCGATCGGCTTCACTGTCGAGCACGACGCGGGGCTGTTCGCCCGTCGCGCACACATACTCGAGTTCGCACTGGGCGGCGAACGCGTCGCCGGGCCGACGCTGCTCGAGCCGGATCGGCATCGCTTCGAGACGCTCCCACCACCGGTTGCCGAGTGGTTCGACGTCGCCGCAACACGGTGAGAGCGCGCAGCCGAGGGCTAGCGTCACGCCGCGGTCATCGACGCGCCGTTCGTCGCGCGTGGCCACGTCGAGATGAGGAGGGCGCGACATGACCGATGAGTCGTGGGCTGACGATCCCGTCTACGAGCACGTCATCTACTCGACACTGCACGAGGGGAAGATCGCGAGGATCGAGCTCAACCGGCCACAGACGCGCAACGCGCAGCATCGCCCCCTCTTGGTAGAGCTGGACGACGCCTTCCACCGTGCGGAGACTGACGACGCGGTCCGCGTCGTCATCCTGAGCGGCGTCGGCCCCATGTTCTCGTCGGGCCATGACATGGGGTCCAAGGAGCACTACGAGGAGCGAGACCCCGGACCGCTGCAGCACGTGACTCGGCGGACGAACGGCGGCTCGCGAGCTGGCGTCGAGGCACGCATGCTCCAGGAGTGGCACTACTTCTTCGAGAACACGCGACGCTGGCGGTCCCTCCGCAAGATCACGATCGCCCAGGTGCACGGGCCGGTGTTCGCGGCGGGCCTCATGCTCATGTGGGCGTGCGACCTCATCGTCGCGGCGGACGGCACGACTTTCGCTGACGTCGTCGGCACGCGCCTCGGCATGTGCGGGGTCGAGTACTTCGGGCATCCCTGGGAGTTCGGTCCTCGCAAGGCGAAGGAACTGCTGCTCACCGGCGACTCGATGACCGTCGAGGACGCCTACCAGCTCGGCATGGTGAGCAAGGTCTTCCCGGCCGACCAGCTCGCCGAGCTCACCGAGCAGTGGGCCCTGCGGATCGCCAAGGTCCCAACGATGACGGCGCTCCTCGTCAAAGAGGCCGTGAATCAGGCCGTTGACATCATGGGCTTTACGAACGCGCTCAACGCAGCCTTCACGTTGCACCAGGTCAATCACGCCCATTGGATGTACCTCAACGAGGACGGCACTCCAGTCGGAACGCCCCAGCTCGGTGTGCCGAGCTGGCGTGACGCGCCACCCGTCGAGCCCGCCGCACGCGACACGCCTGGTGGCGTTGCTCGTGCCAAGGGCGCACCCGGCAACGGGTCGGACGCGGCCCGCTGAGTACGCGTGCGCCCCTCGACGAAATGACGAGCCGACCCGACGCCATTGCGCAGCCCGCTGACCCGGACGGGCGCCGCGCGCCGCTCGGACGGCTGCTGCGCCCTGATTCTGTCGCCGTCGTCGGCGCGTCGGACACGTCGACGCTCGCACAGACGGTCGCGTCGATCTTCGAGCGCGACATCGAGGCATTCGTCGTGAACCCGAAGTACGAGACTGTCTTTGGCCAGCGGACCTACCCGAGCCTGACGGCGATCGGGCACCCCGTCGACGCCGTCTTCAGTCTCCTCTCCGCAGCGGGGACCGTGGCGCTCGCCGACGAGGTCGCCGACACAGGCTCGGGTGGGCTCGTCACCGTGGCGAGCGGCTTCGCCGAGGTGGGCGGTGAGGGGGCCGAGTTGCAGCGGCGCTTGGAGGCGGCGGCACGTCGCGGGAACTATCCCGTCGTCGGACCGAACGGCGTCGGCTATCTCGACATCCATCGCGGCCACGAGCTCACCTTCCTGCCCCGCTTCGAGCGACGAGCCGGCGGCGTGTCGATCGTCGCGCACAGCGGCGCGCTCCTCGAGGCGGTCGCGGCCAGCGCGCACCGCGTCGGCGGCGTTGGGTTCAACCTCATGATCGCTGCCGGCAACGAGGCCGTGACGGACATGGCCGACTACCTCGAGTACCTGGTGGAGGACGAGGCGACGAGGATCATCGCGCTCGCGCTCGAGAAGATCCGCCGGCCGGACGCGTTCTTCTCGGCGGCGGCAAGAGCATTACAGGCAGGCAAGCCCATCATCGCCCTCAAGCTCGGGCGCTCCGCCCGCGGACGCGTCATGACCCAGTCGCACACCGGCACGGTGATTGGTGACGCCTGGGTGTACGACGTCGCGTTTCGACAGGCGCGAATCGACACCGCGCTCGAAGTCGACGAGCTCGTCGACCGGGTCCAGTTCCTCGAGCAGCTTCCGTCATCGAAGTGGACCGAGCTGCGCGGCCTTGGTGTTCTCACGGGCACCGGGGGCTTCGCGACCATGACCGCTGACATCGCCGAGGAAGAGTCGATCGACGTCCCGGAGATCCCCGCGCTCACCGAGTGGGTCCAAGGATTGATCCCGAGCCTTCGGTGCTCGAACCCACTCGACGCGACGGGCGTCATCCTGAGCAATCTCGACATCTGGGACCAGATCGTCACCACCTACGCGGGACGTCCCGAGCTCGACGCAGTGATCTTCCTCAGCCAGTTCGCGCCGTGGGACACCCGGAACCGGCGCTTCAGCGACCGGCTCGCCGCAGTGTCGGCCACGTCAGACAAGCCGTTCTTGCTCTCCCCGCTCGCGGGGCAGGCAGGCGAGTGGATGGAGGAGTACCGCTCGGACTTCGGCATCGCGATCGGCAACGGCCTGCGAGGAACGCTTCGCGGGCTCCAGTCGATGTCGAGATTTATGCGGGCCCGACCCGACGCTGCCGTGCGAGCTGCGAGCACGGCGGCGAGCGTCGCTCGCCCCTGTTCGCCCACGATCGAGAGCAACGGCGAGGCGATGCTGTCCTTCGCCGACTCGATGGCACTGCTCGCCGCGGCGGGCGTCCCTGTGGCGCCCTACGAGCTGGTGGCGCCCGAGGACCCCGCGCCCACGACGGCGTTCGATGGCCCGCTCGTGGTCAAGCTCGGGGACCTCGCGCATCGAACCGAGCACGGTGCGGTGCTACTCGGCGTCGACGCAAGCGGGCTTCCCTCCGCGGTCGAGCACCTGCGTGGCATTGCGGCGAGCGCGTCGCTCCCCGCGACCGTCGTCGTCCAGCCCCAGCTCGCCGGACACCATGAGGTCTTCGTCGGCGTCACCGGCGCAAGCGAGCTCGGACCCGTGGTGGCGTTCGGTCTCGGCGGCATCTTCATCGAGGTGCTAGGCCGCGTCAGTGGTCGGATTGCGCCCTTCAGCGCGACGGACGCTGCCGAGATGATCGCGGAGTTCGACGACCTCGGGGTCGCCGACGGGCACCGGGGCAGCCCTCCGTGGGATCGCGACGAGCTGGCCGGCATCCTCGTGCGTGCGGGCGATCTTGCGGCCGGCGGGCGGGACTGGCTGCGCTCGATGGACGTGAACCCGCTCATCCAGACCGACACCGGCTTCGTCGCAGTCGACTGCGTGTGCTTCATCGAGCCCGAGTCCGGCGAGGTCGGTGACGGACCGATTCGAAAGTGAGAGGCGACGACGTGGAGACGTTGGAACTCAAGCTCGAGACGACTGATGGACCGGCGAACGCCTACCTGGCGATGCCGGCGACCGATCCGATCGGCGGCGTCATCGTCATCCCCGAGGCGTTCGGACTGAACGAGCACATCGAGGGCGTCGCGCGCCGCTATGCCGAGGCGGGGTACGCCGGCCTCGGCGTCGATGTGTTCCACCGCTCCGGTCAGGGCGTCGCCCCGTACGACGACTTCAACAAGGCGATGGCCCTCTCTGACGGCCTCGACGACGACGGGTTCTTGGTCGATCTCGACGCGGCGGTGGCGCAGCTCGTGTCGATGGGCATCGCTGAGGGCAACATCGCGGTCGTCGGCTTCTGCGTCGGTGGGCGCTTGTCCTTCCTCGCCGCGCTGCGGCGTCGGCTCGGCGCGGCGATCTCGTACTACGGCGGGGGCATCGTGGACCAGGGCGCGTTTCCCGCCATGCCAGCGCTGCTGAAGGAAGTCGGCGCGCTCCAGACGCCGTGGCTGGGCTTCTTCGGCGACCTCGACACGTCCATCCCGACCGACCACGTCGAGACGCTCCGCCGCGCGCTCGCCTCGGTGGACGTGGCTCACGAGATCGTCCGATACCCCGAGGCCACGCACGGCTTCAACTGCAACGCTCGCCCGTCCTACAACGAGGACGCCTCAGCCGACGCGTTCGGGCACGCGACCATTTGGCTGCAGCGCCACCTGCAGTGAGGCTCGCGCCCGGCGGCATCGCGTGACGCGGGTCGTCCTGGTCCACGGTGCGATCGAGCGACAGCGCGGCTTCGACGAGGTCGTGTCGAACCTCCCTGGCGTCGACGTCGTCACGTACGACCGCCAGGGCCATGGCGGTCGCTGGAAGGAGGGACCCGCGTCGCTCGAAGCCGACGTCGACGACCTGCTCGCCCGCCTGGACGGCCAGTCCGCGACCGTCGTGGGCCACAGCCTCGGCGGGCTCGTCGCCCTGGGGGCCGCCCTGCGGCAACCCCAGCTCTGCACCTCGGTCGGCCTCTACGAGACCGCGATCCCGTGGGCCGACTGGTGGACGGACGACGAGCGTGCGGCAATGCTCGCCGAGGTCGACCGCAACGCGGCCGCATCCGCAGCCCGAAGCACCGAGGCAGTGGACGGCGCTCGGATCGAGGTCGCCTGGGCCTCGTGCAGGCGTCAGGTGCTCGACGCCTGCAACGCGCCGTATCGTTGGCAGGACGCCACCGTCCCGGTCACCACCGCACGAGGGGGTACGAGCGACGGCTACTCGGCGCGCGACGCGAGCCTCGTCGCTCAGCACTACGGGTCCGAGCCGTCCGTGCTGGAGGGGGCCGGGCATCGCGCGCACCGGAGCCATCCCGAGGCATTCGCCGGGTTCATCGCTTCGTGCATCTCATCGACCGCCTGACCGCGCAGGTCACGAGATGTGGACATCACAACCACAATGTGGGAATGTTGGGGACACGTGCGTCGCGTTGGCGGTGCAGGGGGAGGGCCGAACCATGAAGGTCATGCCGCTGGACGGACGAATCGGCGCCGAGGTGGACCTCGACCTCAAGGGTCCCTGGACCGAGACGCCCGGCGATGTCGAAGAGCTGCGAGCGGCATTCCGTAACTTCCACCTTCTATTGTTCCGCGATCCCGACCTTGAGGCAGCCGACCAGATCCGCCTGGTCGAAGCGCTCGAGCTGGTGCCCGACGAGTGGACCAACGGGGAGAAGTTCGGTTTCCTGTCGAATCAGCTCGAGGTGGCACCGAACGACGGGCAGCACAATGCGTACCTGTTCCACTCCGACCTCATGTGGAAGGACCAGCCGATCAACTCCATCTCGCTGTACGCCATGGTGTTGCCCGACGAGCCGGCCCCCACGATCTTTGCGTCCGGGGTCGGTGCCGCGGCGAGCCTGCCTGCCGAGTTGCGCGCTCGCCTCGACGGCGAGCGCGGCCTCTTTCTGATCGACTTCACCGGCGGCGACAAGCGCTACTCGGAAGAGACGGCGTCGCAAGAGGCGCCACGCGCCACCCAGTCCGTGCTGTACGACGACCCCATCAGCGGTCAGACCTCGCTCGTCATCGACTCGCTCTTCTTCGACAAGCTCGTCGGCTGGGACCGAGGCGACAGCGAGGCGCTTCGGGGCCAGCTCCACGCGTACCTGTACGCCCCGGCCAACCTCTTCCAGCACGACTGGCAGGTGGGGGACCTCGTGATCTGGAATAACGTCGCGCTGCAGCATGCGCGCCCGGAGCTGCCGCCTACCGGCGAGCGGACCCACCGCCGCGTGTCGGGAACCTACAAGGTGGGCACGACCGCGTGGGACGCGTCGTTCCGGGACTGAGCTGGCGCTGCCAGGCCGCGACTCTGGGCCGTCAAGAATCCGAGCAGTCCGAGCAGGAGGTGAGATGGAGCGCGGGATACTGGCAGTCCAGACCGAGGCGATCTCGGGCGCCGACGACGCGTTCAACGCCTGGTACGACGAGGTGCACGTCCCCGAGATCCTGACCACGCCCGGCTTCGCGTTGTGCCGGCGCTACCGAGCGCGCCAGTCGCCGCTCGCGAGTCCGCGTGACCCAGGGGAGTGGACGACGTACGTTGCGATCTATGAGATCAGCGGGGGTGTGGTCGACGCGCACACCGAGCTCCTGCGGCGCGTCGCCGCAGGCGAGCTGACGCCGAGCGACCTCGTGGCCCCTCGTCCCTTCCGCTCGCAGCTGTTCGAGCAGATCGCCGAACGCCGCCGATGACGACCTCGGTGGTCGTGACCGGGGCCGCTGGCTTCATTGGGTCACACCTCGTCCGCACCCTCACCGAGCGGGGTTGCAACGTCGTCGCGACAGACGTCGCAGCCCGCCTGCCCGACCCGGTGCTCGATGGCCTCGACGCCTCGACGTGCGCGTACGTCCCGGGCGATCTTCGACGCGACGACACCTTGATCGCGCTCGCGGATGCCGCCGGTGAGCGCGCGACCGTCGTCCACGTCGCGGCCCTCCTGCGATTCGCAGAGATGGCGGTCGCACTCGGTCAGGGCGCACCCTCGTTCCCCGACGCGCTCGAGGTCTTCGACGTGAACGTGATGGCGACATGGCGGCTGTGCTCGCGTTTCGCCACGACGGGCCAGTTGGCGAGGTTCGTCTACGTGAGCACTCGCTCGGTCTTCGGCAGCGTGGTCGTCGAGGGAGCCGAGATCCCCGAGACCTGCCCGCCGTCACCGATCGGCATCTACGGCTCCTCCAAGACCGCTGCCGAGTTTGGCGTGCTCGCATTCCGCGACGTCTTCCACCTCGACCTCGCGGTGGCCCGCGTCACCGGGGTCTTTGGGCCGTGGCAGGGCCCCGTGTCCTGGATCGGCAAGGCGGTCGACGGCGTGCTCGCCGGGACGGGCTATCGAGAGCCGAGTGGCGCAGAGGACCGCTACGAGCTCACCTACGTGAAGGACACCGCGAGAGGCCTCGCGGACCTGGCGCTCGCGGACCGTCTCGAGCACGCGATCTATCACGTGTCGTCGGGCACGATGCACTCCCTCGGCGAGGTCGCCGGGGCCGTTCGGCTCGCCGCTCCCGACGCTGCCGTCGAGTTCGGCGCGGGCTCGCAGCCAGGCATGCGCACGCGACTACCACTGAGCGGCGGGCGGATGGCGAGCGAGCTCGGCTTTCGTGCACAGTGGACGCTCAACGACGCGATCGCGGACTACCTCGACGTCGAGCGATCGGGACACTACGGCCCCGAGGCTGCCGCGACGCTGCACGCCGGAGCGGTCGACTGAGCATGGCGTCTGACACGACCCCAGGCGTCGCCACGAGTGCAACGCCGCCCGATCCAGAGGGCGTAAGGCCCGTCCAGAGCCGGTCGGCCTCGTGGCTGAGCCACCTGTCGGTCGGCAACGTCGGCGCGGTCTACGTGTGGGCGCTCATCATCGCCATCTTCGCGTTGTGGTCGCCGAGCCTGTTCCTGCAGGGCTACACGCTGCGCGCGATCGCCTCGAACTACGCGGTCACTGGCCTCGCCGCGCTGGCGGTGCTGGTCCCGATGGCGTGTGGTTCGTTCGATGCCTCGATCGGCGGCAACATGAGCCTCTCGGGCGTCGTCTGCGCGTACCTGCTCACGCACACCGGGCTCCCGCTCCTTGCGGTCATTGCACTCACCATCGGGACCGGGCTCGCCATCGGGATCGTCAACGCCGTCATCGTCGTCGTGCTCGGCATCCCGTCGTTGATCGGGACGCTCGCGATGTGGCTCATCGCGGACGCGTTGAGCGTCGGGCTGTCGGCCAACACGGCGGTCTACTCGACGCGGACCCTTTCGGGGAGCAGCTTCAAGCACGAGTTCTGGGACGCGAACTGGTCCGGGTTCACGATCGCGGTGGTCTTCGTTGTCGCGATCGCGGTGGTGCTCGGCGTCGTGCTCACGCGAACCGTGAGCGGCCGCTACGTCTACGCGGTCGGGTTCAACGAGACGGCCGCGAAGTTGGCCGGGATCCGGGTGAAGGCCGTGCAGGCCGGTTCGTTCATGTGCTCCGGGCTCATTGGCGCGTTCGCGGGACTCGTGCTCACCGCGTCGATCGGGTCCGCCTCGCCCGCGGGCGGGGACAGCTACCTGCTGCCTGCCTTCGCCGCCGTCTTCGTGGGCGCGACGCAGTTCAAGGCCCATCGATTCAACGCCATGGGCACGCTGATCGCCGTGTTCATGCTCGGCACCGGTCAGTACGGGCTCCTCGACGTCGGCGCGCCGCAGTGGATGCCCAACGTCTTCCAGGGCGTGGCGCTGATGGCGGCGATCGGCCTGACCCACCTGTATGACCCGAGCCGATCCACTCGACGTCGGGCGGCGAGGGCGGCGGGCCCCGCAGCGTCGCCACCCGCTCCGCACGCAGGCTCCGCGGCGAACGTGGCGTCGATCGAGGATGTGTCGGTCCCTGCATCCGACGTCGCCGCCCGCAACGAGGGAGTCTCGCTGTCGCGTGCCCCCTCGAACGGCGCGACGCCGTCCACGGCGACGCCGTCGATCGAGCTCGTCAAGCTGTCAAAGACGTTCCCGGGCCAGCGGGCGCTCATCGACGTCGACATGGACGTCCGCCCTGGGGAGATCCACGCCCTTCTTGGCCAGAACGGCTCGGGCAAGTCGACCCTGATCAAGATCCTGGCCGGGATCTACACGCCGGACCCGGGTGGCATCGTGCGCGTGTGCGGCAAGGGGCTCCCTTTTGGCTCGCCGCGAGACTCGCGGCGAATGGGTCTGCAGTTCGTCCATCAGTCGCTCGGCATTATCGAAGAGCTCACCGCCGTCGAGAACATCGCGCTGGGCTTTGGCTACGTCCGAGAAGCCCGCACCTTCATCAACTGGCCCGCGCAGCGCCGAAAGACACGGCGCCTGCTCGGCAAGCTCTCGATCGACTTCGACATCAACTGTCCGGTCTCCCAGCTGAAGCCCGTCGAGCGCAGCGCCATCGCGATCGCCAGGGCGCTCGACGACGACGATGGTGCCGCTCGAGTGCTGGTGCTCGACGAGCCAACCGCGGCCCTGCCGCCCCACGAGGTGGAGGCGCTGTTTGCCCTCGTGCGCCAGGCGCGCCGGGACGGCACGAGCGTCATCTACGTCTCGCACCGGCTGAACGAGATCTTCCAGCTCGCCGAGCGCACGACGGTGCTCCGCGACGGGGTCTCCCAGGGGACGGTCAACGTGGGCGACATCGACCACGAGACCCTCGTGCGGATGATCGTAGGTGAGGACAACCCCGTGGCACACGAAACGGGCGCACCCCTCGTCGCCACGCCAAGCCGGGCTGCGAGCGCCGTCGCCGGGCACGAGCACCGGCCAGCGCTTCGCGTGCGAGCACTCTCGGCCCAGCTCCTCCAAGGGGTCGACTTCGACGTGGAGGTCGGCGAGGTGCTCGGGTTCGCAGGGCTCTCGGGGTCCGGCCGGGAAGAGCTCGCCGGCGCGCTCGTCGGGGAGAAGGCGAGCCGCGTGGAGCTTGAGAACGCGCGGGGGACGAGGCGAAAGAACCCGACGCCTCGCCAGGCGAAGGATCTCGGGGTCGTCCTCGTGCTGCCGAACCGAGCCGCTGGCGCGGCGATCATGGAGTTCACGATGCGAGAGAACATCTCGCTCCCGTCGCTCGCACGGGACTCGAGGCATGGTGTGCTCAACAGGTCAACCGAAGAGGAGCACGCGACTCGCTGGATCGGGGGCCTCGACATCCGTCCCAGGGACCCGGATCGCCTCTATGCCCTCCTGAGCGGCGGCAACCAACAAAAGGTCGTGTTCGCCAAGTGGCTCAGCTTTGCGCCGGAGGTGATGGTCCTCGAGGACCCGACCAGCGGCGTGGACGTCGGTGCGCGACAGGCGATCTACGACCTGATCAAGCATCAGGCGCGCGCGGGGGTCTCGTTCATCGTGTGCTCATCGGACACCGACGACCTGCTCGCGATCTGCGACCGGGTCATCGTGCTGCAAGAAGGCCACGTGGTCGACGAGCTCGTCGGTGCGAACATCGAAGAAGGGCGGGTCCTCACCGCGATGGTGGGCGGCACGCTGCAGACGTCGTCCTCGACCGCGAGGACGCTCGAGCCAGTAGGGGAGTAGTCATGCCACGAACCGTCTTTACGCACGCCACCGTCCTCGACGGCGAGCACCCCGCACAACGGGACCTGACCGTGGTGGTCGACGGCCGTCGCATTGTCGAGGTCGGCCAGCGTGTCGAGCCGCGAGCCGACGACGACGTCGTCGACCTGACCGGCCGCACCCTCCTGCCCGGGCTCGGAACCGGGCACCTGCACGCCGAGTTCCACCACATCGACATGTCGCTGCTCGAGCACGTCTACGGCGGCGCGGAGCGGCCCGCAGGGGTGCTCATGGCAGTCGCCATCAACACGTGCCGGAACCTCTTGGAGTCGGGCTACACGATGGCCGTGAGCGCGGCGAGCAGCAACGACATCGACGCGTGCCTCAAGATGTCGATCGCAGAGGGGCTCATCGACGGCCCTCGGCTGCTCGCGTGCAGCCCGCATATCGAGGCGACGGGCAACGAGCGCCCACACTGGTGGTACGACAGCCGCAACACCGGCATGCAGGTGTTCATCGACGGTCCCGAAGAGATGCGCAAGGCCGTGCGCACCCAGGTTCGCAGGGGCGCGGACTGGATCAAGATCCTGCCGACCGGCGGTCACGGCATCACCGAGCCGCACTTCCGCCGACTCAGCCACGACGAGCTCGTCGCGGCGGTCGAGACGGCCCACGACCTCGGCAAGCGTGTCCGCGCGCACGCGTCATGGCGCGAGCTGATCGCCGAGTGCGTGGACGCCGGCGTCGACCTCATCGACCACGGCGATGAGGTCGATGAGCGGATCATCGAGGCGATGGCCGCGCGCGGGACGTTCTGGGTCCCCAGCATGCGCGTGCTCGACGTCGCGCTCGGGATCTCCGAGGGCGTCGTGCCCGACGGCGGGCTCGACGCCGAGATGACCAAGGGCGTCCGCGACGAGTGGGACAACCTGGCCAAGATGGTGCCGGTCGCGAACGAGGCTGGCGTCAAGATCCTCCCCGGCGACGACTACGGCGTGCCGATCGTCGCGCACGTCCCGGGCATCTACTCGACGGAGTTCTCGACCTACGTGAACCACACGGGGGTCGGTGCGCTCGACACGCTGCGCTGGGCGACGCGGCACATGGCCGAGCTCATGCAGCTCAAGGGCGAGGTGGGCACGATCGCGCCGGACGCGCTGGCTGACGTGCTCGTCGTGGACGGCGACCCGAGCGCCGACATCTCGATCCTCGCGGACCCCGCCCGGAGCGTCGTCGCGGTCATGAAGGACGGCATCTTCGTGGTCAACCGGCTCGACGCGTCGGGCCCGCGCCGCTAGCGGCTGGGCGCTACTCCCAGCTGCCGACGACGGGGTTCTCGAGGGCGCCGAGCCCGTCGAACTCGACGGTGACGACGTCGCCGGCCACGATCTCCTTGGCCTCGCAGGTCCCCGTCGAGACGAGGTCCCCGGGCCACAGGGTCATGTCCTGGCTCAGGAACTCGAGGATCCTCGGGATGCTCCAGGCGAGCCCCTTCGTGGAGGCGACCGTCCGCTGCTCGCCGTTGACCGTGACAGTGAACCCGAGGTCGACGGGGTCCACCTCGTCAGCGGTGACGATGTCGGGCCCGAGCGGGCAGAAGGTGTCGGCGTTCTTGGAGAGGCAGATCTGGGGGCCCACCTTGCCCCCGCCGTGCACCCACTCTGTCCAGGTCACGTCGTTTGCCTGCGTGTAGCCAAAGACGTGTCGCATCGCATCGGCGGCGGCGACGCGGTACATGGGTTCGCCGATGACGACGACGAGCTCGCCCTCATAGAGGACGTGGTCATCGGGGCCTGGGAGCCGGATCGAGTCGCCCGGCCCGACGATCGAGCTCTGGACCCTCGCGTAGACGTAGGGCACCTCGTCGGGGCCCACGTCCTGACGGAAGACGTCGTAGGTCATGCCGAGGAAGAGCATCTTGCCGGGGTTGTCGATGGGAGCGAGGAGTCGTGTCACATCAGCCGGGACCTCGCCGAGCCGGCGTCTCGCGATGTCGAGCGCGACAGCGCCATCGCGAATGAACGACAGCATGTCGTCGTAGCCGGTCGCGACGATGACGTCGCGAACCCGGGCGCCGACCGCGGCGTCGCCGCTGCTGGTGAGGTAGCGAACCAGGTGCATCGGGATCCTTTCGGTGTGCTGACGAACGTGGAGGGGCGACTCGTCAGACGAGCTGGGTGGTGTGAGTCTCCCAGTAGGGATCGCGGAGCCGTCGTTTGAAGAGCTTGCCCGCCGGGTCGCGCGGCAGCGCCGAGGAGAAGTCGATCGACCTAGGGACCTTGAACCCCGCGAGGTGCTCGCGGCAGTAGGCGAGCAGCTCGGCTCGCAACTGATCGTCCGCTTCGACGCCCGGGGCGGGCTCCACGACCGCCTTCACCTCCTCGCCGAACTCGCTGTTGGGGACTCCGAAGACGGCCACGTCGCTGACGGAGGGGTGCATGACCATCACGTTCTCGATCTCCTGGGGGTAGATGTTCACGCCCCCGGAGATGATCATGAAGGTGGCGCGATCCGTGAGATAGAGGTAGCCGTCCTCGTCGAGGTGGCCGACGTCGCCGAGCGTCCGCCAGCCGTGGGAATCCTGGATCGAGGCGGTCTTCGTCGGGTCGTTCATGTACTCGAACTTGCGGGAGCTCTCGAAGTACACGGTCCCGGTCTCGCCAGAGGCGAGCTCGGCGCCGTCGTCGCCGACGACGTGGATCGCGCACCCGCTCGGTCGGCCCACTGAGCCGGGGTGCGCGAGCCACTCGGTCGAGTCGATGGTGGTGGTCCCCATCCCCTCGGTCCCGCCGTAGTACTCGTGCAGGATCGGACCCCACCACTCGATCATCTGGTGCTTGACCGCGAGGGGGCACGGTGCGGACGCGTGGATCACGAGTTCAAGGCTCGACAGGTCATAGCGGGCCCGGACCTTCTCGTCCAGCTTCAGCATCCGTACGAAGTGTGTAGGGACGAACTGTGCGTGCGTGACCCGTTGTTGTTCGATCAGGGCCAGGCACGCCTCCGCGTCGAATCGCTCCATCACGACGACGGTTGCGCCGATGCGGTGGATGGTCATGCAGCTCATGAGCGGTGCGGAGTGGTACAGGGGAGCGGGGGAGAGGTAGCACGACGACACGCTTGTCTTGTACGTCGTCTCGTAGCTCGCGAGCGCGCCCTTGTGGTTGGGGACGAGCTCACCGGGCGGCGGGAGTGGGCGCTTGACGGCCTTGGGCCGCCCTGTCGTGCCCGACGAGTACAGGAGCTCGCACCCCTCGGTGGGAGTGTCGATCCCGCCGGTGCCGAACTGCTCAACGTCCTCCCAGCGATGGGTCGACTGGTCGAGGACGCCATCGCGGCAGATGACGACCTCGACGTTCGACAGCCGCCCTTCGAGAGCTCCGAGGAGCTCTGCTTGCAGGAGCGAGGTGACGAGCACCCTCGCGCCGCAGTCGCCGATGATGTACTCCACCTCGTCTGGGCTGAGGTGCCAGTTGATCGCCGCGTAGTACAGCCCCGAGCGCTGCGCGGCCCAGGCGGTCTCGAGGAAGCCGGGTTGGTTCTCCATGAGTACCGCGACGACGTCGCCACGCTCGAGTCCCAAGGAGCGGAAGAACCTCGCCAGCTGATTGGAGCGCTCGGCCATCTCGCCGTAGGTGATGATGGTGCCTGACGCGCCCATGACGACCGCGGGTCGGGTGGGGTCGACGGCTGCGACGAAGCCGAGCGGGTCCGTGCCGAGCCCCACCTGCGTCCCCCACTGCCTCATGGTCTACACAATGTGGACAATGCTCTCATCATGTCAAGTCGAACGCCGAAAGTGGAGCACTTCTCCGGCCAAAATCCAGAACTTTTCTCATCGACAGTCAATCCACTTCCACTGAAAGTTAATCCACTTCCATTAATAGTTAATCCACTTCCACTATTTGACAGCGGCATCCACAGTAGTTAGGTTCCCCGCCAGCGCCGCACGCGAGAGCTTGATCGGTGCCAGCAAGACTCCATCCAAACCACCACTCAGAGTAGGGGGAATCTGTGTCACCAGCATTCCGCGGGAAGCGGGTCGTCGGCACTGCCGTCGTGTCGGCTGCCCTGTTGTCGACAATGGTGCTCAGCACGGCCGGCGTATCGGGCGCGACCAGCACCACGCAATCGAGAGTCCAGAGCCACACGTCGATTCCAGCGGCAGTTGCCGCGCTCAAGAAGCTCTTCGTCCGCCCAATCCATATCCCGGTGAATAAGAAGATCACCAAGCCGATCCCGAAGGGAAAGACCATCGACTTCGTGGTCTGCGGCGTGCCGCAGTGCGCGATCCTGGCCAGCCCCCTCGAGGCGGCGGCGAAGTACCTGCATTGGAAGGTGGTCACGATCGCAGGTGGCCTCACCCCTGCGACCATCGACAACGCCTGGAACCAGGTCGTGCACAACAAGCCCAGCGCGGCGATGGGCACCGGCTTCCCCGAGATCGTCTTCTCGAGCCAGCTTGCGCAGCTCAAGGCGGATCACATACCGGTGATCAACGGATTCGTGACCGACAAGTCCGGCGCCGGCGTCGTCGCGGTCGTCAACGGGCAGCCGAGCTACACGTACGCGGGCACCGCGCTCTCGGTGTTCGTGCTTGGCATCGACGGCACGAAGTCAGACTCCCTCTTCGTCGGGAGCACGACGTTCCCCGCGAGCACGTTCGAGCAGAACGCCTACATCGCAGAGAACCACAAGCTGTGCTCGAAGTGTCAGGAGACGAACCTCGACGAGGCCGCGACCGCCACGCAGGCCCAGGTGATCAGCGACGTCATCGCGAAGGTCAACGCGAATACGAAGATCAACTTCGTGGTCTGCTCGCAGCCGACGTATGCAGCGGGTCTGCCGCAGGCGCTGAAGACGGCAGGGCATGCGAGCGTCAAGATCCTCGTCAACACGCCGGATCCGACGACGCTCGGGTACCTCAAGAGCGGCAAGATCGCCGGCATCATGGACGTCCCGAACACCGACGCAATGGCCGAGTTCATCGACGCGCTGGCGCGCCACGAGGTCGGCATGTCCACCACGCCATCCGAGGGCGCAGGCGGGGACTGGGCCGTGGTCAAGAAGACGGCGTCGCAGGTGACGTACCCCTACTTCCTGGTCAAGGGCGCCCTGGGTCAGTACGAGAAGCTCTGGAAGTAACTTCCCCCAGCAGCAACAAGCTAGGCACCTCACGGAGCGGGCACGGGATACCCCGGGCCCGCTCCGTGACGTGTGCGGGGTGCGAGTGACCGGTGACGACCGAGGGTGTGAACCGAGAGCAGTGCTAGGACGGTGCACACGATGACGCGTCTCGCGACACTGCGACGGAGCCTGAGTCCGGGCAGCATCGGGATCATCTACGTCTGGGCACTGCTCATCGTCTTCTTTTCGGTGTGGAAGCCGGACCTGTTCCCGACGATGAGCACGGTGCGGTCGGTGCTCAACCTCAATGCGCTCGCCGGCCTCGCGGCGCTCGCGATTCTCGTGCCCATGGTGTCGGGCGCGATCGACGCCTCGATCGGCGGCAACATCTCGCTCTCCGGCGTCTGCTGCGCGTGGCTCTTCCAGAACACGCACCTCTCCGTCCTTGCAGTCGTGTTGATCACGCTTGGCATCGGCGCGACGATCGGACTCGTCAACGTGCTCGTCGTGGTGGTCCTCAAGATCCCCTCGATCATCGGGACGCTCGCGACCTGGCTCATCTGCGACTCCTTGAGCAGCGCCGTTGCGGGCCAGCAGTCGTCGCTCAGCCCGCCCCAGCTGAGCGGGTCCTTCGGGAACGACTTTGCGATCGCCAGCTGGCAGAACTTCACGATCCCCGTGCTGTTCGTCCTCGTCCTCGCCGCCGTGATGGGCCTCTGGCTCACCCAGACGCCGAGCGGGCGGTACACGCATGCGGTCGGGCTCAATCCAGCCGTCGCGCGCAATACGGGCATTCGCGTCTCGCTGATCCAGAGCTGTGCGCTTGTGGTCGGGGGGATCCTGGGCGCCTTCGCGGGGATGGTGCTCGCTGCCCAGTACGCCTCGGCGTCGCCAGGCAGCGGTGACGCGTACCTGCTGCCCGCGTTCGCCGCGGTGTTTCTCGGTGCAACCCAGTTCCGACTCAAGCGCTTCACCGCGTGGGGCACCGTCCTTGCGGTGTTCATGCTGGCGACCGGTGAGTACGGGCTGGCGCTTGCCGGCGCGGCTTCCTGGATTCCCAACGTCTTCCAGGGCCTCGCACTGATCATCGCGATCGGACTGAGCCGGCAGGTGTTCTCGAGGACCGCGAGGGTCACCAAGCGCCCTCAGCAGGCCGGGTCGGCCGTCAGCGCCGGCGATGGACCCCACGGGACCGACGTCCCTGCGGGCGCCACGCTGCAGTAAGGGGCGCGCGGACCAGCACCGCGTCGCGAGAGGCGCGGACGTCCAGGCCAGCGGACCGACCGCTGCAAGATAGAAGGAGGCGCCGTGAACAGGGTTCAGGGCAAGGTTGCCTACATCACGGGTGCGGCCCGCGGCCAGGGCCGCGCGCACGCGGTCGCCCTTGCCAGCGAGGGCGCTGACATCGTCGCCGTGGACGTGTGCGCCCCGATCGGCTTCACGTCGTATCCCGGCAGCTCGTTGTCGGACCTCGACGAGACCGCACGGCTCGTCGAGGCGCTCGGGCGTCGTGTCGTGGCCATCGAGGCTGACGTGCGGGATCGTGCCGCGCTCGAGGCCGCCGCGGTCCGCGGCGTCGATCAGCTCGGGCGGCTGGACGTCGTCGTCGCCAACGCAGGCATCGGCAGCATCCACCGCTGGGACAAGGTCACGAGCGAGATCTGGCAGAACACGATCGACGTCAACCTGACGGGTGTGTGGAACACGGTCATGGCGACCGCCCAGCACGTCATCGACGCAGGTGGCGGCTCCATCATCCTGGTGAGCTCGGCAGGCGGGCTCAAGGCGATGCCCTTCATGATCCCCTACACCGCCAGCAAGTTCGCCGTGACGGGCCTCGCGAAGGCCTTCGCGAAGGAGCTGGCGGACGACGGCGTGCGGGTCAACAGCCTCCACCCCGGTGGGATCGACACCGTCATGGCAGGCGGTGAGTCCGACGCCGACGAGCTCTTTGCCGCGCACCCGCGACTCGCCGGCTCGTTCGTGAACGTCCTTCCGGTGGGTCTGCTGCCTCCTGAGGCGGTCAGCCACGCGGTCGTCTACCTGGCCTCCGACGAGTCCAAGTACGTGACGGCTTCGGCGATGGTCGTCGACGCCGGCACGTCGATGATGTGAGCCAGGCGATCGGCTACTGGTTGGCGATCAGCTCGAACTCCCAGCCCTGCTTGTTCGCCGGACCTCGCTCGTCGAGGTAGGGGGAGAGCGTCGCTGCGGACGCAGGCTGGGCGTCGGTCCCTGCGCCCGTGCGCACCCAGAACTTGCCGTCGGCGTCGATCGGCGCGATGTCCGCGGTGCAGAACTGGACCTCTTTGCCGGACTGCGGTCCGCCGCGGTGCCGGAGCGTCCAGTGCAGCTCGGCGAAGACGAACCACGACTCGACGACTCGGTTCACGAGGCGCAGGTCGAGGACCTCGAATCGATCGAAGAGCGCTCGGTAGTACGCCCCGAGCTCCTCGGCCCCGGTGCCGTTGAACGTCATGTAGTCGTCGACGAGGTAGCTGCGGATCGCCGTCGCGACGTTCGGTCGCATGGTGGCAAGGATCCGCGCGATGTCCTCGTCGCGGATCGCCGCCATGAACTCGTTGTGCAGGAGCGTCGCCTCCAGCCGCTTGACCGGGAACGGCACGTGGCCGTCGCCGGTCGGGACCTCGGGCCACCGGTTGATCCGCTCGTTGGCGATCGCGCCAATCTGGACCTCGCCCAGGATGCCGTCGGTGCCGATCGGGAACATCGTCACGGACTCGACCTGGAACACGTTGCCACGAGGCTTCTCGATCAGGCTGCCCATGCCGTGGGTGAGCATGTACCAGCTGGAGCGCAGGTCGGTCATCGATATCCAGTCCCACAGCTCGACGGCGGTGCGCATGTTCACGTACTGCTCACGGATCTCGTCCATGGTCGTCGCGCTCACGTACTGCAGGACCTCGGTGGCAGCGCCGTCGGACTCCGACGAGGCCATCGCGCCCACGGGCAGCGTCCACGTCCACGGGCCGCCTGTCTCAAGCGTGGCGAGCACGGTGTCGATGTCCTGGCTGTACTCGGAGCGCAGGTGGCGCCATCCGAGGTAGGCCGCCCGTGCGGCGAGTCTCGCGTGCTCGACCGCGCTCGCGTGGATGTCCGGCGTCGCGTCAGAGGTCGTCACGGGTGCTCCTTTGGTTGGTGAACTGGTTGGGGTGGCGACGGCGTCGGGCGACCAAGCGGCGCGGCGTCACGGACCGACGATGGCCAGGAACGAGCTCTGGGCCAGCGCGGCGTTCTGGTAGCTCCAGACGGCGCCGACGGGGACGAAGAGCTGGTCGAGCTGTTCGATGCGGTACTCGACGTCGTCGACCATGAAGGAAAAGGCGCCCTCGAGGACCACGATGACGTGCTCGATGTCAGAGGTCCGCGGGGGACTTCGCTGCCCAGTCGGCATCACGATGAGTGTCGACCGAAACGTCCCGGCTTCGAGCCCCGGGTACGCGGTGCGGGCACACCCAGGGCCGTCGGCGCCGGGCAGGTCGTTGAACGCCCGCTGGAGCAACTGTGCCTTGGTGAGTAGGAGCGCGCCGGACCGATGACCGGCGCCACTCGAGACAGCCGCATGGTCGCGTGTCACGGGTAACTCCGTGACGCGCGCCACGCCGGAGCCTCAGTCGTTCGAGTTGACATGGTTGGGCAATCCGGTGAGACTCCACACTGTATTGGATGAGACTTCCACATGTTGGATGCTATGCCACCGGGCCGTGGCGCGTGTCCGCCGGGAGAATGGACAAAGGAGCGTGGAGCACATGGGTCAGCCCTTGCGATTCGGGACGTTCATGGGACCCCTGCACGACCCGTCCCACAACCCGACCCTTGCCATCCATCGCAACCTCGAGCTCATCGACTGGCTCGACCAGCTCGGCTACGACGAGGCGTGGATCGGCGAGCATCACTCGAACGGTTACGAGACGATTCCCTCCCCTGACATCTTCATCGCGGCGGCCGCGGAGCGGACGAAGCGCATCAAGCTGGGCACGGGAGTCGTCTCGCTGCCCTACTACCACCCGTTCATCGTCGCAGACCGAATGGTGTTCCTTGACCACCTGACGAGGGGCCGGATGATCTTCGGCGTCGGTCCGGGGGCCTTCCCCTCCGATGCACACATGATGGGGCTCGACTTCTCCGAGAGCCGCGTGAAGATGGCGGAGTCCCTGGACGCCATCATCCGCCTCTTGGTCGCCGAGGAGCCGGTGTCGATGCAGACCAGCTGGTTCACGATGAACGACGGCCGGCTGAACCTGCGCCCCTACACGTATCCGCACTTCGAGATCGCCGTCGCGTCCGCGGTGTCGCCGAGCGGCCCGAGCCTCGCAGGTCAAAAGGGCGTGTCGTTGCTCTCGATGGCAGGTGCGACCGAGGCGGGCTTCGAGAGCCTCCGGTCGATGTGGAGCATCGTGCAGGCACAGGCGGACCGCGCCGGCAAGGTCGTCGACCGCGCGAACTGGCGGGTCGTCGGCTTCTACCACCTGGCCGAGACCGAGAAGCAGGCGCGCAAGGACGTGCGCTTCGGGCTCCAGGCGCTGATGCGGTTCTTCGCCTCGGGGATTCCGTTCTTCCCCGTGCCGAAGGACGCCGACTGGTCGAGACCTGATGACATCATCGACACGCTCAACGACACGGGCATTGCCGTCATTGGCACCCCCGACCGGATGGCCGATGCGCTGCGCCGGTACCGCGACCAGACCGGCGGCTTCGGGTGCTTCCTCAACCAGAACCACGAGCTCGCCAACCGCGAGGCGACCAGGTACTCCTACGAGTTGTTCATGCGCCACGTCGCGCCGGAGTTCCAGAACTCGAACACGCGAGCGATCGGCAACATCGAGTGGATCGAGAAGCAGGATGGTCGCTTCATCCAGTCCGCCGCCAGCGCCTGGGAGCAGGCTCGCCTGCGCTACGAGAAGGAGGAGGGCGCCGACGTGCCCGCCCCCGCGTAGCGCTCAACGATCAGCGCGCGAGGTTCCCGAGGTCGATCACGAACTCGGATCCGGTCATGTAGCGCCCGTCCTCCGAGGCGATGAACGCCACGGCGGCGGCGACGACCTCGGGTTCGGTCAGCGTGGCGGGCAGCGCGTTCATGAAGATCGAGCCGAGCGCGGGATCCCCCTGCACGCTCGCGACCAGCGTCTGGTCGGTCCCCATCGGGGTGTCGACCGCGTTCGGGACGAGGATCATGACGCGGATGTTGTGCTGGCCGAGCTCGTTCGCGAGCGTCTTGGCCATGCCGGAGATCGCGTGCTTCGACGCGACGTAGTGGCCGAGCCAGGGCATGCCACGGATGCCGCCAACCGAGCTCGTGGCGATGATCGAGCCGCCGTCACCTTGGCGAATGAGCGTCGGGATCGTCGCTTTGAACGTGTGCCAGGTGCCGATGACGTTGACGTCGATCATGGTCCGGAACTGCTCGTCAGTCAGCTCCCACAAGAGTCCGTAGGAGCAGATGCCGGCATTGGCGACCACCACGTCGAGGCGGCCCAGCTCAGCCACGCCCTGGTCGACGGCCGCCGAGAGTGCGGCGAAGTCCCTTGTGTCGACCTCGAAGGGGACGATCCGGCGACCAAGGTCCTTCACCGCGCGAACCGTCTCGGCCAGGTCGTCGGGGTCGGTGCCCTCGTAGGTGACGGTGGGGATCGACGCGCACACGTCGATCGCGAGGATGTCGGCGCCCTCTGCTGCGAGCCGGATCGCCTCGGCGCGCCCCTGACCGCGGGCCGCGCCGGTGATGAGCGCGACCTTCCCCTCGAACCTCTGCGCCATGGTCGATGCTCCTGACGTGCCCGTTTCGCTCAGCGCCCCGCTGGCCCGTGCCGTGCCCGCTTGACGCTGGATTGGACCCCCAATTACCATACTGTGGAAAGCAGATCGACATCATGGACTCGGAGAACGCGCGACACGACTGGCTCTGAGCGTGGCGATGGCACATCCGCTCCGCCACGACGCTTCCCTGGGCGGCCCGATCGGGCGGGCAAGGACGGTAGGACGATGAGAACGCTGGCAGTGGTGGCGTTCCCTCCACGATGCCAAGAGGACCGGTTGAAGAGCGCCTCTCCCGAAGGGATCCGCTAAGTGGCGTCGCCACTGGTCCACGTGGTCGGCGTCGCGAGGTCGCCCTTCGGGAAATTCGGAGGGTCGCTGCGCACGTTGTCGTTGCCCGAGCTCGGCGCCTACGTGGTCGAGCGCGCACTGGAGCGCATCGGCGTGGCGCCCGCCGATGTCGACGAGGTGGCGCTCGGGGTCAACTTTCCCGGCAGCGATCGCTCCGTTGCACGCCAGGTGCAGCTGCGCGCCGGGATCCCCGACGACCGACTGGCCTACACGGTCGATCGAGCGTGCTGCTCGTCGCTCACGGCGATCAACCTCGCTGCCAAGAGCATCAGGCTCGGCGAGGCCCGCACCGCGGTCGCCGGCGGCGTGGAGAACCTCAGTCGAGTGCCCTACTTCCTCGAGACCGCACGCTTCGGGCAGCGACTCGGCGACGTCGTCCTCTCCGACCAGCTCGTGGTCGCGTGCCCGCACTCAGGCGTGGCACGCGCCGTCCAGGCCTCCTTGGAGGCAGCGGCGTACGGCATCGGTCGCGCCGAGCAGGACGAGTGGGCGTGCAGGAGCCAGGAGCGCTACGCCGAGGCGTACGCGAGCGGGTTTTTCGACGACGAGATCACGACCGTGTCCCTCCACGACGCAGCCGGCCAGCTCGTCGAGCTCGATCGCGATGAGGTACCGCGACCTGGAACCACGATCACGGCGCTGGCAGAGCTTCCGACAGTGAACGGCAGCAACACGGTCACCGCTGGGAACGCGCCCGACCTGAGCTCGGGGGCAGCGGTCCTCGTCCTTCGAGGCGGCGAGCTCGACAACGCGCGGTCGCTCGCCTCGATCGTTGGGTGGTCTGCGGCCGCGGGGGACCCCCAGCACATCGCCTCGATGCCAGCGGTGGCGGGGCTCCTCGCGCTCAAGCACGCGGGGATCACGCTGGATGAGGTCGACGTCATCGAGATCAACGAGGCATTCGCAGCCGTCCCCTTGGTCTCGAATCTCGTGCTCGCCGGCGGCGACGCGACCCTCGCCGCAGAGCTGGCGACGCGGACGAACGTGAACGGGGGCGCGATCGCGATCGGCCACCCGACGGGTGCGACGGCAGCGCGACTCGTGATGACGGCCGTCAACGAGCTTCGCCGCCGCGGGGGCGGCATCGGACTCGTCTGCATCTGCGGGGGCATTGGCGAGGCTGAGTCCCTGGTCGTCGATGTCCCTGCGCCACGAACTGGGTCGGACACGTGATCCGCGACGAGCTCCAGCGCACTGCGGCCCCGACTCTGGACGAGGCGGTTGACTCGTGGGCGTCGCGGCACGAGGACCGGCTGGGGCCGGGCGACGCGGGCGCGACCACGCTCTCGGGGATCGACGTGAAGGCGCTGTACACGCCCCTCGACGCGCCCATGACCGATGGCGACTACCTCGACCGCATCGGGTTCCCGGGCGAGGCGCCGTTCACGCGAGGGGTGGCACCGGGGATGTACCGAGAGCGCCTATGGGTGATGGGGCAGTACTCCGGGGTCGCGAGCGCGTCGGAGACGAACCGTCGGATCCGGTCGCTGCTCGAGCAGGGCCAACGGGGCTTCTCGGTCGCACTCGACCTGCCCACGCAGAACGGCCTCGACTCGGACCACCCCCTCGCGGCGGGCGAGGTCGGACGCGTCGGCGTGCCGATCGACACCCTGGCGGACATGGAGACGATGCTCGAAGGGATCTCGCTCGACGAGGTCGCCCAGATCCGCACGACGGCAAACGCCATCGGGCCGATCGCGGTCGCGCTGTTCATCGCTGCCGCCGAGAAGCTCGGCTACCCCCCGGACAGCTTCCGGCTCCTGCTCCAGAACGACGTGCTAAAGGAGTACCTCGCACGTGGGACCTACGTCTTCCCGCCCCGCCCCGCACTGCAGTTCGCGGTCGACGTCGTCGAGTACTGCGCGAAGAACCTCCCGACCTGGGAGCCCATCGAGTTCTGTGGCTATCACATTCGTGACTCGGGCTCGACGGCGGTACAAGAGGTGGCGATCGCGCTCGCGAACGGCATCGAGTACCTAAACGCCTCGCTGGATCGGGGGCTCGACATCGACTCGTTCGCACCGTCGATCTACCTGTTCTTCTCCGCGCACCTCGACGTGTTCGAGGAGGTCGCGAAGTTCCGCGCGGCCAGGCGCATGTGGTACAAGCTGCTCAAGCTGCGCTTTGGCGCAAAGCGCCCGGAGAGCATGAGCGCGAACATCTTCTGCTACACGCTCGGAAGTCCCCAGACCGCCCAGGAGCCGCTCAACAACATCGTGCGGATCGCGTACCAGACGATGGCAGCCGTGCTGGGGGGCGTCCAGACGCTCGCCACGTCGTCCTACGACGAAGCCCTGGGGCTCCCCTCGGCCGAGGCCGTGCGCATCGCACTTCGTACCCAGCAGATCCTCGCCTTCGAGACGGGCGTGGCGCGGACCGCGGACCCGCTTGGCGGCTCCTACTTCGTCGAGTCCCTGACCGACGAGTTCGAGTCTGCCGCATGGGCGTACCTCGCACGGATCAAGGAGGAGGGTGGCGCGCTGTGCGCGCTCGAGTCCGGGTGGCTGCACCGAGAGCTGGAGACCCAGGCGTACCGGCACCAGCGCGCGGTCGACGCGGGGGAGCACGTCGTCATCGGCGTCAACAAGTTCCAGGCCCAGTCCCCGAGCTCCACGACGCAACCCCCGACGGCCACTGCGGCGACGGAGCACGAGCAGATCGCTCGTCTCGACGCCGTCAAGCGGTCCCGCAACCCAGAGCAGGTGCGCCAGGCGCTCGCGACGCTCGACGACGCAGCGGTGGATCGCGACAACACGATTCCTGCGCTGCTCGATGCCGTCCGGGCCTACGCGACCGTGGGCGAGATCTGCGACGTGCTGGCAGGACGATGGGGGAGAGCCCGTGACCACAATCGGTGACCTCGTCGAACGTGCGAGCCGTCGCTTTGCGACGCGCACCGCCGTCGTCGATGGCGCTCGACACCTGACGTTTGCCGAGGTCGGCGAGCGCTCTTCGCGGCTCGCCAACGCGCTCATCGGCCTGTCGCCACGGACCGGATCGTCCGTCGCGGTCCTCATGGCGAACCGCCTCGAGTTCGTCGAGGTCGACTTCGCGATCGCTCGCGCCGGCAAGGTGAAGGCACCTATCAACCCGAGGCTTACCGACGCCGAGCGCACCTTCATCCTGGCGAACTGCGACGCCGAGGTCGTGGTAACTGATGGAACCGAGTTCGAGAGGGTCCAGGCGCTGCGCGCGGAGCTGCCCCAGCTGCGCCACGTCGTGAACGTGAGCGACCACGCGAGCTATGGCGACCTGCTGGCGAGCGCGAGGGCGCAACGCCCGGCCGTCGTGGTCGACGCCGATCAGCCGAGCATGATCTTGCACACCTCCGGGACGACCGGGCGCCCGAAGGGGGCCACCACCTCGCAGCGTGCCCGCATCGCCTCGATGACAGCGATGCTGCTCGACGAGTTCGCGGCCAAGCCAAGCGACGGCATGATCCACGTCGCCCCGATGACCCACGGCTCTGGCTCCAAGATCCTCGCGTACTTCGTCCGAGGGGCCCGGAACGTCACGCTCGCGAAGTTCGACCCCGGCACCTTCTTCGATGCAGTGACGTCATCAGGCGGCACCAGCACGTTCGTCGTGCCCACCATGATCCGCATGCTGCTCGACGCGCAGGAGTGCACGCCCGAGCGACTCGCGGGCATCCGCAACATCACCTACGGCGGGGCGCCCATGCCACTCGCGCTCGCAGAGGAGGCGATCAGCATCTTCGGCCCGGTGCTCACGCAGGTCTACGGCTCCTGCGAGGCGCCGCACCCCGTCACGGTGCTCTCCCAGGAGGACCACGCCAGGGGCGGCCACGAGCACCTCAGCTCCTCGGGCTACGCCACGACCGGCGTCGAGATCCGGCTCGTGGACGCAGCTGGCGCGGACGCGACGACCGGCGAGGTTGGCGAGCTGTGGATTCGCGGTGCAAACGTCATGTCCGGTTACTGGGGCGACGACGAGGCCACGTCCAAGGTGTTGTGCGACGGCTGGTACCGGAGCGGTGACGTCGCGAGGCTCACGGAAGAGGGACTGATGTCGATCGTCGGTCGCGAGCGCGAGATGCTCATCTCGGGCGGGCTCAACGTCTACCCCGCGGAGGTCGAGGCCGTGCTGCACCGCCACCACGGGGTGAGCGAGGCGGCGGTGTTCGGGATCCCCGACGACCTGTGGGGCGAGGTGGTCGCTGCGGCGATCGTGACACGCAAGGGCCGCACCGCGAGCGAGGAGGATATCCTCCGTCACTGCATGGACTCGCTTGCCGGCTACAAGCTCCCGCGTCGGATCATCTTTGTCGACTCCCTCCCCAAGGGGACGACTGGCAAGGTCTCCAAGAAGGAGCTCGCCGCGATGCAGACCCGAGAGCACGCAACGTGAGCCGCGGCGCGCGGACGTCGCCGGTGTGCCACGGCCGCCGATCATGACGCAGGAGGCCTACGTCAGCGATCGACTCCTCTTCTACCCTGGTGCTGGCCTCTCGTCAGCGGAACGCGACCGCCTCGAGCGCTACGACATCTCGATCGGCGAGCTCACGATCGACCATCTGGTCTACAGCATGAGCCGCCAGATCGAGGCCAACTTCCAGACCTTCTACACCGTCGCCCAGGAAGTCGCGGGCCAGGAGTCCGCGCTCGCGATCGCCCGCGAGATCGGGCGCCGCTACGGGGGCCAGGGCTACGCGAAGCTGCTGCGAGCCCAGGGCCGCGAGCGACGCGGCGAGCCGAGGATGATGGCGTTGTACCAGGACCTCGTGCACTCGATCAGGGGGCCAAAGCACGCCGCGGCGCTGTTCGCCGAGTACGACGACACGAGGTGCATCGTGCGACGGACCCAGTGCATCTACTTCTCAGATGAGAACCCCGGCAACGGGGTCTACACCGAGGCCTTTGAGGCCGGGTGCTTCGAGGGCTACGTCGCTGCCGACGACAACCTGCTCGCCGTCGAGGTGCTTCACTGCCGATTCCAGGGGGCAGCGGGCTGCGAACAGCACTGGGTCTTCAAGCCGGCCGACGAGCGCCTCGGTCCGATGTCCAAGGACGACGCTGGCGTCACCTAGCGACGCGGCGCGGCACCTCGATCGAGCGTGCGGCTCGAGGTGCTCCCGACGAGCTTGTACTTCTCGACGCGACCACTCGGGGTCTTTGGTAGCTCGTCGAGCTGCTCGAGATACCGCGGGACCATGAACGAGGGCATCCGACGCTCGCAGTACGCGGCGATCGCGTCGAGGTCGAGGGCCGCGCCTTCATCGACGGCAACGAGCACGACGCAGAGGTCATCCTCGCCGACCTCGGACGGGCGCGCGAGTGCCGCGACCTCTGCGATGGACTCGTGCGCCCGGAGGATCTCTTCGACTTCCCACGCCGAGATGTTCTGCCCTCGCCTGCGGATCACGTCCTTGCTCCGGCCTTGGTAGTAGTAGTAGCCCCGGTCGTCGCGGCGCGCGAGGTCACCGGTGTGCAGCCACAGGTCTTGGAATGCCGCTGTCGTTGCGTCGGGCTTGTTGAGGTAGCCGATCATGACGCTGCCGGGTTCGCGGGGGCGAAGCAGGATCTCGCCGACCTCGCCCATCGCGACCTCCCGGCGATTGGTGCCGGCGAGGCGAACCTCCCAGTCGTCGGACACGCGCCCGCAGGATTCCGGCACGACGGGCTCGCCGAGCCGGTTGTAGATGGCGTTCCCCGCCTCGGTGAGCCCGTAGCTCTCGATCAGCGTGACGCCGAAGCGCTGCTCGAAGTCGGCGTCGTGCTGCGCGTTGAACATGCATCGCAGGGGATTGTCGCGATCGTCCGCTCGCCGTGGTTCCGTCGCGAGCATCTTCGGGATGCTGAAGACGCAGTGCGCGACCGTTGCGCGATGTTCCCGCACGTCGTCCCAGAACGCTCGCACGCTGAAGCGATCACGCAGCGCGATGCTTGAGCCGACGAGCGCCACCGACAGGACGCCGCGCAGCAGGCCCATCGAGTAGAAGAGCGGCAGTGGCGAGTAGAGGACGTCGGACGCGCCGAAGTCGCAGATGACGAGCACTTCGACGGCCTTGGTCAGCGCGTGGGCGTTGCTGATCATGATCCCCTTGGAGGGTCCAGTCGTGCCAGACGAGTACACGACGCAGTGCAGGTCGTGAGGGCTCGCTTCTGTTGGCGACAGATGGGCTGCGACGTCGTCGACCGCGACCGACTGGAGCGACGCAAGGGCGACGACCTCGATCCTCGAGAACCGCTTCGCCCGGCGCGCAACGTCGACCGCCGCGTCCGGTACGACGATGACTCGGAGGTGCTGGAGTGCGTCCTCTGACGCAGCGAGTGCGTCGAGGAAGGGCTCATTGGCGACCAGCACCCGGCATGCGGCGTCGTTCAGGACGTACTCCAGCAGGTAGCCGGTGAAGCCTGTGTTGATGAGCACGACGGCCGCACCGCGGAAGGCGATCCCGAAGTACAGCTCGACGTACTCAATCGAGTTGTCAAGCATGAGCCCGACGAGCTCGGCATGCGCGACGTCGAGTCGCCCCAGGGCCGCTGCGATTGCGCGGGCGTGCTCGTCGACCTCCCCGTACGTCGCGACCCGCTGGCCGAACCGCAGGAAGGGGCGATCGGGAGCGGTGGCGGCACGACGCTGCAGCACGTCGCGAACGAAGAGTCCCTCGGTGGGGCTCGCGGCTGCGCCTGCGTCCTTGGGTCCGGTGCCAGGTCTCATCGGACGTGATCCGAGTTGCCCGGGGCGAGCAAGGACGCGAGCCGGCGGACGTCGTCCAGCTCGTCGAGGTGCAGCACCGCGTCTACCAGCTCGGTGAACTGCTCATCGGCGAGCGTCGGCACGCAGCACGTCCTCGCCTTGTCCACTACCTCGGCCACGGTGAGCGGTCGCTCGGGGTATCCCTTCGGTATGTCCACCCTCGTCGAGAGGGTTCGGCCGTCGCCGAGCTCGACCATGACGGCTGTCGGGAAGTAGGCAAGATTGACGGGCATCGCCTCGTCCACGACGACCTCGATCCGACGCATCAGGCTCAAGAGTGCGGGGTCCCTTGCTCGCACGTCGAGGTACTGCGCAGGGCCAGCGCGTCCGTCGGCGAGGCAGACCGCGACGCTGTACTCCATGCTGAACTTTCCCTCGACGCCATCCTGTGTCACGTGGTGCACGAGGATGTTGGGCACCATCTTGTTCACGCGGCACTCGATGTGGCGTACGTCGCGCGCGGCGAAGCCGTGTGACGCCTGCAACTCGAGGATGGCGTCCTGGGCGGAGTGGATCGCGCCGCAGCACGCGAAGCGCTTGACCGCGATCCCTGACTCAACCAGCTCATAGGGAGCGTCTGGTTGGAACGCAGCAAGAACGCCGGGCAACCGGTCGAGGTCCGAGAAGACGCCCAGGAATCCGCTCACACCCTCGAGGACGGAGCGATCCGCCGTAAAGCCCCGCGCCGCGAGCTCGGCGGACTGGAGCCCGTGAAATGCGGCGTGACCGGCATGGAGAGGCTTCACCATGCTGCCGAAGTTCCTTCGGATGCCCGCGGCGCTGGAGGCAGCGATCCCGAGCGCGTGACGGGTCATCTCGGCGTCGAGGCCCAGCACCACGCTGGACGCGACGGAAGCGCCGAGCGTCCCGATCGTGCCCGTCGTGTGCCAGCCCCGCGCGTAGTGCTCCGGATTGAGCTCGCGGCACAGGCGCGCCTGGACCTCGAAGCCCGCGAGATAGCCGTTGAGGAGCGAGGCTCCCGAGACACGGTCCGACGCGCCGGCTGCGAGGAGCGCAGGGACGAGGGTCGAGCTCGGGTGAATCATCCGGACCGAGACGTCGTCGAAGTCGAGCACGTGGCCGGATGTCCCGTTGGCGAGGGCAGCGAGTGCCGGCGACGCACGCTTCGAGGTGCCGAAGATGATCGCGTCACCGCGGCTGGTCTCGCTCGCCCAGTCGGCGACGAGTCGCGCACCGTCGTCGGTGCTCCCCGCGACGCAGCAGGCGGCGAGGTCCAAGACGGCAAGCTTCATGACCTCGACTGCCTCGGGTGGGAGGGCGTCCTTCGAGAAGCTGAGTGCCGAGGCCACCAACTGCTCGGTCGCGTCAGCGCTGCGCGTCCTCATGGTGACGACGCCCCGGGTACGAAGTACACAAGGAAGCGGCCCGGTGCGATCTCTCGGGGCCATGCCACGACGCGAAGGCCGATCCGTAGGCCGCTCGGATCGATGCCGAGCACGTTGGAGATCATCCGGGGCCCCGAGTCGAGCTCGACGAGCACGACGTTGTAGGGGACGGCGCCCGAGAATGCCGGGTCGAACGCGCGGTGGTACACGCAGTAGCTCCAGATCGTGCCGACGCCGTCGTCGGGCATCCACTCGGACTCCGACGCCAGGCACTCTGGGCAGGCGGGTGCTGGCGGATAGCGGCGAAACCCACACGCCGTGCATTGCTGGAAGCGAATCTGGGGCGTGGCCAGCTCTTCGATGCTCGGCGACGGACCGAGCAGTCGCGCCGCCGCGAGAAGAAGTGCCTCGTCGCTCATGGACGAATCTCGGTTGCCTCGGAAAATCGCTCGGCCGTCACGAGGGCACCGAGCTCCCGAGTATCGAGGTCGCAGCCTTCTCGAATCCCTTTGTCGAGCAGTACTGCGCGAATGTGGCGTCCGCCACCTGGCGATCGCCACATTCGCCGCGGAGCTGGCGGACGGCCTCGCAGAGGTGCAGCCACCCCCACATGTAGCTCTCGGACAGCTGGCCCCCGTTTGTGTTGACGGGGATCTCCCCGCCCAAGCGGATTCGGCCTTCCTGCACGAACGGACCCGACTCCCCGGGGCCACAGAAGCCGAAGAGCTCGAGCATCTGGCAGACCCAGACGCTGACCGGATCCTGTATGAACAAGACGTCCACGTCGGCGCGGCTCAGGCCCGCACTGGCGTAGATGGTCGTCATCGCGCTGACCCATGGCCGCAGGAGGTTGTCGGGATTCTGATACTGGCGCAGACCAGTTGCCTGTTCCATCGCGAGGAGGTAGACGGGCTGTGTCGACGCGGACGCGACGCGGTCTGCTGAAGTCACGATCAGGCACGCGCCGCCGTCGGAGATCATGCACACGTCCGACCGGCGCAGCGGCGCAACCAGATACGGCTCGGCAAGGTAGTCCTCGATCGTGAGCGGCGTGCGGAAGATCGCAGCTGGATTGAGCTGTGCGTGGGCGCGCTCGGTGACCGAGACCCAGCCGAGCTGCTCTTGGGTCGTCCCGTACAGATGTGCGTGGCGGGCGAACGCGAGCGCTCCTTGTCCGGCAATGTTGTGGAAGCCGTGCAGTCCGAGCGACTCCGCCCCGCTGCCTGCAACTGCGCGGAAGCGATTGCCCGCCGACCTCTGATTCGTGCCATAGAGCAGCGCGATCGTCGTCGCCATGCCGCTCGCGATCGCCATTGCCGCCAGGTGCAAGGAGAAGTTGCACGTCCCATAGTCGAGGGTGGCGCTGTACCGGGGATTGATCCCCGCCATGCGTCCGATATCAGTGTCGATACCTGAACCGCCAAAGGACTTGCACGTGATGAGTCCGTCGAGGTCACCCTTTTCGAGCCCGCAGTCCCGAAGCGCGAGGCGCAATGCATCCACGGCGATCTCGTCGGCGGACCTGCCGGGAAGCTCACCCTGCTCGGTGGAGCCCACGCCGATGACGGCGACCTCACCACGCCGCAGGGTCATCTGGGTTCCACGCCGCGGATCAGATGACAAGGAGCGGGTTCACGGGACTGCCCACCCCCCTCGAGATACGAAGCGGCGCGACGACGAGAAGGCCGCTCTGTACGTGGTCCTCGCCCGGGCGACGCAGGTCCAGCAGCTCGATCATGGTGACGCCAAGGTCCCTGACAAGGACCTTGTGGAGAGGCGGCAGCACGCCCCGGCGTCCGGTCGCCTCCACGGCGATGTTGTCGGCGCCGACGATCGCGATGTCGTGGTCGCCCAGCCACTCGCCCATCGAGGCCGCCACGACAGGGAACCCCCCCTCCGTCGGTGTAGATCGAAGCGCCTCGTCCATCCAGCCGGTCCGGAACAGCAGCGCGTCGCCCGGGTTGGGCGACGTGCCACGGTCCGCGAACATCGCATCGACGAGGTCCGCGGTGATCTCCGTCGCATCCTCGCCACGCAGGTGGGTGAAGTCCAAGAGGTGGGCGCTCGCGACCAGTCCGCCGAGCTTCTCGAGCCCAAGACGACCCGCTCCGCTGCTGCGGACCTCCGTGAAGGGGAAGCCATTGTACAGCAAGCCGCCCGACCAGACATGGGCCAACCCGTCGACGTGCGTCGTGCCCTGCGTCGCCAGGACCAGGTAGTCGTCGGCTGTCCCCCAGTCGTGGCGACCAAGCGCGGCGAAGTCGCCGCCGTCCTGGGTCATGAAATGCAGTGGCGGGATCCGATTGCCCCCCACCGGCGCGTCCCGTCGCAGCTCGATGCCGAGCTCGTAGACGCGGCCGGAAGTGGGTCGGGCGCACGCAGCGAGCACCGCCTCTGGCGTCAGGAGGTTCGCGGTGCCGCGCTCGTCGTCGTCCCCCCATCGCCCCCAGTTGGTACCGCGATCACTCGTCACGGTGCAGGGCACGAGGCGTGTGAGCTCATGGGAACATTATGGTATCGCCTTCTATATTGTGAGATGGAAGGCAGGCAGCAAGCGGAGGGGCGCAGTTCGATGGACTTGAATCTGGCGGGCAAGCGCGCGCTCGTGACGGGATCGACGTCGGGACTTGGGCGCGCGATCGTGCAGTTGTTGGCTGCGGAGGGCGCCCTCGTCATCGTGCACGGACGCGACGCCCCGCGGGCCGAGGACGTCGCCTCGTCAATTCGAGCCGCGAGCGGCAAGGCCGAAGTCGTCCTGGGCGACCTGTGCACGGAGCGAGGCGTCGCCGAGGTGGCGCACGCAGCGCTGGCAAGTGGATCCGTTGACATCCTTGTGAACAACGCCGGGGAGTACGCGCATCGCTCCTGGAAGGATGCCACACCCGATGATTGGCTGCGGAGCTACCAGATCAACGTCCTGGCAGGGATCCAACTGATCCAGCACTTGGTGCCGCCGATGCGCGACAGAGGCTGGGGCAGGGTCATCCAGATCGGCGGAGGCCTCGCGACGCAGCCCTCGGAGTCATACCCTCACTACGGAGCCGCGCTCGCGGCGCGGCACAATCTTGCCGTCTCGCTCGCCCGCGAACTGCGTGACACCGGCGTGACCTCCAACGTCGTCGCGCCGGGCGCGATTCGCGTCCCGGCGCTTGAGGAGATCCTCGCGGTGGTCGCGCAGAGCTTTGACTGGGGACCGAGCTGGGCGGAGATCGAGCGGGGCGCCGTACGTGACCTCGCACCGAACGACGTCGGTCGCTTCGGCACCCCCGAGGAGGTCGCCTCCGCCGTCGCGTTCCTCGCGAGCCCGCTTGCGAGCTACATCAGCGGAGCTGTCCTGCGTGTCGACGGCGGACTCGTGAGAACGGTCGCCTGAGCGTGCGGGCACCGCGGGGACCAGGAGCGACCGCGCCACGACGGCGGCGATGAAGTTCGTCCCGCTCGGAAGGACCGGTGTGCTCGTCTCGAGGATCTGCCTCGGAGGGGCGAACTTCGGGGGCGCGAAGTCGCCCCCCTATGACGTGTTGGGGGGGCTGAGCCCTGACGTCGTCAGCGACCTCGTGAACATCGCACTCGAAGCAGGCGTGAACTTCATCGACACGTCGAACACCTACGCCTACGGCGAGTCCGAGGAGCTGCTGGGCAAGCTGCTGAAGGGCCGCCGCCGCGACGTCGTGCTCGCGAGCAAGGTGCAGAACCGAGTCGGGACAGGTCCAAATGAAGTCGGCCAGTCGCGGATCCATATCGTCAACGCGATCGAGGACAGTCTTCGACGGCTCGACACGGACTACCTCGACCTGTACCAGGTGCACAGCTTCGATCCGATCACGCCGTTCGAGGAGTCGCTGAGCGCCCTCGACGACGTCGTGCGCCAGGGAAAGGTCCGCTACATCGGCTGCTCGAATCTCGCGGCCTGGCAGGTGATGAAGGCGCTCGGCGTCTCTGCACAGCGGCAGCTCGCGTCGTTTGTCTCGGTGCAGGCGTACTACTCGCTTGCCGGCCGCGACGTCGAGCACGAGCTCCTGCCACTGATCGCGGACCAGGGGTTGGCGCTCACCGTGTGGAGCCCGCTCGCAGGCGGGCTGCTCTCGGGAAAGTTCACACGGGACGGAGCGTCCGAGCCCGACGCGCGCCGCACCCAGCTCGACTTCCCACCAGTCGACATGGAGCGCGCCTACGACATCATCGACGTCCTGATCGAGATCGCACGCGTCCATGAGGTCAGCGCGGCACAGGTCGCCTTGGCCTGGCTTCTCGCTCGCCCGGAGGTCACGAGTGTCGTGGTTGGGGCGCGTCGGCCAGCCCAGCTCGTCGACAACCTCGCCGCGGTGGACCTCGCTCTGCACGACGACGAGCTCGACGCCCTTGACTCGATCAGCAGGCCCCCGCGGGCCTATCCCGGCTGGCTCCAGGACCACACCAACTCCGAGCGCTGGCCGACGCCATGAGGGTTGGCCGCCAGGCTGCGTCCGACATCGTGGGCGGCCGCGCCGAGGGCAAGGTCGCGTTCATCACGGGAGCGGCTCGTGGGCAGGGCCGGAGCCACGCCGTGCTGCTCGCCAGCGAGGGCGCGGCGATCATCGCCACGGACGTCTCGACACAGGTCCCGACCGTGCCGTACGCGACCGCGACGTCCGGCGACATGGCCGAGACGGTGCGGCTCGTGGAAGCGCAGGGCGGACGGATTATCGCCGCCGACGCGGACGTGCGCGATATGTCCGCCATGCAGGACGTGGTCAGCCGGGGCGTCGCCGAGTTCGGACGGTTGGACATCGTCCTTGCGAACGCGGGGATCTCCGCGCCCGCATCGACCCTCGAGATGAGCGAGGAGATGTGGTCAACGACGATCGAGATCAACCTCACGGGTGTGTGGAAGACCATCAAGGCGTCGGTGCCGCACGTGATCTCGTCGGGGCGAGGTGGCTCGGTCGTCATCACGAGCTCCCTCGCGGCGATGAAGGCAAGTGAGCACACAGCCCACTACTCGGCGTCCAAGGCGGGCCTCGTCGGGCTCATGAGGACCCTCGCGAAGGAACTCGCGCCGATGAGCATCCGGGTCAACACGATCCATCCGACGACTGTCTACACGGACATGATCCTGAACGACTCCATCTACCGTCTGTTCCGCCCTGAGTTGGAGAGCCCCAGTCGCTCGGACTTCGAGGAGGCAGCGCGGGGAATCAACGCCTTGCCCGTGGGTGGCACCGATGCCATCGACATCTCGCACGCTGTCATGTTCCTCGTCTCTGACGAGGGCCGATTCATCACAGGCTCGACTTTCGTGCTCGATGCAGGCGGGAGCCTCTAGTGGCTCGGGACAAGTGGGAAGAGCAGAACATGGAGGAGGCAGAGTGGGATCAAGCGAGGAACAATCGGGACGACTGACCGCCGACGAGATGTTCGCCGTGGTCATGCGGCACGGCGACTTCGAGTGCACCAAGGTCGAAGGCGGGCAGTATCGGGTCGACGTTGACGGGGCCCTGTCGACGATGACCGCGGAACCCCGATGGGCGCAGTATCCGACGATGCAGATGATCCACGGAGCCGACGCGGTTCGCAACATGTACGCGCAGCTGGATGGCAACGCGTTCTTTGAGGTGGTGCGCTGGTGGGCCGACGAGGACCGTCAGGATCTCATCGCGGAGATGAGAGTGGGAAAGCTGCTACCTGACGGGAGCCGTGACGAGTGGGAGCACGTGGTCCTCTTCGAGTTCGACGGTGGACTCATCAAGTCTGAGATCGGCTATCACTCGATTGACCTCCAGGGGATGTGACGGCGGCGCTTTCGCCGGTCGACGTAGTCGAGATCGCTTGCAAGACGGACCTACGGCCGGTGAGTTTGGTTTGTGGTTCGTGTGTCGACGCGATGGCGTATCGGGGGGCAGTGAGGCTGACCTCGTCAACAAGGTTGTATCCGATTCCGCGATCATGGAATCATCGGACCCGGACGTACTGCTGGGAGGGCAGCGTGACGCGCACAGCCATTAGGTGATCCCCGAGATAGCGGCCCTTCCAGCGCACAGCGAAGTTGAAGTACGTGACAAGCAGCTGGTTGCCGGCGTCGTACTCTGCATGGGCTCGAATGGAGTAACACTCCGGCGGGAAGAAACCGACCGCGTTGCTCGCGGGGTGCAATGGACAGCCTGGCAGGTGCGTCGTCGCCACTTGACGCCACGGACCGGTCGGCACTCGGGCGACCAGGAACGCGACGTTGCCACTCTCGTCGAGTTGTTCGACGTCGAGGTACTCGACCGGACCGCGCGGCGTGGGCTGGAAGGTGCTGACCACTGAGTCGAGGGTGGTAAAGGGGCTCCCGTCAGGCATGGTCATGACGGTCGGCGACGTCGTGAACAGCGAGGCCAGACCTTTCGACGTGAACGGCACCGAGACCGTCTTAAAGGTGCTGCGCGTGCAGACACTGTTGACCATGCGGTAACAGATCGAGTTGAAAAACGACAACCGCGTCGGTGATGTGAATAGGGGAGAGTCCCACAGAGTCGCCGTCATCGCGGCGCCGCTTTTTCGAGGCCGCACGATGTCAGTCGGCCGGGTCGTAAAGGTGAAAGTCAACGGGTTGAATATGGCGTAGCCCCAGCCCTCCACATCGAACTGTGTCTCGGCGTAAACGCAGACGTCCACGTAGGCGAGCAGCAACTTCTGCGAGCCGGGGATGAGCTGTTCTCCGAGCAGCCAACGGGCCGGGTACGCCGCTGGCGGCTTGACACAGGCCCGCCCGCTGCCATCCCTCAGGTACGTGTCGGCGGGCTGGGGGAGAAACTCACCGAGGCCGCTCGCACTCGAGCCTGGCGGGTGCCCGACGTGGACCTCGACGTCCCGCTGCGGCGGTACAAGCTTGGTGATCGGTCCGAGGATTGCGGTCGCCGAAGGGATAAACACCGGGTCGCCGCGGTGGAACCGGCCTGGGGCGTAGATCGGCTGGGTGTCGCCGAAGATCCACAACGACTGTCCAGACCTGGTCGGGGCGCTGTAGCCGATGTCGCGTTGAGCGGTATAGATGCCATCGGTCTCGCGTTGCGACATCACTGGGCCCAGCGGCACGGCCACCACGCTTGGCACTCCAGACGAGGTGGCGACGCCGATAACGGGCAGGAATGCGAGGCAGGCGACCACCGCCACCAAAGCGGCCCAACACAGGCGGCGGGCCGAGACTGTGTGCTTCGTGACCATGACAAACTGAGCGTACTTGAGGGAGCCACGACGAGCTCAGGACAGGTGACCCTGACCGCGGCTCCCGTCCGGGCTTCTGACTGTTCAGTCGACGCGATGGAGGTCAGCTGACTCAGAGCGTCGTGCGGGCGGAGATTCGGCGCGACGCATTTCCCATGACATGTCGCGCACGCTTTGTTTGATAGGCACGCGCGACGTTGTTCTCTATCTGTCAGGATGCGTTGAGAGCAAGCAAGCCCCAGACACGGTGACCACAATTGTCGTGCCAGTCGGATCTGCCAGTGAGCAACGGGCTCGCTGCGAGGCCGGATACAATTGTTCAACGATCTCATGCAACGCGTTCAGCAAATGCATCCTCGACATCCCCGAAGGAGCTGTCGCCCGACGCGGGCCTCCCGTGCTGCCCGGGACGCTAGGAGCCGCAGATGAGCGAAGCACACCTAGAGCGTGATGGCGTTGTCCTCCACTACGAGGTGCACGGCCAGCCCTCGGCATCAGTCCCGCTCCTGCTCACCCACGGATTCGGCTCGAGCGCGGCAATGTGGGACTCGAACGTCGACGCGCTTGCCGTCGACCGGCAGGTCATCACGTGGGACGTCCGAGGCCATGGCCGGACTGTGGCGGCGACCGATCCGCACTACTTCACCCACCACGCGTGCGTCGAGGACATGGTGGCGATCCTCGACGCGTGCGCTATCCCGCGAGCTGCGATAGGTGGGCTCTCGCTCGGTGGGTATCTGTCGCTCTGCTTCCACCTCGCGCACCAAGAGCGCGTAGCGGCACTGCTCCTGTGCGACTGCGGGCCCGGGTACCGCAATAGCGCGGGCCGCGATCGCTGGAACGAGTTCGCCGAGTCGTCCGCGGCCGCACTCGAGCGTGACGGTGCCTCCGCGCTCCCCACGAGCGCGGAGGCACGACTCGGCGCAGGCGATCCCGGCGCGCTCGCGCTCGCGGCGCGAGGGATCCTCGTGCAGCACGATGCGAGTGTGATCGACTCCCTTGCGTTCATCAATGTTCCGACTCTCGTCTTGGTCGGCGAGCACGACACGGCGTTCCGGAAGGCGGCCGACTACATGGTCGAGCGCATTCCCAACGCCGAGCTCTCGGTGATCCCTGGTGCGGGGCACGCGGCCAACATGGACGAGGCCGACGCGTTCAACGAATCGCTGAGAGGCTTCCTTGCTGGCGTCGTCTGACAGACGGAAGTCGTAGCGATCGCCCGATGATGGAAAGTGGTGCGGAGCCATCGGTGAAGCCAGCTCGCCATTTCGAACTCACCGCGCTCACCGCTCCGTAAGAGAGTGCGAAGAGTGAGTGACTCCCACCGTGAATCTGCCGCCCGATTCTTGGATTGACTCGATTCTCCCCATCGATCGTGGCGGCGTAGCCGATTCTGCGATCGACTGACGGCAGAGCGGCACGGCGGGGCCTGCAACAATGAGACTGTGCCGGAAGCGCTCGTCGACGCACAGTCCCTCGCCGTCATGTCGCTGGACTGGTTGATGTCGTCAGCGCAGGAAGGTGAGTCAGGGCTGGTCTGGAAGGCGACTCCGTCGGACGCCGGGCCCGATGACACGCTGTACAGCGGATCCGCTGGGATCGTGCTCGCGATGCTCGAGGGGTATCACCACGTCGGAGACGAGCGATATGCCATTGCCGCCGCGCGCGGTGCCTCGACCGTCGCCAGCGCTGTGGGCCATTGGGTCGACTCCTCGCTGTACTTCGGGCTTGCCGGGATGGCGGTCGCGCTGCACGCCGTTCACGACCAACTTGGAGAGCACTTCGCAGGTGAGGCCGTCAAGCTGGCCGCTGAACAGATCCGCGGTCGGTTTGACGGGGAGCGCTGGGGCGACGACTTCGAGCTTCTCGCCGGCAATGCGGGCATCGCACTCGGGGCGTTGAGCGTCGAAGACCTTGAACTGGCACTACTCGCGGTGACGCCATATCTGCGCACCGCGGAGCGCACGGCACACGGCGTCCAATGGGAAGATCGGGCTGGAGAGGCGTCTCGCCTGCATCACATCTCGCACGGGACGCTCGGGATCGTCTCGTCGCTCGCCGCCGTCGGAGGTGCGTGTGGACAGCCCGAGCTCACCGCGCTTGCACTGGCTGGAGCGGCTGATGTGGTGGCGCGCAACGAGGCGGATGCGACGGGCTTTCTCGTGCCGCACTCGGACCCGCAGTACCGGCCGGATCTCGTGGAGCGCTTCAGCTATGGATGGTGCCATGGACCGGCGGGGGACGCCCAGGTGTTCCGTCAGCTCGCGAAGGTGACAGGCGACAGTGGCTGGTCATCGCTTGGTGACCGTTGCTGGAGCACCATCATCGGTTCCGGACTGCCGCAGCAGCTTCGGCCGGGGTTCTGGGACAACAGTGGGCGGTGTTGCGGGACCGCTGGCGTGCTGGCCCTTGCGTGCGATCGATTCGTCGAGCACGACCAGGACATGGACTTCGCCCACGTCCTGGTCGATGATCTCAGATCGCGGGCGACAATCGATGCCGACGGCGCCCGCTGGTCGAACGTCGAGCACCGAGCAACGCCGAGCGCGCTTGAGCCCGAGGTTGGATGGGCAAGCGGCAATGCCGGAATCGCGCGAGAGCTGCTCCGCTTCGCTCGCATCAAGTCTGGTCAGGAGCCGGCCTATGCCACCACTTGGCCGGACCAGCCGTCAGCAGTGGGTTGATTGCGCTCGCTCAACGCGGGTCGTCCGATTCGCGAGCGTCCGCAACGCCGTAGTCGGGCCGGGTGTCTCGGCAGTTCGCCGAACGTGCAGATCCACGATCTGCGCTGCGAATCTGGGTAGGACTTTCTGCCGGCTGAAGGTCGAGCATGCGCTCGATGGCAAGCACAGCCCGGTCTAGAGCTTCGCGAGCTCCTCTTTAATGCGCTTCAGAATCGACTCGTGCGTTGCATCGTCCACGTGCGCGATAGTGGTCACAGCCTCACGGTGGCCGGAGTGGCTCGGGTCAGCGAGGGCGTCGCAGTCAACCTTCGTCCCGTCCGTCGTTTCGTCCTCTGTGCTGTCGTCACGCTTCTTGTGGTGGAAGAACGGGACACCGCCGACGTACGGGATGTATCCGATACCACCAAAGAGTCCGCCCCCAAGGAGTCCGCCTCCTCCGAACGCACCCGCGAGGCCAATCGCGGGTGCGCCGAATGATCCGCCACAGATGGCGCCGCAGTGGGCGCAGCACCCTCCACAGTGTCCGCACGCGACCATGGCAGCTCCAATCCCTCGTCCTGTCGGCAAGGTACTCGATTCATGATTGTGGCGCCTCCTCCAGCGTGCGGCTGTGCCTCGCCCGAATTCGAAATCATCGACCGTAGGTTCGACATGCGCGTTCCAGTCGAAGGGCCGACGCGCTAGATCTGCTACCCGACATTGGCGCCATTGAGGTTGGGGCCTTCGAGGAGCACCATGAGACGGGGTGGGCAAGCCGACGTCATTCAAGAGCGCTTGTGTGAATGAGCTGTTGTCACCGTGAGAGAGGTCGTCTAGCTGAGGGGCACTTTCGTCAAGCGTCGGAGGTCCGATTGTGACTTGGAGGATGGTCACCAATGAGCCGCGGAGCTGCGCACCGCCTCCATTCAGTTGACCACGCGATCAGCCCCCCACGGCTGCTGCACCAGCCGTTCAGATCGGCTGTCACTCGCCCCTCGACGTCGCCCTGCAACGTCGACTCGACTGCACTAGAACACGGCATCGGCACCGCGACTCCCTCGCGGGCAAGAGAGGATGACACCATGCCTGCATCACGCCTCGCCAGCACGGGCCGCGTAGGGCGTTCGCTCGTCGCCCAGACTCCAGCGCTCATCGTCGCGACCCTGGCACTCGTGTTGTCAGCCGGGGGCGCCGCGTACGCGTCCAATCAGCTGAGCACCCGTCCGCAGGTCACGAGCACGGTGACGTTCCACAAGCTCTCCTTGATCAACGGCTGGGCATCTAAGAACAGCACCTACGGCAGTGGGAACCCGAGCGTTGCGATCGCAAATGGCGTCGTCTATCTCTCCGGCTCCATGGCCCAGCAGACGCCGACGAGCAGCGAGTTCGCCACCCTCCCGCTGGCCTATCGGCCTGCTCACAACATGTGGCTCACGGTGTACACCTTCGGCTATACCGCCGGAGCGCTCTACATCGGCCACAATGGCACGATGGAGGCGCTCTCGTCGGGCGCCTGCGGCGGTGGGACTCTCGCGCAGTGCTTCACGTCGCTCGCGTCCGTGTCGTACCCGAAGAGCTCCTGACGCCCCGGGCGCGTGCGCGCGAGTGGGACGCATTCAGTAATCGCGCGCTTCGCGCGGCTCGTCGGCTCGCGCTGTTGGTCGGTGGGGGCGCGCCCGTGAGCGTCCGTTGCGACCACGGCCGTGAGGATGCCTCGGTAAGGGCGCGCTCCGCGTCCGCATGCCAACGTCAGTGCGTGCCCCACACGTGTCGCAACAACGAAGTGGGAGGGCGCATCTCCAGCGTTGAGCACCGTGGCAAAAGGTGGCATAAAGACTTCGACCCGGCGTTGTCGGTGACACACAGAGCGACCCGCACGGGTGGAGCGCTGACGTAGGAGGCGTTGCCGGAAGGCCATTCTCTCCTCTCCCGGATGAAAGCAAGGTGGGTGGCCCTAGACGCCCACTCGCCCGTCGATCCGTTCCCGAAGCAGGTCGGCATGGCCACAGTGGCGGGCATACTCCTCGATCATGTGCATGAGCACCTCGCGTACAGCGATCTCCTCTTCCTCGTTGGGGAGGCGCACCGTCGTCCCGAGATCCCTGAATCCTTCGACGCACTGCTCGGCGTAGGTGACCTCCTCGCGCCACGCATCCCACGCATCGTCGACGACGGCCGGATCAGGGCTTGCGCCGTTGGAGTCGGCGTCACGGTCCTCGGTCGTGCGGTAGCGGCGTGGCGCATCCTGGCCCGAGAGGATCTGGCGGAACCAGTAGCGCTCCACGTCGGCCATGTGACGGACGAGGCCCAGAAGCGACATGTTCGACGGCGGAACAGATCGCCGGGCCATCTGCTCGGCACCGAGGCCCTGGCACTTGAGTTCCAGCGTCTGACGGCAGCCCGTGATGAAGTCGACCAGCGTCGCCCTCTCGCCGACTGAGGTGGCCTGACTTCTCGGGTCCTCGTCGGGCGTGACAAACAGGTTCGACCAACCGAAGCGGCGCTCGGTCGGGACGTCAGGGTCAAGGTGGTTGGCGTCGTCACTCGTCACGGCGTCAGTCTTGTCGAAGGCTGCAGCACACCGGGTTTCCGGTGAAGCCGGTCCTGCACGGCGGAGTGGAGAGTCGATCCTTGAACATCAGAGCGGCGATCTCTGTCTTGCATGAGGCGCCGCGAGTGCCCGATGCACCGACAATAGACTTGCGCCAACGCAAAGGAGACGAGATGGCAATCACCACCCCGCAGAAGGGCAGTGCCGGATCTGCCCAGAACTACTCGAGGCTCGTCTCGACGTTCGGACCATCGTCGACGACCGTCACCGATCGTGCCCCGTTCGTCGCCAAGGACGTCTTCGACAAGGTCCTGGTGCTGTCGGCGATCGCAGTGGCTGCCGGCACGGCTTCTGCCATTGCCAACCCGGCGCCTGGTCTCATGTGGGTCGCACTGTTCGTCGCGCTCGGCGCAGGGCTGGTCGGCATGTTCCGACCAGCTCGGGCGAACGTCTGTGCCCCGATCTATGCGGTCGCGATGGGCGGCGTGCTGGGCTGGGTCAGCCGGTTCTACGCCTCGGGCAACCGCACGGTCGTCCCGCTCGCCATCCTCGGGACCACAGGAATCTTCTTCGGCGCGCTGGTCCTCTACCGCACCGGACTGGTCCGCGTCACGAATCGATTCATGCAGGTCACCTTCGTCGCCAGCATCGGGCTGCTCGCCATGATGGTCGCGGTGATCCTCGGCCTCAGGATCCCGTACACGTCGCAGGGGCTGACGTACCTGCTCGTCTTCGGCGTCCTGTACCTCTTCATCGCCGTCATGAATCTCTTCGTCGACTTCAACTTTGTCTACATGGCGCAGAAGGCCGGTGTGAGCAAGGAGGGCGAGTGGTTCTCGGCCCTGGCGATCATGTTCGCACTGGTCATGGTCTACCTCGCCTTGCTCCGTATCCTCGGCAGCCGCCGCTAAAAGTGTCGTCGGACGAAGCCCCAAGACCTTGGGAGATGGCCCTTGGCCATCGCTAAAGACTTGTCGCGACAGAGTGGATCGAATGCTCTGAAGGGGAGTTCGGGGGCCCGCTCGGCCAGTGGGTGAGAGCATGTGCTCCCTAGCGGTGACGGCGACCCGTGGCTCGTCGAAGGGTCCGAATCCGAGTCGCTCGATTCTTTGACACAACGGCCTCGAGTGCGAGCGATTGGTAGGGGACAGCCGTCGTCATGTCTGATGTCCGCTCGGATCTCGATGCTGAGTGATGGTCACCGGTGCCAAAACAGCAGGTGGGTCACGCCGCTGGGGCTGGGCACGGAGTCGAGGTGGAAGCGGTCGAGTAGCTCGCTGTAGGACTTCCACACTCGTTCACCGTGTCCAAGCTCGATTGGCGCGACGGCGATGTGCATCGTGTCGACGAGGTCGGCGTCGAGGAACTCGCGGACAGTTGCGACGCCGCCACCAAGACGGACGTCCTTGCCGCTTGCGGCCCGCTTCGCTCGTTGCAGGGCTTCGGCGGGTGTGGCGTTGAGGAAGTGGAAGGTGGTGTCGGACAACGTGAACGACGGGCGGTCGTGGTGGGTGAGCACGAACACCGGGGTGTGGAACGGTGGGGAGTCGCCCCACCAGCCCTTCCACTCGTGACTCTCCCACGGGCCGCGCTCGGGACCGAACTTGTTGCGACCCATGATCTCGGCGCCGATGTTGGTTGTCATGTCGCGGGTGAAGTAGTCGTCGAGTCCTCGGCTGCCGCCGGGGTCAGTGCGGTTCACCCAGCTGGCCGTCGCGCCGGCCCACGAGAACAGGTCTGCGGGGTTGGCGTGCCCGAAGGGGTGGTCCAGGCTCTGCCCGTCACCTGCGCCAAATCCGTCCAACGACACATTGAAGCACTGCAACCTCAGCAGCTGAGACAACGCTGCTCCTTCCACTGGTCCGTCATCGGGTCAGACGCCTGCCGAGGATAGAACTCATCGGTGGAGCCGGCTGGGCGCTGAGCGTCGGCTGTCCCACCGAGAAAGTGAAACGAGTCAGTACCGTCGTGCCGAGTCAGCCGCGAGGCCGGCTGCGAAGCTTATGAACGCAGCGACGTCCTCGATGCCGGGCACCGCCCCAGCAGCATCGTCGTCTCGATGCCTCCGATCATGGCGGGCCGACAGAATGAGAAGATGGAACCGTCACAGACGCCCGCAGCCTTCGACGAACTTCGGTCACCGTCGTTCAGAAAGGCACTTCGTGGGTACGACATCCACGACGTCGACGCTTTGCTCGCGTCCGTTCGCAAGCTTCTCGAGGTGCCCGACTCCGGACCGGCCCCGGACCTCAACGACGCCTCTCGCCCAACGTCCGCGACCCTTCGTGCCGCGGAGTTTCGCCTCGCGCTTCGCGGCTACAGCGTCGACGACGTCGATGCATTCCTGGATCGCCTTGCGGATGCGATCGATCGAAGTCCGGCACCGTAAGGAGACGTAGAACGGACGTCCCGTTGGGAGTAGCCAACCCACGACGCATGACGACGACGTGCTCGATGTCACTACGTAGCGGGCAGATCGGCCACCAGCAAGTTGGCCACCAGGTTGAAGTGCCGATCCGAACAGGTCATCTCCCGGTGAGGAGTCCGACATAGCGCTCGGCAAAGGATCTCGTCCGGCTGGACGCGGTGTAAGTGCCGACCGATTCGCAGACGACCTGCGCGGTGCACGACACCGCAACCAGTTGGCTCGAGGCTGCTCCCGAGGGGTTCGGCGACGCCATGACCGTCCAGGACGCCCCGCTCCGCCGCTCGACCAGCGTCTTGTCGCCCTTTGAGGACCCTGCGTCGACGCCGACCGCGACGCAGGAGACGCCGGTCATGCAATCGACGGACTCCAAGACATCCATCGTTGTGTGTGGAACGTTTGGAGTCGCGATCTTGGTCCATGTGGCCCCGTCCCACTGCAAGGCGAGCGTCGTCGACGTGCCCGATGCCGCCGCAACGTCCCCAACCACGACGCATGAGTGTGTCGACGTGCAGGACACGCTCCGAAGAAAGGTTGTCTCGCCACCGGCTTGCTCGGGTGCCGTGATCAACGACCACCGTGCTCCGTTCCACCGCTCCGCGAACGAGGTGCCCACTCGGGCACCGACCGTGTGACCGACGGCGAGGCACCACGATGCAGATCGACACGAGACTGAGACGAGCGCGAGGGACGCCGTGCTCGGACGCGCGACGGCCTGGACGGTCCAGGTGCGACCGTTCCAATGCTCAGCGAGCGCGACGTCATGGAACGTCCTCGCTGAGGTGAATCCAACCGCCTCGCAGCTCGATCGGACGCACGACACCGCGTTCAGGTCCACGTAGGCCGCGCCCTGCGGGTTCGCCGAGCTCACGATCGCCCAGGCTTTGCCGTTCCAGCGCTCGGTCAGCGACCTCGTTGCGCCAGTAGCGGTTGTCCGCTCACCGACCGCGAGGCAATTCGTCGTCAAGGTGCACGAGACGTCGTTCAGCACACTCGACCGGCTGGATGCGGGAGACGGTGCGGGCGTCGACGTCCACGTGGTGCCGTTCCAGCGCTCGGTGAGTGGCCCGATCGTGTGCGAAGTGGAGACCCCGACCCCCGCGCAGGACGGTGCCGTCACGCAGGAGACACCGTTCAGCTGGGTAGCGACGCCGACAGGCGGATTCGGCACCGCCTGGAGCGACCACGTCGCGTGGCCGCTGGCGCGAGCAGGCTCGAGCCGTCCGATCGCCCATCCTGCGGTGCCGCCGGCAAGCGCGCCAACGGTGGCAACGACGATGCCCACGGTCAAGACGTGGACGGGTCGCGGACGGGCCCCGATGAGGGAGGACCCAGCGCTCGGCGCACCGTTGATGCCGTGGCGCGATCGCCGCTTCGGCTGTCGCATTGTCGATGAATGTACCCCGGCCGGGCCAGGTTCTCCCATCGATCGCTCGCCTTCGTCGGAGGGGTGTAACCAGTGGTTCCAGCCATTGGACGGGGACGACTCGCCTTCGTAGTCTTCCGAGAGCGTTTCGTGCCCAACAGGAGGGGATCCATGCTCAATTCGAAGGTTTCGCGACGGGTGTTCGCCACAGCCGGGGCCGCGGCACTCGGCTGCGCATCGCTCGTTGCGGCCTCTGCGCAGTCTGCGGGCGCCGCAGTCAGCAGCCCAAGTCCGATCACGTACCAGTCCTCGACGGTCCCGTTGCAGGATCTCGGCGCCGTCAACCTCACCGCCATCGCTGGCACTGGGGCGCCACCGCCGCCATCGGGCTCCTCGAACGGCACCGTGCTCAACAGCCCTGAGAACGGTGTCGGTCCCGGCAATGGCAATGGCCCCTCCCTCGTGCACGGCACAATCGGGAGCGGAGCAGGCGTTGGGTCGACAAGCGGCCGCGACGGTGGAGAGATCGGCTTCGAGGGCATCTCGGGTCCGCAGCAGGCGGCCGTCAACGGTGGCGGCGACCTAGAGCCGCCCGACCAAGGGACCTGCGTGGGACCGAGCACGAACGGCGGTGGACCGATCGACGTCGAGATCATCAACAACGCCGTCGCGGCGTACTCGACGACGGGCACCCCCGAGCTCGCCGTCACGCCGACCTACGCGCTGTTCAATCAGCCGTCGACCGCATTTCTCTCGGACCCGCGGTGCATGTACGACGCCACGACGCACCGCTGGTTCTTCACCGAGTTCGTGGTCGGCGCAGTTGGCCCCGGCAATACAGAGCTGTCACCCAGCATTGAGTTCGTTGCGGTGAGCAAGACGTCGAACCCGCTCGGTAACTACGAGGTCTTCGGGATCGACACCACCGACGTCGCGAACACAGCGGGCGGCTGCCCGTGCTTCGGGGACTACGACCAGATCGGCGCTGACTCGAACGGCTTCTACATCGCGACGAACGAGTTCTCGACGAACGAGCCCTTCTTCAACGGTGCCGTGGTGTACGCGATCTCGAAGCAGCGCCTCGAGTCCGCGGCAGCTGGTGGCACCCTGCCGTCGGTTGCCCGCTACGCCATTACCTCGGACGCATTCGGACAGCCGTACCACGTCTCGCCAGCCTCGACGCCGTCGGGTGGGAGCTTCGCCCCGAACACTGAGTTCTTCGTCGAGTCGAACTCCGACGCGAACAGCGACAACCACCTGTTGGTCTACGCGCTGACGGGGACGCAGGTCCTCGCGAACGGCGGCAACCCGGCGCTCTCGGCGACCGAGGTCGTCTCCGAGCCGTACGCGTTCCCGCCGAACGCAACACAGGAGGCAGGGACACTCCCGCTCGGGAGCACCGTCGGAGCGACGAGCCCGTCGACGATCCAGACGGACTTCAACGCGGTCCAGGAGGTCACCTACACAGAAGGAAACCTGTACGCCGAGTTGGACACCGCCATCGGGACGACGAGCACGCCGAACGCCGGCATCTCGTGGTTCATCCTCAACGCCTCGTCCGACCATCGTGGGATCAGCGCATCGATCCGGCGCCAGGGCTACGTGGCCAACACAGCCAACCTCATGTACCCCGACATCGTGGTGAATGGGGAAGGGCACGGGATCCTCGACTTCTCGCTGAGCGGGACGTCGAACTACCCGAGCGCGGCCTACATGACCTTCAACAACGGCGGTCCAGCGGGCCAGATCCGCATCGCGGCCGCAGGCACCGCGCCCGAAGACGGGTTCACGTGCTACCCGGCGTTCGTCGGGTCCACAAGCTGCCGCTGGGGCGACTACTCGGGCGGGCAGTTCTGGAACGGCCGCGTGTACCTGATGGCGGAGTACATCCCGCCGAGCACGCGCGACTTCTACACGAACTGGGGAACCTTCGCCTGGAGCGTGACCACGCCGTAAAGGGAACGGGGGCGTCTTGACCTCACCGATCAAGACGCCCCCCGTCACCCCTTAAGGCTGGGAAGGGCAACGCCTGTTCGCATCGTGCGTCGAGCCGATGTGCCTCGGAGGCAGCGATCACCGAGTTCACAATTGTCATTGAAGCCGCGGGTGAGAACTTTGTCTGCATACGTTCCGGACTTGCCCGGATGCGTAGCCACCGGTGTCTCCATCGAGGAGGTCACCGCGCACATTCAGCAGGCGATTGAGCTCCATATCGAGTCTCTCAAGGAACGCGGTGATGAGGTGCCCGCACCAACGTCTCGGGCTGCGACTGTGCGAGTTGCGTAATCGAAATTTTCGAGTGGCACATTTCCGCTGCACCGAACTTGCCGACCAAAGGATCAGTCACGCCCCGTCACCATCCGCGCCCGAGCACGTGAGCGGCAGTCGTGCCAGTGGTCTTTCACTGAATTGACTAAGGCACTCCGCCAGCCTCTTAGGGCTCCGCGCTCAAAGTCTCTGGCAGGAGCAGCCTTCCTTTAGCCCGCATCCTGCAATAAGCA